>NZ_LWBS01000328.1 GCF_001652265.1 Rhizobium leguminosarum
GAACATGTCGAACACCGAGATCAGCATGTTGGGCGCCAGGCCGATGCCGGTATCGAGCACTTCCAGCACCAGGGTCTTGTCCTCGACGTGGCCCGACAGGGTCACGCGCCCGCAGCGGGTGGCGTACTTGGCCGCGTTGTTCAGCAGGTTCGACAGGATCTGTGCCAGGCGGGTGGCGTCGCCGTGCAGGAAGACCGGGCGGTCCGGCAAGTCCAGCACCAGCTCGTGGCCGTGCAGCTCGATGTAGGAGCGCACCACTTCCAGCGCGTCGTTGACGACCGCCTTCAGTTCGACGCGGCCCATCTTGATGGCGAACTTGCCGGTGTTGATGCGCGACACGTCGAGCAGGTCGTCCACCAGGCGCACCATCTGGCGCAGCTGGCGTTCCATGATGTCGGTGGCGCGCTGGGTGGCCTGGGCGTCGCCGCTGCGGATGCGCAGGATGT
>NZ_LWBS01000329.1 GCF_001652265.1 Rhizobium leguminosarum
GCGAGTGCTCGGTATTGTCCGGTGAAATTATTTTGTCTCATTCATTTAATATTACCTACGTTCCTGTCTCTCGTGTCCGTCGCTTCAACCGTGGCGTCACCTCCGAAGTCGGCTCTCTCGATACGTCTTTCCGCGGACGCGGCCGTCCGCTGGGCGCTGCCCGCGTCCTCAATTCAATCGGCCGGGGACAAACGGATGTTGCGGTTATCCGCGATTATCTCGGTCTCGACTCCGGCTTGATGAGCCGTCTGCTGCGCAGTCTGGAAGAGGAAGGTCTCATCGACACGGTGCCGAACCCTCAGTACGCACGTCGCCGCGTTGCCAGGCTGACCGAAAGCGGCCGATCCGAGTTTCAGGCTTATGAATCGCTTTCCAACGTACAGGCGAAATCGTTTCTTGCGCCCCATCGTCCCCCGGACCAACTGCTACGCCCCACGAATAATTT
>NZ_LWBS01000330.1 GCF_001652265.1 Rhizobium leguminosarum
CGGCGAGCACCATGGCCGTCAGACCCGTGCCGAAGCCGACGACGATACCCCCGAGCAGCAGCAACTGCCACAGCGTCGTCATGAACAGCGAACCGAAGAAGCCCGCGCCGATCAGCGCCAGTGCGCAGACGATGACCTTGCGCACCCCGAAATAATTCATGAAAGCGGCGGCGCACGGACCCATGAAGCCACAACGGATCCGGCGGATCGCAAGGGCCGAGGAAATCTGCGCGGTCTCCAAGCGTAAATCATCCAGAAACGGCGTGGTGAGAACGAAGGGGCCGACGTGGGCGCCGCCGGTGACCAGCATGGTGAGGAAGGTCGCGACGACGACGACATAGACGATATGGATGTTGCGCCGGGAAAGTGACCCGGCAAGCGCTGTGGCAACCTACGCCAAGCCTCCGCTACAATCCAGGCTCCACCAGAGACAGGCCCGATTTAA
>NZ_LWBS01000331.1 GCF_001652265.1 Rhizobium leguminosarum
GCGCAGATTGCGCGGGGCGTCGATGCTGGCGAGCACGCGGGCGAGGGCGGAAAGCAGGGGCGGCGTCATGGCTTGAGAGGGGGCGGCGGCGATGGTATCGATGACGGAAACCTGAGCGCCCGGTGGCGCGAGGGTTTGTGCTAGCTCGGAAAAACAACACTTGCCGGAGTGCCGTTACGCATTCCTTGACCCCGCACCATAATCAATTGCCTGTGTCTGGACGCCGCACCTTCGCTTGAATGGTTCACGATGGGTTGAAGCTCCACATGGTTTTTTGGGTTTAGAGAAGAGAGAAGGGCTTCCCCATGGGAAACAAGCTTTATGTGGGCAATCTGGCCTACAGCGTGCGTGACGAATCGCTGCAAGAGGCGTTCGGTCAGTTCGGCACCGTGACTTCCGCAAAGGTCATGATGGACCGTGAAACCGGTCGCTCCAAGGGTTTCGG
>NZ_LWBS01000332.1 GCF_001652265.1 Rhizobium leguminosarum
GGCACTGTAAAGTTATCAGCGGATTGATGCAGCGATAGCTGGCCGGGACGGCTGTCAGGCTGCGGCGACACACGCGATTTTGTTCCAGATTTGCATGGCGGCGTTACGCAGGTCTCGATGTTGAGCCGATGACAGCGTATTGCGGGGAAAGTGGAACAGGTTGGCAATCGGATCATGGATGGAAACGAACCGCTGAAGCTGGCGTGCCGACTTGAAGCGTTTCATGGTCCTTTCGCGTCGTCGGGTCGGCTGGTGCGAATTTTCCGCTCGATTATTGAGGCCTTTGTGCGACCGGTGTTCGACACCGGGCATGAGGTCGCGCCTGGCGGCATCATAGGACCGGAGCTTGTCGGTGATCATGACCCGTGGTGTCCGCCCTTGAGCCTTCAGCAACTTACGCATCAGACGCTTTGCCGCCTTGGCATTTCGGCGGCTTTGCACCAG
>NZ_LWBS01000333.1 GCF_001652265.1 Rhizobium leguminosarum
GACCAATGGTCAAGGCCGGGTGCCACTTCCGCCTTTGCTGCACCGTAGGAGCGGAGCTTATCGGTGATGATCCGTTTGGGAGCAAAGCCATAGCGCTTCATTAACGCCACCAGCACGCGCTTCGCTGCCCTTTTATCACGCCGCTTCTGCAATATCTCTTCGAGAGCGGTGCCATGTTGATCGACCGCACGCCAGAGCCAGAATTTCTCTCCAGCGCATTTCACAACGACTTCGTCCAGATACCAAATATCGCCGGGGCGCGCCTGCCGCCGCAAGTTGCGTGCGATCTGGGGTCCGAACTTGGCGATCCAGCGGCGGACTGTCTCGTATGACACGTCGATTCCACGCTCGAGCAGCATTTCCTCAACTTCACGCAGACTAAGGTTGAACCGCAAATAAAGCCAGACCGCGTGAGAAACGATCCGTGGCGGAAAACGGTGACG
>NZ_LWBS01000334.1 GCF_001652265.1 Rhizobium leguminosarum
GTTCGACGGCGACGAATTCGACTGGGGCGACCGCTCGCAGTCGTATACGCACCCGAATTATTGGGCGGTGTAGCTGGAGCTAGTAGGGCGGGTTAGCCCAACGGGTCCGCGCGACGCGGGGCCCGATAACCCGCCGAGCTTGGCGATAAGATGGCGGATTACGCTTCGCTAATCCGCCCTACGCTTGGTGCTATCGTGGTAGTCTTGATAAGCGACGCATCGTCGTCAAAGTTAGGCGCATGACCCAATACAAGCCCGTCGGCTGGCCTTCCGTCATACCGAGAATTGTCACGAGCGACTTCACCGGCTTGGCCGGATTCTTGAAAAACGTCTTCGGTGCCGAAGGCGAAGTGCGCTCCGGAGCGCCAACGGAAATCCGGATCGGAGACTCGATCATCCTGATCAGCGACGGCGGAGGCATCCGCGAGACGATGCCGTCCT
>NZ_LWBS01000335.1 GCF_001652265.1 Rhizobium leguminosarum
CCTCCGAGAGCTATGCGGTGAAGCCAGTCGGAAAGCCGGATGCCGGAAATCGGCACGTCCGGTTTGACGAGCGGGGACAGGAAACGGGACTCATGTCACCGCGCCTGTCCTCGACTCTACCAGCGCCTGTGGCGTTGGTTGACGTTGGGGTGTTGGCGGCGGTCGGGGCCGGGCTCGCCGCCGAGGGCGCGCGCGGCCGTCGCCGCGATGTGGGGCGTTTTGTCTGAGCCGGTGATGTATCCTTTTTCGTTGGTGGGTGGGTTCAGGTCCGGCGGCATCATCGGGCCGCAGCGCATATTCGGGCGTGAGCTAGAGCAAATTCCTCGGCATAGGGACAGGCCGAAGCCATCGCCACCTTGATGCGGCGGACTGAGACGCGGACCTGCGCGCCGATCTTCAACAGCTTCAATCGGATCGTGCCGCAGGTGGCATCGGCAAGCC
>NZ_LWBS01000336.1 GCF_001652265.1 Rhizobium leguminosarum
CCTCCGAGAGCTATGCGGTGAAGCCAGTCGGAAAGCCGGATGCCGGAAATCGGCACGTCCGGTTTGACGAGCGGGGACAGGAAACGGGACTCATGTCACCGCGCCTGTCCTCGACTCTACCAGCGCCTGTGGCTTTGGTTGACGTTGGGCTGTTGGCGGCGGTGGGGGCTGGGCTCGCCGGCGAAGACGCGCGCCGCCGTCGCCGCGATGTGGGGCGTTTTGTCTGGGCCGGTGATGTATCCTTTTTCGTTGGTGGGTGGGTTCAGGTCCGGCGGCATCATCGGGCCGCAGCGCATATTCGGGCGTGAGCCAGCGCAAATTCCTCGGCATAGGGACAGGCCGAAGCCATCGCCACCTTGATGCGGCGGACTGAGACGCGGACCTGCGCGCCGATCTTCAACAGCTTCAATCGGATCGTGCCGCAGGTGGCATCGGCAAGCC
>NZ_LWBS01000337.1 GCF_001652265.1 Rhizobium leguminosarum
CGGCTTCCAGCAGCGACTCACTGATCGCGCCGCAGTTCAGCGCCACGAAGCGTTCACGACGGCCACTGGCCGCATGCAGCTGGCGCGCCACCAGTTCCTTGCCGGTGCCGGTTTCGCCGCTGACCAGCACGGTGCTGTCATGCGGCGCGTATAGCGCGATCTGCGCACGCACCTGTGCCATCGCGTCGCTGTCGCCGAGCAGTTCATGCGCGTCGCTGCGCACTGCCGGGCGACGGCGCAGGGGCGGCCGGCTGCCGGTGGAGCGGGCCAGGGCCGGGGTCAGTTCGAGGGCGTGTTCGAACGCCTGCCGTACCGAATCGGCCGAGTACAGCAGCACGCCGGGCAGGCCGGCCTGCTCGGCATGGTCGATGTCCATGCCGGTGCCGACGATCACTTCGATGCCGTTGGCACGCAGGTCGGCAATGCAATCGCGTGCGTCC
>NZ_LWBS01000338.1 GCF_001652265.1 Rhizobium leguminosarum
CTGCGGAGACCCATTATGCGGCGACCAGGTGTCGACCGCGCAGACAACCCTGCTCCCGGCGCTGGACAGCTTTGAAGACAACATCGCCCAACCCATCGAATACGTCGCGTTACGCGTTCTCCAAAAACAGAGCCAATGCCGAATGACAAAACAAAACAGCCTTGACTAAGGCAATGCGATTAGACAACCGCTGCACACTTTTGCGAGACATGCTTTGGCTCTTCGAGACTGTTGACAAATCCGGCATGCCGAAAGGCCGCTGTTGATCGCCGTGCCACAGGCGACTACCCTTCCCGCAACAGGCTGCGCTCTAAAGCGCGTCGCATAGAACTCGGTTCGTGCGACGCGCTTTAGGTCTTTGTTTTGATGCATGTCGTCATCCCAAAACCGCTGCACGTTTTTGGGCGACATGCATTAGCTGCGGCCTATTTCTTTGACGGAGGGCCGCGACTTGGCAGACGATGACAAGGACAGCAAAACAGAAGCCCCAACCGCGAAAAAGCAAAGCGATGCCGCGGAAAAGGGCAACGTGCCGTCTTCGCGCGAACTTTCGATCTTTGCGACGATCCTCGCCACCTTCATATACCTCGTATTCTTCCTTCCCGACAGCGTCGGACGCATGAGTGAAACGCTGCGCGACGTCTTCGAACAGCCCGACCAATGGAAGATCGAGACGGGACCGGATGTGCTGGCGCTGTTCGGCCGGCTCGGCTGGGCAAGTGCGGCACTGGTGGCGCCCGCCTTCATCCTGTTTATGGTGTTCGGCATCGCCTCCTCCGTCTTCCAGAATTTGCCGACACTGGTGCTTGAACGCATCCGCCCGCAGGTCTCGCGTATCTCGCCGATCAAAGGCTGGTCACGGCTGTTCAGCGTACCCGGCCTGGTCGAATTCGGAAAATCGCTGTTCAAAGTCGTCGTCGTCGGGGTGATCCTGTTCTTCGTGCTCAGGAGCGAATATTTCGGCTCGATCGACGCGATGTTCTCCGATCCGCAGACGATTCTCGTGCGAATGATGGCAGCGATGCGCAAGATCGTCATCGTCATGCTGATCGCCACCGCGATCGTTGCAATCGCCGATCTTTTCTGGACGCGCCATCACTGGTTCACCGAGCTGAAGATGACGCGGCACGAGGTGAAGGAAGAAAACAAGCAGGCGCAGGGCGACCCCTTCGTCAAGAGCCGGCAGCGCTCGCTGATGCGCGACCGCGCGCGCCGGCGCATGATCGCCAACGTGCACCGCGCGACGCTGGTGATTGCAAACCCGACGCACTATGCGGTGGCGCTGCGTTACGCGCGTGAAGAGAATGATGCGCCGGTGGTGCTGGCCAAGGGTCAGGACCTCATCGCGCTCAAAATCAGGGAGATTGCCGAGCAGAACGGCATACCGGTGTTCGAGGATCCGCCGCTTGCTCGCTCCATGTTTGCGCAAGTCTCGATCGATAGTGTCATCCCGTCAGTCTTCTATAAGGCGGTTGCGGAGCTCATTCACCGGGTCTACGCTGCAGACGCCAAGAACAAACGGGTCAGATAAGCCGAATGAAAAAATGCCCCCACTCTACCCAGCGTGAAAAGATCCTCGCAGACGCGATCAGCCCGGTCGCCACTGAACTGCGCCTTCTGGATGCTTCTGACCTTATTTCACTGCTGCGCTTCGAGTATTACGGCAATCTTTCCGATCTCGTCGCTTCGGCGGCGGAGCTTTTCTTTCATCCAGGCACGGTGAATTTCGGCCTGGGTGGCAATTATACGCTGGAGTGGGGCGGCAAGCCCGAAGTCGTTCTCGACCTGGAAATCAAGCCGCGCGGCGTCACCGTCTACGCGCAGCTCACCCTTGCCGAAGATCACGCCGGCATCGAGATCAATCATATCGCTTTCCAGGATCCCTCGGCCGATCCCGACGAGAACACCATCTTCCTCAAAAAGAGCCTTCGGGAAGCGCGTTACAGCGTGAACCAGTCGCCTCAGGCGCTGGCAGGCTGACTTCTTTCAAGACAACCGAGCTTTCAAGTTCGCCTTGGACAGCAATTCAAAGCGTTACAGCGCGCTGTAAAGGACTGCGCGGGTTCAGCTGATATAGCCGAGCCGGATCGCCTTGGCGATCGCTTGAATACGGTTGACGGAATCGAGCTTGATGGTCGCCGAGCCGAGATAGGCGTTCACGGTGTGCACGGACAGGCCGAGCTTGTCGGCGATCTCTTCGCTGATGCGGCCGTCGCCGGCAAGCTGCAGACAGGCGATCTCGCGTTCGCTGAGCGCCTCGGCGGCAGCCGTGCGGCGTTCGTCGAGCGAGAGCAGATCCATCATGATATGGCAGCAGCGACCGTGCAGCTCGACGATGGTATCGCTCGAGGGATCGAGCTCATCGCCGGTGAAAACGATGAAACCATTGCCGACGGCGCCGAGCCGCACCGGAAAGGCAAGGCCGGAGAAAGGCAGAATACCGTCCTGCAGCCGCGTCATGAACGGCGAGAAGTCCGCCGGACCGGGTGCCGCACGGTCGTAACCGCCGGCCCAGGAGAGCGGCAGCAGCGACTTGTCGATATGGTCGAGAAGAATATCGCCGTAAGCATCCGTGAAGGCCTTGCCGAAACCGGCATTGGAAGGCCCCCAGCTCTCGAGCTCGCAGGCAAGCCGCTGCTTTGCCGGAAGACCCGAGCCGCTGACGCGGAAGATTGCGAAGCCTTGCGCATCGGCGAGCTTCTGCATCGCGATCAGCCGCGGAAAAAGATCGGACCGGCTGGAAATCCTGTTCACACGCACCATACGCAGCTGCTCAGCACTGCTCATGGTCCTGCCTGCTGGATACCCCATAGATCCCCCTATACGAGATTATTGCGGACGGCGAAGGCAATGGCCTCGGACCGGGTCTTGGTCGCCGTCTTGCGCATCACGCTGGTGATGTAGTTGTTGATGGTATTACGAGAGATTCCGAGGATCATCGCGATCTCGTCGCTGGTCTTGCCCTCGGCGATCCAGAACAGGCATTCCAGCTCGCGGTCGGTCAATTCGAAATCGCGATCGACCTTCGTACCACCGCAGCGAAGGAAGCTCGCGACATAACCTGCAAGCAGGCCTACATCCCGCAGCCGCTCTGGCGAAAGGATGAACCCCTCGCCGAACAGGAACATGAGAGCCAGCCGTGACCGGCCGACATTGAAGGTCACCGAACAATATTGGCGGCTAGCGTCGTCCGGAATTTCGGCACTGTCAGGCAGAAGGGCAAAATTCGGCTGGAAAACTTGCATGCATTTTTCCAACTCGGTCGACCGGGCATAACCGCGGACCAGATCATTGGCGATGTCCCTGACCAGGTCGAAGGGCCAGTCCGACGAGACGATGAAATCGAGGCCACTTTCCTGGAGGAGATCGCAGCGCGCCAGAAGGTAGTGCGAAGCACCCACGTAGTCCGTCAGTGCGCGCAAACCAGACTGCAACCTGCCGGTGCTAGCGACACCGTGGAGGCGCTGGAGCAGCTCATCGCGTGGCAACAGATCCGGTACCACAGCACTCGCGAAATTCGCCATATGCCTCTCGCCTTTGCTCGCCTGAATTACATTCATATCCATTGGCAATGTCCTGCGGCTGAGAAACGATCGAACTCGGTGCAACAGCAATTTTTCTGTAAGGGATTCAATTCAAGTTCCGCTCGAATCCCATCTCGAATCACCTAAGGGTAAGCCAGACGATGCAAATCACCATCTCCGACTTCTAGGGATTTACATTCGCTATCGCCCATGCACTGATTCGACCGCTCATTCCAGCCTTCAACATATAGGGAGGCTAAGGTGATTCTGGCGGTATCGCAACTTGCTTCGCGTTTTACGCGAGTCGATCTCATCATCTCGCCCTACAGCCGCATTTCGGTGGTCGGGTCTATAGTCTTATTCGAATTCCCAACCCTGATTGTCGTGCCTAGTCTCTCGCAGTTCCCGTCACGGCTTTCAGCAATGCGCGGTTAGGGAAGCAAGCTTCGGTACCGACATAAAAAAAGGCCGGTTGCCCGGCCTTTCCTTTACGCTGCGTCGTCGATCGCCCATTTCCTGAGGATTTTCGCGGCGCGTTCCTCGTTGATCTCGACCATCCGGGAAAGCTTGCGTTCCGGGCCTTCCTTGACGCGCCGATTGAAGTTTCCATCGTCGTCGCCGAGACTGAGCAGGTCCTCGGTACTGTCGAAGCCGAAATCGGACCCGAAGCCGTCCATGAGAGCGCCCCCGGCTGCTCCTGATGCAGGGGCGAAGTCCGGAAGCTCGAGGCCGGCCGCTTCCGGCGTGGCGTCGCCGAAAGCCGTAGAGCTGCCGTTGCCGCTGACGCTGCGCACCAGAGGCCGCAGGCCCATCCAGACGACCACGAAGGCGACCGCGACAAAGGCGAGCGAGTTGATGATACCGGCAAGGTTGCGGCTCAGCATGTCCATGACGCGGACACCACCGGTGGCGTCTTCGAGCAGCTGGTTCTCGAGGAAGTCCATGGCCGTGACGGTGACGACGTCGCCGCGCTTGGCGTCGATGCCGGCCGCCGAAGCGACGATCTTCTGCATTTCGGCAAGATAGGCGTCGACCTTGGTCTGGTCGGCGGGTTCTCCGACCATCTTGGCGATGCGGCCCTTGTTGACCACGACAGCGATCGAAAGCTTCTCGACCTTATAGCTGTTGCGGGTCGTCGCCGTCGTCTTGCTGTTGATTTCGTAGTTGGTCTGCTCTTCGCGCTTGTCGGATTTGTCCTGCGATTCGGGCCCGGCGGAACCGCCGGCCGCAGGGGCCGCCTGCGGAATGTTCTGCTCGACCGTCGTCGCGCTATCGGACTGCTTCTGCTGCGACTGCTGGGCTTCCTTCGTCGAGCGAACCGAGCGTTCGACCTTGGATTCGGGATCGTAGGTCGTTTCCTGGATCTGCTGGGCGTCGGTGTTGAGATCGGCGGTGACGCTGGAGCGGAAGTTGTCCATGCCAAGGAAGGGTGCCAGCGCCTTGTCGATGTTGGATTCGACTTCCTGCTGAACGTTCTGGACGATGTTGAGCGAACGATTCAGCGAGCTGTTGCTCGCCTCGTCGCCGGAAGCGAGCAACTGGCCGGCGGAATCGAGGATGGTCACGTCATCGACGTCAAGTCCCGGCACGGCCGAGGCGACGAGATGGCGGATCGAGGTCGCTGCGCTGCGTCCAGTTGTGGCGCTGGCGCGAATCATGACGGAGGCAGTCGGTTTCTGCTCCGCCTTCCGGAAGTTTCCGACCTCCGGCATGACGATATGGACGCGTGCGGCTGTTATACCCGAGATCGACTGGATGGTGCGGGCGATTTCGCCTTCCAGAGCGCGAACCCGCGTCACCTCCTGCATGAAGGAGGTCAGGCCGAGGGAGCCGACATTGTCGAAGAGTTCGTAACCGGCGTTGGCGCTGTTCGGCAGGCCGCGCTCGGCAAGCATCAGGCGGGCCTTGCCCGTCATCCCCGCGGGGACGCTGATGCTGGAGCCGTCCGTGCCGACCTGGAAATCGACGTTGCCTTCGGCAAGCGCCATGCTGATCTGGTTGAGATCCGGCGAGTCCAGACCGACATAGAGCGTTTCCTGTGCCGGCTTGTTGACGAAAAGGGCGGCTGCAAGGACGATTGCGATGGAGACGGCACCGACGCCTCCGAGAATCATCAGGCGTGTTCGGCCAAGGGAACCGAAGTTCTTAAAGATCTGAACTAATTGATTTAACAGATTCATTCTGTTCTCGCACAATCCGTCAAAGACAAAGCAGGCTTATTGCCTCATCTAACGAATAGTCGGCGAAACTTGTGCGAGCGTTTCGTGAAGCGGGTGTGGGCTCAAAAGACCCTAGAAGAAATCGAAGTCGCCGGCTGCCTTGCTCAATGCCTGGGAGTGGCCGTGGCGCGTAGCGCCGCCCAATGCCTTCTGCATCTCGGCCAGCTTGACGAGGCTGAGCGCGGTCGCGACGTCGACTGCCCAGCCGTGTGGGATTTCGCCGGTGATGGTGTCGATGAATTCGGCAAGGCCGCGCGATTTTTGCACGGCCAGATCGATGCCCTGCATGACCTTCATGGCATCCGGCGAGTTCAGGATTTCGGCGCCGCCGAGTTCAAGAAGCTGCGGCTCGATGCGCTCGATGAGGTAGGCGACATCGTGCAGTTCGGACACGATGCGCATCAGGATGTCGCTCAGCGCTTCGACTGGCGCAGGCGGCTCCATCATCGGGTTAAATGTCATATAAAAATCCTCGCCATCAAAAAAATTCGATACTGGTTTCGACGGGCTTCTGCGGAGCGGCGGGGCGCTGCTCGAGAGCGACGGTTCTCTGCGTTTCGGCGCCGGTTAGGGGGTATTGCCGGGCACGACCGGAGACCGGCCAAAATTCAAGCTTGCGTCCATGCTCTCCGCCGGTCGAGGAACCGACCACCGGAATGCCTTCATCCCTCAGGAACTGCACGGCGAAGGCCGCGTTCTGCTCGCCGACATTGGAGAATGTCGAGATCGTCTTCGCGCCGCCGAAGATCTTTGCCTCCAGTCGGTCACGCCGGGCGCCCTGCTTCAGGAGACCGTTGATCAGCAGTTCCATCAGATGCACGCCGTACCGCGTGGCATCGCCACCTGTTGTCGGCGACGTCGCCGAACCGGGCAGCAAAAAGTGGTTCATGCCGCCGACACCGGCGACAGGATCTCTGAGGCACGCAGCCACGCACGAACCGAGAATGGTCGAGAGGACCGCATTCGGATCGTTCAGAACCTTGTACTCGCCCTGAATGATATGCACGCGGCGGGCTGCCCCCTCAGTGATCATTTCAGGGCTCCAAACACGGCTTCGATGGCCGCTTTCATCTTCTCGATCGTGAACGGCTTGGCGAGCACGTTGTTGGCGCCGAGCTGGGCCGCCTTCTGCACCAGTGCGCGGTCGCCCTGGGCGGTGAGGATGATGAAGGCCGCCTTCTTGGTGTTCGGGTTGGTGCGCACGGCCTGAAGGAAGCCGATGCCATCCATCTTCGGCATGTTGAAGTCCGAGATCACCAGGTGGTGCGGCTGCTCGGCCATGATCTTCATGCCCTGCTCGCCGTCGCCCGCCGACGTGATCTGCTTGAAACCGAGCTGGGTCAGCGCATCGCTGAGCAGCAACCGGCTCGTTACCTGATCATCGACGATCAGAACTTTGATTTTCTCCGCTATCGACATTTATTCGGTCCCTTCCTTTCGGGCGGCTGTCATTTTCAATATTTCTTCACCGATGGCAGACAGCGGAAGCTGTTGCTCAACGGCGCCAAGTTCGTGAGCAACCCTTGGCATTCCGTAAACGACACAGGTTTTTTCGTTCTGGCCGAGCGTTCTGGCGCCGGCGTGGCGCATTTTCAACAATCCGGCGGCGCCATCGCGGCCCATGCCGGTCAAAATCACGCCGACGGCGTTGCGGCCTGCCAGTTCCGCGACCGAATCGAAAAGTACGTCCACCGAGGGGCGGTGACCGTTGACCGGCGCCCGGTCAATGAGACGGCAGCACGGCGCCGAGGCACCGCTGACCTGCAGATGACGCTCTCCGCCGGGTGCCAGATAGATCTTGCCGATTTCGAGACGGGCACCATCGGTCGCTTCCTGCACCACAGGCGCACAGAGACGGTTCAGCCGTTCGGCGAAGCTCTTGGTGAAGGTCGGCGGCATATGCTGGGTGATGACGGTCGGCGGGCAATTCGCCGGGAATTTCTGCAGCACGGCAATCAGCGCCTCGACGCCGCCGGTCGACGAGCCGATCGCGACGATCTTGCGGCCGACGCGGAAATCGGCGACCGAGGGCGGTGGCACAGCGGCAACAGGCTGGGAATACTGGCGTTGCGTGCGCGCGGCGGCCTTGACCTTCTCGGCGAGGTCGCCGAAGGGCCTGAGTTCGCCCGGAGCCGGCTTGCCGACGCAGTCGAACGCGCCGATCTCCAGCGCCGCAAGCGTCGCCTCGGCGCCGCGATGGGTCATTGTGGATACCATGATCACTGGCATCGGACGCAGCGTCATGATCTTTTCGAGAAAATCGAGACCGTTCATGTTCGGCATCTCGATGTCGAGCGTCAGGACGTCGGGGTTCAGCCGCTTGATTGCCTCGCGCGCCTCCAACGCGTCGCCGGCCTGGCCGATGACGTTGACCTCAGGGTCGGAACTCAGCACAGCGGTGATCAGGCCCCGCATCGTCGGGGAGTCGTCAACAACGAGAACCCTTGCCGGAGCGCTCATGCCTTCCTCCCAAGACCTTTGGCCGTATAGCGATAGGTCGTGATGCCGATATTGTCGAAGACGTGTTTTGCCTCACCCGAAACACGCTCCGAATGGCCGATATAGAGGTGGCCGCCTTCCGGCAGCAGGCCGGCGAAACGCTGCCAGATCTTCATCTGCGTCGGCTCGTCGAAATAGATGACGACGTTGCGGCAGAAGATGACGTCGAACTTGCCCTTGAACGGCCATTGCGCCATCAGGTTCAGCTCGTTGTAGGTGATCAGCCGCTTTACGCGGTCGTCGACCTGAAACTTCCTGCGGCCCTGAACCTCGACTTCGCTGAACCATTGCTTGCGCATGGCCGGCGAAACGGTTTCGAGCGCGCTCTCGTCATAGGCGCCGGCCCGGGCGATCGCGAGGATCTTCGGGTCGATGTCGGTTGCCAGGATCTTGAAGTCGTAGTCCGCGACATTCGGCATCAGCGACAGCACCGTCAGCGCGATCGAATAGGGCTCCTGCCCATCGGAGGAGGCGGCCGACCAGATGCGCACTCTGCCGCCCGATCTCGCCCGCTGCAGAAGTTCCGGCAGGACATGGTCGCGCAGGTGGTCGAAATGGTGGTTCTCGCGGAAGAAGCGGGTAAAGTTGGTGGTCAGGTGCGAAAGCATCTCGCGGCGCGGTGCGGCGCCGGCCGGCGAAGCGACGAGGTCGCAATATTCCCGAAAGCCGGACAGACCGAGATTGCGGATATGCTTCGACAGGCGCGAATAGACGAGCGACGCCTTCGTCTCGTTGAGGAAGATGCCGGCATCCGAATAGATCATTGCGGCGATCTCAGTGAGGTCGCGGCGCGTCAGCGGATATTCTCCGCTCGCCAGGACCTCGTCGGATCCCTGTCTCTGATCTTTTGCGCCCATTACACTCATGCGGCTTCGCTTTCGGTCTCTGGAAAGAGGGATTCGAGTTCGATCAGGCAGATCATGCGCTTCTCGATCGCGAGAACGCCGCGGGCAAATTGACGCTCGAGCTCGGAGGAGATTTCGGGCGTCGGCTGGATGGTTTCGTCGGTCACCGTCAGGATATCGGATACGGCGTCGACCAGCAGGCCGACGACCTTACGCCGGACCTGGGCGACGATGATGACATGACGGGCGGTCGGATCGGCCGGCTTCATGCCGAGCCGGGCCGCAAGATCGATGATCGGCAGCACCGCGCCGCGCAGGTTGATGACACCCAGCATATAGGTCGGCGAATGTGGCATGGCGGTCGCCGGGGTCCAGCCCCGGATTTCGCGAACCGACATGATGTTCACGCAAAATTCCTGATCCCCGATGCGGAACGCGATCAGCTCGCGATCCCCCTCGTTCAGATTTTTTACGGTGTACGACATTCGCTTATCCCACCGCTGCTAGCGACATTTCCGCTTTGAGCGACTGGCCGCGCGAGGCGCCGACAACCGCGTCGACATCGAGGATGAGAGCGACGCGGCCGTCACCGAGAATGGTGGCGGCGGCAATGCCCGGCACATGGGTGTAGTTCGCCTCCAGGCTCTTGATGACCACCTGGCGCTGACCCTGGATGGCATCGACCATCAGAGCGCGCTGGCCGCCGCCTTCGGATTCCACCAGAAGCGCCACGCCCTCGACCGGATTGGCCTGGGTCGCGCGGAAGTTCAGGATGCGGCCGACATCGACCAGCGGGCAGAAGCTGTTGCGGATCGAGATCAGCCGGTGGTTCGCGCCGAAGGAGTGGATCGCGGCAGCTTCCGGCTGCAGGGTTTCGACGATTGCCGTCAGAGGCACGACCAGCGTCTGGCCGGCGACGGTGACCACCATGCCGTCGAGGACGGCGAGCGTCAGCGGCAGGCTCATGGTGAAGACCGAGCCGTGGCCCGGCTTCGAGGTGATGTTGATGCGGCCGCCGAGCGCCTGGATCGAACGCTTGACGACATCCATGCCGACGCCGCGACCGGAGATGTCGGAGATCTTGTCGGCCGTCGAGAAGCCCGGCAGGAAGATCAGGTTGTCGATTTCCTCGTCCGACAGGTTGGAGTCGGCCGGGATGAGGTCGTTGTCGATCGCCTTCTGGCGGACCTTCTCGCGGTTGATGCCGGCGCCGTCGTCGGCAAGCTCGATCAGGATGCGTCCCGAACGATGCTTGGCGGTCAGGCGGACCGTGCCTTCGGTGTTCTTGCCGGCGGCTGCACGCTTTTCGGGCGTTTCGATGCCGTGGTCGACGGCGTTGCGGATCATGTGGGTCAGCGGTTCGGCCAGCTTGTCGATGACCGTCTTGTCGACTTCGGTGTTTTCACCTTCGGTGATCAGGCGGATCGACTTGCCGGTCATGTCGGCGATTTCGCGGACGATACGCGACATGCGCTGGAAGACCGGCTTCACCGGCTGCGCGCGGATCGCCATGACCGAGTCCTGGATCTCGCGGGTGAGCTGCTGCAGCTCCTCGAGGCCCATATTGATCGAGGAGGTGCCGGTCGTGTCGTTCTCGATGACGCTCTGCGACAGCATCGCCTGGTTGATGACCAATTCGCCGACGAGGTTGATCAGGCGGTCGACACGGTCGAGATCGACGCGGATCGTCTGGCCGGCACCGGCGGCATTGTTCTGGGCGGCAGCACTTGCAGCGGCAGCTGCGGCGGCTGCCGATTCCTTCTTCTCGACCCGGGCGGCGACCATCTGCGTGACGTTGGAGGCAGTCTCGGCGGCGGCAACAGCGGCGGCCGTCTCTTCGGCGCGCGCGTCTGAGGCAGAAACCTCTTCCGTTGCGCCCGTTTCATCCAGGATCGACAGATCGAAGGGAACCGGCACCATCGGCAGTTCGTCGTTGCTGGTCGCGTCGGCCCTTGCTTCTGCGACCGGCTTCACCGTCAGTTCGCAATCCCACTCGGCGAATTCGAAGACGGTGCGAATGGCGTCCTCGCCCTTGTCCGTCTTGATCGTGACGTTCCAGAAGAAATAAGCGCCTTCCGGATCGAGTTCATCGAGGCCCGGCAGGTCATCCGTATTGCAATAGATCGTCATTTCGCCGAGGCGCGAGAGATCGCGCAGCAGCAGGGTGGCGTCATTGCCCTTGGAATAGAGTTCGTAGCGCGGCTTGAAGATGACTTCATAGGCCGGCATGCCGCCCGCATCGCCCTCGCCGTCAAAATCGTCGAAGGAAAAGGGGACTGGCTGGAAGCCGCTGTCGTCCGTCGGCTTGGGGGTCGGCGCCGGAGCGGCCTTTGCGGCGGCCTTCGGCGTAGGCGCCTCGGCTGACGCCGAGGGAGACGGCATTTCACCGTTGGCCAATGCCTCGAGCTCCCTGACGAGGCCGCGGCTGCGGCTTTCATCGACGCTGCCGCCGTCGCGCGCAACGTTCGTCAGGTCGGCGAGCACGTCGGCCGACTTCAGCATCACCTTCAGGACGTCCTGGTTCGGCTCAAGCTTGTTGGATCGAACGCAATCGAGAGTGGTCTCGAAGACATGGGCGAAGGCTACCAGATCGTCAAGGCCGAAGGCGCCGGCGCCGCCCTTGATCGAATGCACGGCACGGAACACCGCATTGACGGTTTCCGGATCGCGATCGCCATCATTCATTTTCAGAAGACCGGATTCCAACTCTGCGAGTTGTTCCTCGCACTCCTGGAAAAAGATCTCTTTGATTTCGTTCATATCCATAGGAGCAAATCCTGGGTTTAAGCGGTTACACGCTCAATGGCATCGATCAGCTTGGCCGGGTCGAAAGGCTTGACGATCCAGCCCGTGGCACCGGCCTGGCGGGCGCGGTTCTTCTTTTCCGCGTCGCTTTCGGTGGTCAGAACCAGGATCGGGATCGCCCGATATTTCTCGTTGCGGCGAACACCTTCGATGAAGCCGAAACCATCGAGGCGCGGCATGTTGATGTCGGTCACGATGACGTCAGGATTGGACTCTTCGAGGATCTCGAGGCCCTCGATGCCGTCTTCCGCCTGGATCGTCTCGAAGCCGGCATTGTTCAGCGTCACGAGAAGCATGTTTCGGATGGTGCGGGAATCATCCACGGTCAGCACTTTTTTCTTCATTGCCGAATCTCCTTGGCAAGCAGGTGGTCAATATTGACGCCTACCAGCTGCATGGTTTTCTGAAATGCGTCGGACACCTTGGAGAAGGTGAACGGCTGCTTGTCCTGCTCCCAGGTCTTCTCGGCGGACATCAGAACCTGGGCGCAAAGAGCACCGATCCGTTCAACGCCGGAAGCGTCTATCGAAAGACCGCTACCCCTGAGAGAGAGGAGTTTATCGCGCAAGGCGGAAGCCTCGTTGAGGTCGAGCACCGCTGTCAAATCCAGCGTCTTGCCACTCTTCTTTGCTGCCATCAGCTTTTCCTTGTCCCCTTGTCCCCGGCCCGAGAAGACGAGCTGAGGCGATCATCCGATAGGTTAGTAAACATTCCGCCCACCTCCGACGCTTGCGAAGGGCCGCGGAAGGCCAAAATCGTCATTTTCGTATCCGTCCTCGGCCAGTGCCGGACGAGCGGCGACCTCGATGGCGCGCGGCGGCGTCACGCGAACCGGCCCAGGGCGCCCGGCTGTGGCGTTTTCCCGGGCGATGCGGAATTCGCGAATCGTCTGGCCGAGTTCGAGAATGACGGCGTGGAGGTGGTCGGCGCCTTCAGCCGAGCGCTCCGCAAGGCCGGCACTATCGGCCACCTCGCCACCCAGGCCCTTGACGTCGGCTGTTACGCTGTCGAGGCTTGCGGCATGTTCGCCGGTTCGGGTGGCGATGCCTGATATGGCGGCGTTGATGTCGGTGACCTGGCGTACGATGCTGCCGATCGAATCCTGTGTGCGGCCGACCATCTGCACGCCGGCATTGACCTGCGCCTTGGTCGTCGTCACCAGCGTCTTGATCTCGCGGGCGGCTTCGGCCGAGCGCTGGGCAAGGGCGCGGACTTCCTGGGCGACGACGGCAAAACCGCGGCCGGAATCGCCGGCGCGAGCAGCTTCGATGCCGGCATTCAGCGCCAGGAGATTGGTCTGGAAGGCGATCTCGTCGATCGCACCGATGATCTGGCCGATCTTTTCGGCCGACTGCTCGATATCGGCCATGGCGCTGATCGCGCGGCCGACGACCTCGCCGCTTTCCTCGACGGCAGCGCGCGTCGTGGCGGCCGCCTGTTCGGCAGCGCGGCTGTCGGCGGCGCCATCGCGGACGCTACCGGCGATGCCGGAAAGGGCCGCGGCGGAAAGCTGCAGCCGGTCGGCCTGGCCAGAAGCCGTGCCGGCAAACTGCCGCGACAGACCGGCAAGCGAGCCCGTCGCCGCTTCGGCCTTGACCGTGCGCTCGGTAATGGCGGTGAACTCGGCCTGGAGGCCATCCAACGCGCCGTTCAGCGCGGCGGCGATCCCGCCATAGGCGCCATCGCCGTCGACAGGCGCGCGTCGCGTCAGGTCGCGTGCGGACAGGCCTTCGATGACATCGCCGAAGATCCGGGCGATCTCAGCCTCGTTGTCGGCGCGCTGATCGGCGAGCGCGCGCTGCTCCCCGGCGCGCAGCGCATTGAAGCGAAGCGAGACGGCAATTTCCACATCGACCATGACGATGCGGATGATCGCTGTCATCAGATCGGAGATTTCGCGGGTCCGGCGCTTGGCCGACGGCAGCACCGGACGGCCGGCGATCTCCTCGGCGAGGCCGGAAACGACATGTTCCAGCATGACGCCATGGCCGGCCACGTGCCAGCGCGGGTCGAGGCCCATCTTGCTTTCGGTATCGGAGAGAACCTTGACGCGCTCGGCATAGAGGCTGTCGAACCGTGCATCCGTCAGCACGTCCCAATGCGAGGACTGCAGATCATGCAGGCGCTCGACCTGGCGCTCGCTCTCGAAATTGCGCGAGGCGTCGGGGAATGACTGGAACCTATGGAAGAGATCCCTCAGGCCCGCCTTCAGATGCGCTTCGAGGGCCGGCCGGTTGCGGCGCACCAGCTCGCACTGGTCGGCATCGAGACCGGCAAAGCGCAGACGGTCGCGCAAGCTGCCTGCCTGCGCGCCACGAGCCTGATCTGATGGCATATCCTGCCTCAACGCCTGTCCCCAACCACTTTCCGGGCGAACGCCCGGCCAAAAACTTGCGCAGCATCCGTTGAACGCGAAGCGTGGAGACGGTCCTCACCACCGGTTACAACCGGCGGATCGAGCCCCCTTATCAGCTATGTTTCGGAGCTGTCTGAAGAGATGGATACCGGATCAACCCGGTACGGCGGGACGGCGTCATGCCTGGTGGGAACGAGTGCATCTTCCCATTCCGACGTGTAAACCAATGTTTATGGTTAATTCCTTGCTTGAAGGTTAATAAGCCTTTCGCGATGCAGGCTTTTGAAGCAATTCAAGGCCGTTCACAACAAATACTGCCGCGGAGTTGCACGGCTGCTACAAGGCACACGCAAGCTCCGTGTTATATGCCGGTCGATAACCAAGACATGACGTCGACAAGGACAGAGCAATGATTGTTCTCGGATTGGGTTCCTGCTTGATTGCAATGACGCTGCTTGCCGCCGTCGCCCGTCTCGATTTTCTCGCTGCAAATCGCGATCTCCGCGCACTTCGGGTGTTCTAAAGCGCGTCGCGATCTTTCAGATACGCTCTTCGCGCTTTAGATTTTTACTTTTACGCATGCCGTTACCGCCGCTGCACAGTTTTGCGCGACATGCTTTATACTGATCTCCACCCTTCCCCGTTGGCAGTCCGGCACCTTTGGTGTATCGCACTCGCGCCTTTCATGTCAGCGGAACTATCGGTTCATGTCCCCCAGATCTGGTCTCCTCATCGTTCTTGGCTTCACGCTCTGGCGCGTCGTCACGCTCAATTTCGATGCGACGGACCTTTTCGTCGACGAGGCGCAGTACTGGTTCTGGTCGCAGAATCTCGATCTCGGCTATTATTCCAAGCCGCCGATGATTGCCTGGGTGATCCGGGCGATGACCGAGCTTTCCGGCTCCAACGCCATCTATTGGATCAGGCTGCTCGGACCGCTGATCCACATGGCGGCCGCACTGGTGCTGATGAAGACGGCAAAACGTTTCGTCGGGCCGGAGATCGAAGGCTGGACGGGCGCCACCTACATCACGCTCCCCGGCGTGGCGCTTTCTTCGGTGTTCTTCTCGACTGACGTGATCCTGCTGTTTTTCATCGCAATCGCCTTACTTGCCTATTTCGGCTTGACGCAGCGACGCTCGGTCGGTCTGGCGCTCGTCATGGGCCTTAGCGTCGGCCTCGCCTTCCTGACGAAATATGCTGTACTGTTCGTCGTTCCGGGCGGCGCGCTTGCCCTCCTCCTCATTCCGGCGGCGCGCATCGCCATTCGGGATTTCATCAACGCGGTCGCGGTCGCGGCGGTCGTCGCCTTGCCGAATCTCTGGTGGAACCTGCGGCACGACAATACGACGGTGCGGCATACACAGGATATCGCCCATTGGAGCGAACTCGGCATCAATGTCCGTCGCGGGCTTGAATTCTTCTCCGCCCAATTCGGCGTGGTCGGGCCGATCATCTTCTTTGCGATGCTCTGGGCGGTCTATCGCATGATCAAGGGTAGGAGCAACGATCGCGAAAAGATGCTGGTCTGGCTGTCGATGCCGGTGGTGGTTCTCATCACGCTACAGGCAACGGTCGCCAAGGCCTATGCCAACTGGGCCGTGACTGCCTATGTCGCGGGCACCATTCTTGCCGTCTGGCTGCTTTACCGGATGTGGCCGAAGGGGCTCAGGCTGTCGCTGACCATCAACGGCATCGCCAGCTTGCTCTTTCCGTTGGCGACGATCTTTCCGCATCAGTTGCTGCTGCCGAACGGCGACGCGCTGATGAAGCGCTATCTCGGCCGTGCCGAAGTCAGCCGCGAGGCCGCCGCACTTGCAGCTCAGGCCGGTACCGACATCATCGTCACCGACAATCGCGACATGGTCGCCGATCTTTTCTATACGCTCCGCGATGCATCCTACCGGATCTATGCGCGGGCGCCCGCGGGCCTTCCAGAGAGCTATTACGAGCAGGAATTCGCTCTGCCGGCCGACATCACCGGCAAGGTGCTGTTCCTGACGGACGGACCCTTCACCTGCGCCACCGAGACACCCGAGGTGCTGAAGAACTGGCAGCCGACGGAAGGCAACTACAAGGGCAAGGCGCTTTCTGCCTACAAGGTCTCTGCCGCCTGCCTGGCGCCTGAGCCGGTTCAGCCTGCCCGATGACAGAGCCGCACGTCTTTTCGAGAGGCGCAGAGGGCACTGTAACCCTTTGAATTATGCAGTAGGCAGGCAAAGGCCGGTGCCTGCCCCTTCGATCTCCACGAATTTGACACCGCCCTCCTCGAAGGCGAGGCGTAGCTGCGCCTCAGTCGCGCGGTGGATGTCGTGGTGCCGGCCTTCATAATCGCGGATGGTGCTGCGCGAGACGGCAGCCCTCTCGGCAAGATCGGTCTGGGTCCAGTCGAGCAGGCCACGCGCCGCGCGGCAGAGAGCAGGAGTGAGAATTGTTTCCCTTGCGCCTTGACCCATGATTTCAAGTTGCCCATATTGGTCGATATAAACCATATATGTCATATTACGAACGGGATTTCCAGATCAGGAGACAGCGATGCCACACGATACGCCCCTGATTTCGACAATCGTCGGCGGCCTCGTGCTGGCTTTCATCTTCGGCGCCTTTGCCCATCGGCTGCGGATGCCGCCGCTCGTCGGTTATCTCATCGCCGGCGTGCTTGTGGGGCCACATACGCCAGGTTATGTGGCGGATCAGAACCTTGCGCCGGAGTTGGCCGAAATCGGTGTCATCCTGCTGATGTTCGGCGTCGGGCTGCACTTCTCCCTGAAAGACCTGCTGTCGGTGCGTGGCATCGCCGTGCCCGGCGCGATCGTGCAGATCGCCTTCGCGACGCTGCTCGGCTGGGGGCTCGGCGCCTTCATGGGCTGGCCGACCGGCGGCAGCCTGGTCTTCGGCCTGGCGCTTTCGGTCGCTTCCACCGTCGTGCTCCTGAAGGCGCTGCAGGAGCGGCGCCTGGTCGAAACCGAGCGCGGCAGGATCGCCGTCGGCTGGCTGATCGTCGAGGATCTCGCCATGGTGCTGGCGCTGGTGCTGATCCCGGCCGCAGCCAGCATCGGCGGTGAGGGTCACGCTCCTGTCGAACCGCTCTCGGCCGCGCTCAGCCGCCTGTTCGGCCTCGATCTCGGCATCGGCGGCATGATCGCCATGACGCTGGTGAAGGTGGCACTGTTCGTGGCGCTGATGCTGGTTTTCGGCCGCAAGCTCATTCCCTGGACGATGCACCGCATCGCCCATACCGGTTCGCGCGAACTCTTCCGGCTCGGCGTGCTGGCGATCGCGCTCGGCGTTGCCTTCGGCGCGGCGAAGCTCTTTGGCGTGTCGCTGGCGCTCGGTGCCTTCTTCGCCGGCATGGTGCTTGCCGAAAGCGAGCTCAGCCACCGCGCCGCGCAGGAAAGCCTGCCGTTGCGCGACGCTTTCGCCGTGCTGTTCTTCGTCTCGGTCGGGATGCTGTTCGATCCGAACATCCTGATCGACAAGCCGCTGCCGATCCTTGCCACCATCTTCATCATCGTCGTCGGCAAGTCCGTCGCCGCCTTGCTGATCGTGCTCGCCTTCAAGAAGCCGCTCGGCACGGCGCTGACGATTTCGGCAAGCCTCGGCCAGATCGGCGAATTCTCCTTCATCCTCGCCGCCCTCGGCGTCGAACTCGGGCTGCTGCCGGAAGAAGGCCGCGATCTGATCCTTGCCGGCGCCATCATCTCGATCATTCTCAATCCGCTGCTGTTCTTCCTTTGCGACCGTATGCGGCCGCTGCTGGATGGTGCAAAGCGGGAAGATGTCGTGGCAGACCCTGCTCCCGCTGCAGATGCGATAGCAGCGCAGGAGGAGATGCCGCCTGAAGACGACGAGGTGCACCCGACCGCTCTCAGTGGCCACGCCATTCTCGTCGGCTATGGGCGGGTTGGCAGCATCGTCGGACAGAATCTCAAGTCGTCAGCCACACCTTTTCTCGTCGTCGAGGACTCCGACAAGCGCATCGGCGAGCTGAAGGCGCAAGGTATTGAAACTCTGGCGGGCAATGCGGTGATGCGGGAAACGCTCGACCTTGCCAATCTTTCTGGCGCCCGCAGCATTGCCATCGCCATCCCCAACGCCTTCGAGGCCTGCCGCATCGCCGAGCAGGCGCGCAGCGTCAATCCATCGATCCTCATCGTCGCCCGCGCCCATTCCGACGCCGAGGTCGATGAACTGAAGCACTATGGCGCCGACACCGTCATCATGGGTGAGCGTGAAATCGCGCTGGGCATGGTTGACCGGCTCGCCCAAGTGCATCATGAGAGTGTGCCCTATGAAGACAGGCATGGGCCTGATACAATTATGCCGACGGATGACTCTCCGCCGGAAAGAAAATGAGAGATTGGCGCGCTTTTGAGCCGATACGGGAGTGACATCGCCGGGACGGAGAAGATGGAGCTGGACCAGCGCCGTCTGACGAGCCGTATCGCCGCTTCCCTCCTCGTCGCCATCCTTGCCTATCTCGGCCTGCTTTTCGGCGGCAACCTGGTGATCTCGCCGGCCGCCGCCGTCAATACGCTTTCCTCTTCCGATCGGGATTTGCAGCCGCCGCAGCTGACTGCGCGCGATACCGTGCGCGGGTTGCTTGCCACCGAACGCAAGCTTGCGCCGAAGCAGGCGGCGCACGATGCCGGATCGCCTGCCCTTGCCGCCGCTCCGGCCCTTAATTTCGCCGGCTGGAACATATCAGCCGCTTTTCCGGCATTCGAAGCTTCGCTTCACGCCGCAGTCTCCAGGACCCATCAGCCGCGCGCACCGCCGGTCGCTGTCTGACGCTCGCGCCGATCGGCGCTTCCGACCATTGACGACATGCCGCCAGCGCCCGAGCGCCGGCCCTCGATATCAAGGAATACAACATGCGTACTTCACGATGGCTGGTGGTCACCTATACGGTGATCATCCTACTTGGCCTATTGATCGCCCTGCCGAACGTCCTGCCGCAATCCGTCCTCCAGCGCGTACCGGCCTGGCTGCCGCATGAGCAGGTGTCGCTCGGCCTCGACCTTCGCGGCGGTTCGCACCTCGTTCTGGAAGTCGACGAAGCCGACCTGACCAAGGAGCGCCTGCAGTCGCTGCTTCAGGACGCGCGGCGCGTGCTGCGCGAAAAGGGCATCCAGCCGAAAGCCGTGGTCCGCAGCCAGAACCAGATCGTCGTGACGCTTGCCGATGCCGTGCAGAGCGATGCTGCCATCACCGAACTCAAGACGCTTGCCAACCCGATCAGCACTGGCCTCAGCGCCGGCCAGTCGGATCTGGCCGTCACTGCGAACGGCGCCACCATCACCGTCGGCTTCTCGCCGGCCGGCATCTCCGCCAATGTCGACAATGCCGTCCAGCAAAGCCTTGAAGTCATCCGCCAGCGCGTCGACCAGGTCGGCGTCTCCGAGCCGACCATCCAGCGCATCGGCGCCAATCGCGTGCTCGTCCAGCTTCCGGGCGCGCAGGATCCGTCACGCCTTCGCGAACTACTCGGCTCCACCGCCAAGATGTCGTTCCACATGCTGTCGCCGAACAATGCGCCCGGACCCGGCGTCACCATGTTGAAGGACGATGAAGGCAGGTCCTATCCGGTCCTCGACCGCGTCGAAATCTCCGGCGACCGCCTTTCGGATGCCCGCGTCAGCTTCGACCCGAACACGCATGAGCCGATCGTCAGCTTCCGCTTCGACAGCGCCGGCGCCAGCCGCTTTGCCGAGATCACCCGCCAGAACGTCGGCAATCCCTTCGCCATCGTCCTCGACGACAAGGTGCTGAGCGCGCCTGTTATCCGCGAGCCGATCACCGGCGGTTCCGGCCAGATCTCCGGCAGTTTCTCGGCCGATAGCGCCACGACGCTGGCCGCCATGTTGCGCGCCGGCGCCCTCCCCGCCAAGCTGACGGTCATCGAAGAGCGCACCGTCGGCGCCGACCTCGGAGCTGATGCCATCAAGATGGGCATTTATTCCGGCATCGTCGGCTTTGTGCTCGTCGCAGCCTTCATCTTCGTTCTCTATGGCACCTGGGGCTTCCTGGCGAATATCGCGCTGTTGATCCACACGATCCTGACCTTCTCGGCGCTAACGCTGGTTGGTGCAACGCTGACGCTACCGGGCATTGCCGGTGTCGTTCTCGGCATCGGCCTTGCGGTCGACGCCAACGTTCTCATCAACGAGCGCATCCGCGAAGAAACGCGCAAGGGCAAGAGCGCCTTCGCCGCCATCGACACCGGCTTCCGCCGTGCCTATTCGACCATTATCGACGGCAACATGACGGCCCTGATCGCTGCGGCCATCCTGTTCTTTTTCGGTTCCGGACCGGTTCGCGGCTTTGCCGTGACCATGGCGCTCGGCCTGATCATCTCGATGTTCACATCGGTCGCCTTCGTGCGTGTCGCGATGATCGAGATCACCCGCCGCAGCAAGCTCAAGGTGTTGAACATCCGGCCGTTGATCCCGTTCAGCCCCTATGACAAGCACATCCAGTTCATGAAGGCGCGCTTCTTCGGCCTCACCGTTTCAGCGCTGCTTTCGATCGCCTCCGTCGTGCTCTTCATTCATCCGGGCCTCAACTACGGCGTCGATTTCCGCGGCGGCATCCAGATGGCCGTCAAGACCACCGGCCCGGCCGATCTCGGTACGTTCCGTGAAGGCTTGAACACGCTTGGTCTCGGCGAAATCTCGCTGCAGTCCTTCGGCGACAAGAACAGCATTCTCGTTCGCGCTCAACGGCAGGAAGGCGGCGAAGAGGCGCAGACGGCAGCGGTAACCAAGCTGAAGGCCGAAGTCGCCAAGATCGATCCGACCGCCACCGTCGAAGGTACCGACGTCATCGGTCCGAAGGTCAGCGGCGAGCTTGCCTGGGCCGGTATCCTGTCGGTGGTGATCGCAAGCTTCGCGATGCTCATCTATATCTGGGTGCGGTTCGAATGGCCGTTTGCCGTCGGCGCCATCGTCACGCTGGTGCTCGACGTCACCAAGGCGATCGGGTTCTTCGCGATCACCGGCCTCGACTTCAATCTGACGGCGATCGCCGCCATCCTGACGCTTGTCGGTTATTCGGTGAACGACAAGGTCGTCGTCTATGACCGCATGCGCGAAAACATGCGGCTCTACAAGTCGATGCCGCTGCGCGAGATCATCGACAAGTCGATCAACGAGACGCTGGCGCGAAGCCTTTACACCAATGCGACGGCCTTCCTCGCGCTGGTGCCGATGGCGATCTGGGGCGGTAGTGCTGTCTCGAGCTTCGCGATCCCGATGGTCTTCGGCATTCTCGTGGCCGGCGCCTCGTCGATCTTCATCGCGGCACCCATCCTGCTCTTCCTCGGCGACTGGCGCCGCCGCCATGCCAAGGCAGCTGCAACCGATACGGCAGTCGAGATCATCCCCCCGGAACAGGGTCTTCCGCGCAAGTCCGCGAGCTAGCGCATAACCCCGAAAATCGGAATCGACTTTCGGAAAGGATTATGCGCCCATTCAAAGTGATAGAGCGTCCTTTGCGCGTCTGAAAAGACGCGCGGCGCTCTATTTCGTTTTTAACGCATCCTTGAAGAGGGCGTCCGGTTGCAGAGCCGGCGCCCTCTTTCTATTGTGGGCTGCTGCATTATGTTTCAATTCAAAGTGTTACAGCGCCCTTTGCGCGTCTGAAAGGATGCGCGGCGCTGCAATTGAGATCGGGGAAACCGCCAGATGTCATCCAACCCGACAAGACCGCCGGAAACCACCGCCGCCGGAGACGGCGAGGAGCGCATCAAGCGTTTTCTCGCGACCGCTTCGCACGACCTGCAATCGCCGCTCCGCCATATCGCCATGTATGCCGAGCTGCTGCTCGACGATCTCGAGGAGACGCTCGACGGCGAACAGCTTCAGAGCCTCCGGATGATCCTCGAAAAGGCGCAGACGGCGCAGCGGCTCACCAAGGCGTTGATGAGCCTTGCCGGCGGCACACCTCAGGTGACGCCTGAAGAGGTCGATCTGCAGGCGCTGGCCGAAAATGTCTGGGGTGAACTGACCGACGAGACGGCGGTCCGCGAGGCGACGCTTGAAAGCGACGGCCTGCCCTCCATCCGTACCGACCCTGCCCTCTTCGGTCTGGTGCTGCGGCATCTTTTGACCAATGCCCTCACCTATCGCGGGGAAGCGCCGCCGCATGTCGCCATTGCCGCGAAGCGCGCGGGGACGAACTGGTTCATCCGGATTTCCGACAATGGGACGGGCATCGATCCGGCTTATCAGGAGCGAATATTCGAGCCGTTCTGGAAATTGCCGAAGGCGGGAGCGGTCCAGGGCGCTGGTCTCGGATTGACGACGGCGCGGGAGTTTCTAACGGCGCTTGGCGGCGATATCAGCCTCGAACATTCGGATGCGAGCGGCAGCCGATTCATAATCCGCCTTCCGAGTGCCTGATGGTTAGATACTGTAATCGTCCTTCCAGAAATCCGGGACGTCATAGGTCACATATTCGCGGATGATGTGCTGCAGCGCCTGGGCATCGATTTCGTCCTTGCCGATGCGGAAATCGACGCCGTAATCCGGGAATTCCTGGAAATAGCCACCCGATATATCGGTCGAGACGACGCCGATCGGGCCGGTGTAACCGATGCCGCGCAGCTCCGGCACCGTTTCGCGGAAATCGGCATTGGGCAAGAGACGGTTGTCGAGCAGGATGAGATCGAAGCGCGCCAAGCGGATCTTTTCCAGCGCGTCACCGATCGACGGCGAATATTCAACCTCGACGGCCGGCTCGGAGAGATCGGCGATCTTCTTCTTGAGCGCGCGGAATTCGATGAATTCGTCGTCGACAAAGAGAACTTTGACGGTGTTCCTCCGGCCCGTTTCGGTGATCATCGTCTCATTTCCCCAATCCCGAAACCAATTTCACGAAACCAAACCATTCCTCAAGGCGATCGCCACCATATGAACGCGGTTGACGGCGTCAAGTTTGCGCGCGGCCGCGGTGATGTGCGAATTGACCGTATGTTCGGAGAGACCGAGAATGATGGCGATTTCCGCCGACGTCTTGCCTTCGCTCGTCCATTTGACGATTTCCGATTCGCGCTGGGTCAGCCGTCCGGACATTTCCGGCGTCAGGATTTCCTCGTAGAGCTTGTCGAAAATGCGCATGGCGTCGAGAAGCATGTCGGCGATCTCACTCTGATCCGGCTCCTGACGCACGCCGCTGAGCACGAGGCAATATCGCCGCCCTTCCGGCGTAAACAGCGGGATGAAGAGAAAGACGCCACCCAGGAATTCGTTGAAAACAAGATCGGACGGATAAACTTCCGGCTGTGCGCTCCTGCCATGGACCGGCGTTGCCAGGAACTGGGCGGTCTTTGCGCGGACGGTTCCCAGCGCTTCCTTCAACGTCGTGATGAAAAGGCCGACACGCCGCTCAGCGACATTGGTGATGACGATATCGCGTTCACCGAAAGGGGCCGAAGCCTCGGAAATGCGGGCAAGCGCGAAATTGTCGAAGTTGTAATGCTGCGCCGCCGACTTCAGCAGGCGGAAAAAATCGGTGCGGTTGATCGCCCGGCTAAGCTCCGGTCCGGCATGAAAGGGAATTGCCGGGGCATTGCTCATTCCCACTCTTCCTCTCCTCCCGCCGATACCTCTAATCCCGAAATCTTGGGATATACGTCTTAAACGCGAAGAGCTACAAAAATTGCGAGACAGATTGATGAGAGATATCGAAAACGGGGACTTTCGATATGTAAGGCGGAAATCATCAATTATCTCAACGACAGGTGATGCACGGGCAGATTTTACTGAGGGGCAGTAGTTCTTACCTGGGTATCGTATTCTTCCTGCATTCAACATCCATGAATGCGAGAAGGCAGTGCCAGACGTAAGCGCGAGAGAGCCGATAGACCCATTCAGCTAAGGGGTTGGCTGATGTTCGTGGCGGCGAACGCGGGTTGATCGGTTCTCTCAGCGCTTATTTTGCGTTCCATATTCTTCGCTTCGGTTGCATCTTGTGATGCGTCCTCGCCCTTGTCAATTGCGGTTTGTCATATGGTTGGGACGAATGAGGAGGAACAGGTCATGCGGCTTTCGCCGTTTTCTACATCTCAAGATTGAGAATGACCGTAGCAAGGTCAAGTGGCTTTTCCAGATAGACATCGGCGCCGGCATCGAGTGAGCGCGCGCGGTCCTCGGCAGCATCCGATCCGCTGCAGATAGCAAGTCGCATCGCCTTGAAACGATCATCCAGGCGCAACCGAGTGATCAGGCCGATGCCGCTGTCGAGTGGCATGTAGAGATCGGTGACCAGCAAGTCAGGCGGGGTCTTGCCTTCCGCCGCGCGCGTCTCCAGCGCCTCCAGCGCCATTTCGGCTGTGGAGAAACAGAATAGATCGACATCGATCTGCTGCCTTCTGCAGATATAGTCGAGATAGAAGAGGTCATCCTTGCTGTCGTCGACGTAAAATAGGGTGGTCATCTAGCACCGTAATTTGGATATTGTTCGAATGAACCTCGCTGTCCTTCGGCATCACCATATCGCGGTTCCACTGAAATTCGATATACCTTATCGCAGATCATTTCGCAAAAAGCGTGGCACCGCCCTGCCTTGCCTATTGAGTATTCCTCGATTTCGGAAAAGATGGCCGCGCGAACCGAAGGAGGACACACGGGTGCAGGATCAGGGCAACGTGGACCTGCAGGACCAGCCAAGGCGGCACTACCGTGCCTTTGCGATTGCGGTCGGCTGCCTGATGTTCCTTCTCGGCGTGACTGCCCTTGCCGGCTGGCTGCTGCAGGTCGAAATTGTCATTTCGCTGGTTCCCGGCTTTCCGTCGATGGCCTTCAACACCGCGCTCTGCTTCGTGCTTTCCGGCGTGGGGCTTGCCGCCTCGACACTGGCGGCCCGCCGTTTTCGGGTAACGGCAACGATCATGGCGGGGCTTGCGGCGGCGATCGCTGCGGCTCGGCTCGTGGAAATCGTCACAATCGGGCGGACTTTTCACAATGTCGACGTGTTGATCACGCGTTTCCTGGTTCCGCCCGATTTCATCGCCAAGATCGGCGGCGGCATGGGGCCGAACACGGCTTTGGTCTTCCTGATCGCCAATCTTTCGCTGCTGCTCTCGCTCCACGTGGAGAAGAAAAGCCGGGTCGTGCAGGAACTGACGAGCTATGTCGTTATCACGCTCGGCATGATCGCGCTGGCCGGCTATGTCACCGATGCCGAACAGGGTTACCGCTGGGGACCCTATGCGGCGATGGCGCTGCATACGGCGATCGGCATAGTGATCTTCGGCTCGGGGCTTCTCGCCCGCTCCTGGTGGATGCAGCCGACAAACCGGGCGCAGATCCCGCTGTGGATCCCGGCTGCGGTCTGCTTCACCGGCATTCTCGTCGATCTCTATACACCGCTGGGTGTCGCCAACGGCATTCTCTACGTGCCGCTGGTGTTGACGGCGCTCTGGTTCGGCAACAGAAATGCACCGCTTTTCTTCGCCTTTGCCTGCACCGTGCTGTTGATGCTCGGCTTTTTCGCCGTCAGGCACGACGAAGCGGCGTTCTGGCAGGAGATCGCCAACCGCACTATTACGGCTGCCACGCTTTGGCTGATCGCGCTTCTCGTCTTCTATTTCATGCGCAACAATTATAACCTGGAAAGCGAGCGCGTCCGCTTCGGCGTGCTGGTGCGTGGCACTCCTGATGCCGTCGTCGTCATCGACGAGCGTGGAACGGTCAAGAATTTCAATCCGGCGGCTGAAAGCATGTTCGGTTACTCCCCGCAGGAGACGATCGGCCGGAACATCAAGATGCTGATGCCCGAACCCTACCATTCCGAGCACGACGGCTATCTCGCCCATTACCGGCAGACCGGCGAGGAGCGCATCATCGGCACGACGCGCATGGTCTCCGGACGACGCAAGAACGGCATCGTCTTTCCGATCGATGTTTCCATCAGCGCCGTCGTCACCGGCCATACGAAGACCTTCGTCGGTATCGTGCGCGACATCAGCGAACGCGTCCGCCAGGAAGAACGGATGAAAACGACGCTTTCCCAGCTTGAGGCCTATACTGCCGAGCTCGAGCGCAGCAACCACGACCTCGATGAATTCGCCTATATCGCCTCGCATGACCTCAAGGAACCGCTACGCGGCCTGCACAACCATTCCCGCTTCCTCTTGGAGGACTATGAAGACAAGCTCGACCAGGACGGCGTGCGCCGGCTGAACCGGCTCGTGCGCCTCAGCCAGCGCATGGAGAAACTCGTCAACGACCTTCTTTATTTCTCCCGGCTCGGGCGGCAGCAACTGGCGGTCAAACGCACCGATATCGGCTTGATCGTCAAGGATGTCGTCGCGACGATGGAGCTGTTGCTGGAGGAGCGGCATGCCAAGGTCATCATCGACGGCCGGCTGCCGGAGGTGGTCTGCGACGCGCCGCGGCTGACCGAAGTCTTCCGCAATCTCATCACCAATGCGATCAAATACAATGACAAGCCGGCGCCGCTCGTCTCGATCGGTTACCTCGATCGGTTCGTCGGTAAGGACGGCACGGTTGCCCGCAACGTGTTTTTCGTTAAGGATAATGGCAAGGGCATTCCGCAGGAATTCCACGAGGATATTTTCCGCATTTTCAAGCGGCTGGAAAAGTCGCAGGATTCCGACGACGGCACCGGAGCAGGCCTTACCTTCGTCCGCAAGATCATCGCGCGGCACAATGGCGATATCTGGCTGGAATCCGAGGTCGGCACCGGCACGACATTTTATTTCACCCTGGGAAAAAAGCGCGAGGGGCAGAATGCAGCAGCGTGACACGCAACCGATCTTGATCGTCGAGGACAGCGAGGACGATTTCGAAGCGACGATGCGCGCCTTCAAACGCACCAACCTGCGCAACTCGATCCGCTGGGCGGCCTCCGGTCAGGAAGCGCTCGACATGCTCGCCTCGATGGTGCCGAAACCGGGACTGATCCTGCTCGATCTCAACATGCCGGGTCTTGACGGCCGCAAGACGCTGGAGGCGATCAAGTCGAACGCCGGCTGGCGCAAGATCCCGGTGGTGATCCTCACGACCTCCGACGACGAGCGCGATATCGATGGCTGCTATGCGCTCGGCGCCAATACCTATGTGCAGAAGCCGGTCGATCTCGACGGGCTCTTCGCCGCGATCCAGCGGCTGAAGGAATACTGGTTCGAAATCGCGATCCTGCCGCTCGAGGACTGACAGATTGGCGGAACACTGCTCCATTCTCATCATCGACGACAACATCGACGATCGCGAGGTCTATCGCCGCATATTGGGCCGCGTTTCCAGCACTGCCTATACCGTCGTGGAGGCGGAGACGGGCGAAGAGGGCCTTGCACTGAACGGCCGGAAACGGCCGGACTGCATCCTGCTCGACTATTCGCTGCCGGGTCGCGACGGGCTCGGCGTTCTCGCCGATATCCTGGAGGATGATCCCGCCGCCAACGTCATCATGCTGACCGGCCAGGGCAACGAAACCGTGGCCGTCGAGGTGATGAAGAGCGGCGCGCGCGACTATCTGACAAAGGATTCGCTTTCGCCTGAAACACTGCATCGCTGCATCCAGAACGCCATCATGCATGGCATGCTGGAAGCAAAGCTGGAGCAGAAGCGGCAATCGCTTGAGATCTTCACCCGCGCCATGGCCCATGATTTGAAAGAGCCGCTCCGGACGATCAAATCCTTCAGCCGCATCCTGCACGGTTCTGCCGCGCTTCCAGCCGAAGACCGGGAATTGCTCGATTACGTGCTCAGCGCCGCCGACCATATGGAAGACCTGATCGTCAAGGTCTCGGGTTTCACCAAGCTCGAGGCCTACGGCGGGCTGGAGCTCAGGCCGGTCTCGCTATCTGATGTGCTCGACCAGGTGGAGGACAATCTGCGTCAGCAGACCGAAAGCCGCGGCGCCGTCATCATCCGCGGGGCGCTGCCGGAGGTCATGGGCGATGCGACGCTGCTGACCCAGCTCCTGCAGAACCTGGTGTCGAATGCCATCCGCTATTGCGAGCAGAAAGTTCCGGAGATCAGCATCGCAGGCGAAACGCAGGGCAATATCTGCCGCCTCACCGTGCGTGACAACGGGCCCGGCATCGATCCTGAGCATCGCGAGCTGATCTTCCAGCCGTTCAAGCGCCTCGTCGGCCGCGGCATCGAAGGCACCGGGCTCGGCCTTGCCATCTGCCGCCGCATCGCACAGATGCATGGCGGCTCGATCTGGTGCGAGGCAGACAATGGGCCGGGCGCCACCTTCATTCTCGAAGTGCCGCTCGCCGAGGCGAGGTCCACGCCGTCTGCCACATCGGTCATCCCGCACAGCGCCAGGCCGGCGGAGCAGCCAGGCGAAGGTTCGGGCAGGCTGGCCGAAGTGCTGCTGGTGGAAGACAGCCCGGCCGACATCCAGATTCTGAAGATCAAGCTGATGCGGCGGGAGAAGGTGAATTTCAACCTGCATGTCGCCACCAATGGACGCGAGGCAATGCGGCTGCTCGAAGAACGCGCCGGCATCGCCGATGTGCCGCAGATCGACCTGATGCTGCTCGACATCAACATGCCGATCATGGACGGCTTCGAGGTGCTGCATGCGCTTTCAGCCGACGTCCGCCTCAAGCAAATTCCCGTCTGCATTCTCAGCACATCAAGCGACGAGAGCGACATGCGGCGGGCCAGAAATCTCGGCGCGCGCGCCTATATGGTCAAGCCGCCGACCCTGCAGCAACTGGAAGAGGCACTCGAAGATGTCGAACATTTGGAGTTGTTGCAGCGCGGCGATTCGCTTGCGCTTTGTGCGGAACAAAACTAAGCGATCGTCATTGGCAACGGTATGACCTTCGCAGCTCTCATACTCGCGCTCCTGACGACGCCGCTTCAATCAGGACTGCTCTCGATGGTATCAGGCATACATCACGTCACGGCCGTCACCCGAAAGGTGCAGGCGAACGTGGACTTCTACGCTGGATTTCTCGGCATGCGGCTCGTCAAGCAGACAGCCGGTTACGAGGACGCGACGCAACTTCATCTTTTCTATGGCGATGCTGCAGGGACACCAGGTTCTCTCCTGACCTTCCTCGCCTGGGAAGATGGTGCGCCCGGCCGGGCCGGCTATGGCCAGATCAGCGAAATATCGCTATCGATAAACCCCGCCAGCATCGGCTACTGGCTGACGCGCGCCATGAGCTTCGGCCTGCGTTCTGAAGGACCGGCCGACGAATTCGGCGAGCCTGTGCTGCGGCTGAAAGACCCCGACAACATCATCCTCAAGCTCGCAGGCGCAAAGAACCTGGTATCGCCGGCCGCCTGGGATGGCGCCTCGATCCCGGTCGAGCATGCCATCCAGCGTGTGCGCGGCGCCACCATGCTGACGGAGAAGCCCGCCGAAAGCCGCAGCTTCCTCGAGAGCCATTTTGGTTACCGTTTCCAGGCCAGCCGCGGCACGATCGACAGGCTGGTGTCGCAGTCCGGCGACATTATCGACGTGCGTGATGCGCGTGGCTTCTGGTCCGGTGCACCGGGCACCGGCACGGTCGATCACGTCGCCTTCCGCGCCGCCGACGAGGAGACGCTGCTTTCGGTTCGCAAGGCGCTCGAGGCGACCGACGCGTCGCCGACCAACATGCACGACCGCAAATATTTCCGCTCGCTCTACGCCCGCGAGCCCGGCGGCACGCTGGTGGAGCTTGCGACCGACAAGCCGGGCATGACCGTGGACGAAGAGCACGCCGCCCTCGGGGGCAAGCTCTTCGCGCCACCCGAAGCCATTACCAATCTCCATGACCTGAAGGTGATGCTGCCGCAATTTTCAATGCCCGGTCAGCCGCGCATCAATTATCGCGAGCTGCCATTCGTCCATCGCTTCTATACGCCCCCCGACCCAGACGGCAGCGTCTTCGTGTTGCTGCACGGATCCGGCGGCAATGAGACGACGCTGATGCCGCTCTTGAACAAGGTGGCGCCGCGGGCAACGCTGCTCGGCGTGCGCGGCCGGGCGACGGAGGAAGGGTTTCCGCGCTGGTACAAGCGCATTACCCCCTTCTCCTTCGACCAGAACGACATCAAGACCGAGGCCGAGGCCTTTGCGGCCTTCATCGAGGGGGCCGTCAAATCCTACGGGCTTGATCCTGATAAGGTCGTCTATGTCGGCTACTCCAATGGCGCCAACCTTTTGAACTCGCTGCTCTACCTGCATCCGAACCTGGTTCATAAGGCGGTGCTGCTGCGCTCCATGCCTGTTCTCAGCGACTATCCGCATGCCGATCTGAAGGGCACGGACCTGCTCGTCATCAGCGGCAAGACGGATGCCTACGGCAAATATGCGAGCGAGTTGGAAGAGAGGCTGAAGAGTTCGGGCGCCACCGTCGATTCCGACGTCATCCCCGGCGGCCACGATCTCGGTGATGCCGATGTGCCGATCATCCAGAAATGGCTGCTGCAGGAAAATCGCTGACGATTGGCCTCGGCTTCACACCTGAACGCGGGATGTCCGGGCAACCATGATGCCGGCAAGCACCACGGCGCCGCCGAGCGCCTGCATCGTCCCGATCGCCTCGTTGAGCAGCGCCCAGGCAAGGATGGCCGCAACGACCGGCTGCAGGAGCAGCGTCAGCGAGGAAAAGGCTGCCGGCAGATAGGCCAGCGCATAGGTGATCGCCACCTGTCCGCCGGCATGGCTGACAAAGGCCAGGCCGAAAACGATCGACCAGCCATAGACGGTCGCGGGCAGCATGTGACCTTCGTAGAAGAAGCCGACCGGAAAGATGAAGGCGGCAGCCGATGCTGTGCTCCACAACATGATGCGGATCGTATCGAAGCGGCTGCGCAGCCTGCCGATCGCAAGGATGTAGCAGGCATAGAAGAAGGCGGCGATGATCGCGATGCCGTCGCCGCTGAGGTCGCCATTGCCGACGGCTGCCGGTCCACCCTTCAGAACGACGACGCCTGACAGCGCCAGGACAAGCCCGAGCAGGAAGACGCGGCTGATCCTCGCGCTGAAAAAGACGAAGGCGATCAGCGTGACGAAAACTGGTGCGAGGTTGGCAAGCAGCGTCGCATTGGCGACCGACGTCATGGTGAGCGAAAGGTGCCAGGCGGCGAGGTCGAGCGCCAACATGACGCCTGGGAGAATGAGCATGGCATAGTCGGAAAGGCTTTGCGGTTTCGGTCCCCTTTCCTTCTTCATGAGCGAGACGATGACGATCGGGATCAGGGCCAGTGCCACACGCCAGAAGGCCGTCGCCATCGGGCCGACTTCGGACAGCCTGACGAAGATCGGCGAGCCGCCGATCGCCGCCCCGCCGAGAAGAAGCGACGCAAGGGCGAAACGATTGGAAGGCGAAGCTTCGGAAAGGGTGGAGGCAGCCTGCGACATGGTCTCGATATTTCTGGTCGCCCGAATGCCGGGCCGGCAGGAGATTACAGCGCCGCGGGTCTTTTCGAGAGCCGCCAAGGACGCTGTAACACTTTAAATTGCTGCATAATTTTATCCTTAAATCGATTTCGATTTAAGGAATTATGCAGTGCCGAGTGACTATCAGAAGTCGATCACCGGGGACAGTCGAAGAACGACATATTGATGGAAAATCAGGCAGGACGCCTATTCGTCGCGCTCGTCCGCAGCTTTTCGGCGATCTCGCCGGCGACGAAGAAGGCATGCTCGGTCACCTGCGGCAGTCCCATCAGCTCGCCGAAGGTGCCGCGCGCCAGCGGGCCGGAGATCAGCAGCGAAGGATCTACCGTTCCCGACGGGCCAATCGCCTCAGAACGCTCGGTGCAGGCAAGGCCGAGGCCGGTCGGATCAAGCGACAGGTGGCCGCTTGCCGCGAGTGCCGCGAGCCACGGCTGGGTTTCGAGAATGCCGCCATGCGCCGGGCCGGTGGTGACGACGACGGCGTCATACCGTCCCTCCAACGGCTGGCGCTGATGACGCGGCTGCAGGATGCAAAGAATGAACTCGCCCTCAATGCGCGCATCGGCGACCGAGCCGGCCAGGATATCGAGGCGGCCCGAGGCAATCGCCGCGTCGAGCACGGCCTCGACCTGCGGGGCGATACGGAAACGGTGCACATCCCAGTAGGGCCGCAGATGGCGGACGAGGCGGCGTCGTTCGACAACCGGCAGCGCCTGCCAGAGATCGTATCCCTGCGCCCGCACCTGGTCGATCACGCCATGCCAGCTTATGCCCTCCGCCTTCGCCGCTTTTATCGCAGTGCGGATCCCTGTCAGCAGCGACACGGCGGAATGGGTCGCATCGGAGACGAAATCGCCGAAGAGCTGCTGCGGCATCGGCGCATGCCCGCGAGACCGCAGACCGCGGCGCGAGATCGCGGTTACCGGACCGTGATGCCCGCGCTCAGCAAGCGAGGCAATAACATCGGCGGCCGTCAGGCCGTTGCCGATGACCAGCACCCGGTCATGCGGGCGGATCACCTCGAGCGCGCCGGGCTTGGTCGTATCGGCGATGAAACGGGGATGGGCTGCAAGCCGGCTCGCAAGCCGGCCGGGGGCTGCCGGCGGCGGATGGCTGGTGGCGATCGCGACGATATCGGCCTCCGTCACGCCGCCTCTGTCGTCGAGGATCAACCAGCGGCCGGCACGGCGCTCGACACCGGTCACTGCGGCGCGGCAATGACGCACGGCACCGTCTTCCAGCTGCGGCTTCAGCAGCGAGGCGACATAATCGCCGAACAGCCGGCGCCGGGGGAAGAGCAGGCCCTCGGGCTGTTTGGCCTCAGGGTCGTCGACGACGGCGTCGCGGGCTTCGATCCAGGCCTGGAATTCCCCCAGGTCGTCGGGCTGCAGGCTCATCTTGGCGGCTGGAACATTAATGCGGTGGGCCGGATCCGCGGTGTCATAGGCAAGGCCGCGGCCAAGCTCGGCGCGCGGCTCGAAGACCACGATGACAGGGCGCTCGCCGCAGTTGGCTCTCGCGAGATGATAGGCGACGCCGGCGCCAGAGACACCGCCGCCGATGATGGCGACGACGGGCTGTTCAGACGTCGGGAGAGGCTTGGGCTGCATGGTGGCCGGGATCATTGCTTTCGATGCCCGAGCATAGAAGCGGGGCAATGGTCACGCAATCCTCCTCCCTCAATTGTCTATAATTATTATGTAGATTTAGCCTTACCCCGATATCGTCGTCGAGAACTCGGGATTGCTGCGGATGGTGTTGCTCACCGTGCAGATCTCATCTTCGGCGGCATGGGCGATTTTCCGCCGGGTTTCCTCATCGATGTCGCCCTTGATGGAAAAGGCGATGTTGAACCTGGCAACGCGCGAAAGGCCTTCCGTCGCTTTCTCGCCGGTGACGTCGGCGGTAATTTCGCTGATCCTGTCGAGAATGCCCATCTGGCTGGCGGCGATGCGGGCGCTGAGCACCAGGCAAGCCGAGAGTGAGGAATAGAGCAGGTCGAGCGGATTGAAACCCGGCTGCGACGGCGCGGTGACGATATCGATTTCGCCCTTGGTGGCGGAAGTGACGTGCGGGAAACCGGTACGGCCGAGAACGGCGGTGGCGCCGGTCGGGCGGGGACGAGCCTTGAGATCGGCCATGTTGAAATCCTCTTGCGAATATCTTGCAGATAGTGATTTCCGCCTGAGGCGGCAATGGCAAACGGCCGCCCACCGGTTTCGGAACCTTTCCATCCGTCATCAGTTGAATACACCTGAACGAAATCAGTGACAAAGGTGGATTGCGATGCCTGACGTCCGCAGCGTGGATAACCAGAACCGGCGGATGGATGCTCGCGATCGGCTGATCGTTGCGCTCTATGCGCAGCTGAAGGCTGAGCGGGCAACGCGCGAAACGCTGGAATGGGCGATCCGCAATGGCGCCGTCTCACAGGCGGTGCTGGAGGCGATCGCTGCCGATCCGGTTCCTGTCGTCACCAGCGAGGATATCGCATCGTTAGAGAAGATCATTGCGCTCGACGAACGGCGCAAACCACATCGGAAGTAGAACATGATGCCGAAAATCGTGGGCAGTTTTCGGCATCATGTTCTCACTGTTGAATAAAAGAGGAGATCCGTAATGGCCGATATCACCTATCAGGTCGTGCCGCACGACAATGGTTGGGCCTATAAGCTCGGCGACACACTTTCGGAGACCTATGCGACAGCAGATGAAGCGATTGTCCATGCCAAGGACGCCGCGTCGCGCCAGAAGATCGGCAATGGCGATGCGCTGCTCGCCTATCCCTCACCCGACGGTGGCTGGGATTTCCAGCCGCTCGAAACCGACAAGAGCGGCAGCCGGCTCTGATTTGCGACGGAGGATGGAATGGCCGCTCGGGCAAGCTGGAAAGGTCATCTGAAGGTGGGCGACCTTGCCTGCGCCGTCGGACTCTACACCGCCGTTTCCTCCTCCGACCGCGTCTCCTTCCACATCATCAACCGCAGAACCGGCCACCGGGTGGAACGGCAGTTCGTCGACAGCGAAACCGGCAAACCGGTCGAGCGGGACGAGCAGGTCAAGGGCTACCGGATGGAGAATGGCGATTACATCGTCATCGAGGGCGACGAGATCGCCGAAATCATGCCGGAAAGCGACAAGGTCCTCAATATCAAGGCTTTCATCGCCTACGACGATATCGACAAGCTTTATTTCGACCGCCCTTATTATCTCGCGCCCGTCGACGAACATGACGAGGAGGCGCTGTCGCTGATCGCCAGGGGCATGCGTGACGGCAAGGTCGCGGCTCTGGCCGAAGCCGTGCTTTTCCGGCGCAACCGGACGCTGCTGATCCGTCCGCATGACGACTACATCGTCGCGACGATGCTGAATTTCGACTACGAGGTGCGCTCGGCCGATACCGCCTTCAAGAACATTCCAGACATCAAGTTCGACAAGGAGATGCTCGAACTCGCAGGCCATATCCTGGAGACCAAGCGTGGCAGCTTCGAACCGAGCGAATTCGAAGATCGCTACGAGGCTGCCCTCGTCGAACTGGTGAAGGCGAAGATCGAGGGCCGGGCACCACCGAAGAAGAAACAGCCGCCGGAACGCAAGGTCGTCGACCTGATGGAAGCGCTGCGTCAGAGCGCGAAGATGAGCGGCAAGGCTCCAACAAAGAAGGCCCTGGCGAAGAAGAAGGCGCCGGCGCGCAGCGATAGCCGCAAGAAGGCAAGCTGAGATGGCCTCGACCCCTGGCGGGCGATAGGCAATCTCAGGCGCACCCGACCTCGCGCGAATGCATCGGTTTGTCGCGCCGGCGAAGTACCTGGACCTGTAGCGCGTCAAAGTGGAATCCCACGGTGCGCTTTAAGTCTTCGATTGATGTGCGTCGTTACCCCAAAACGGCTGGCTGCTTTTTCATTGGCGCGACTTCCGGCCGCCTTCCGCGGCCAGGCTCTTCTTCAGCGCATCCATGATATTGATGACATTGCCCGTCGACTTGACCGGTGCGGGTTTTTCCGCAGGCGCGGCCTTCTTCAGACTCTTCTGCTTGCCGCGGATCATCGACTTCAGGCGTTTCTGGATCGGGTCCTGCACCATGGTGGGACTCCAATCCTTCGTCTCTTCCTTCACCAGTTGCGTCATCAGCGTCAGCAGCTTGCTGTCGATCTCGGTCTTATCGTCGAGTTCGGCCACGGGTTCACGCACTTCGTCGCCATAGCGCAGAGTCCAGAGAACGATGCCTTTGCCTTGCGGTTCCAGCAGCACGGCACGCTCGCGACGATAAAGGACGAGGCGGGCGATACCGACGACGTCATTCGCCTTCATCGCCTCGCGGATGACGCAGAAGGCTTCCACCCCCACCTTGTCCTCAGGCACCAGAAAATGCGGTTTGTCGTACCAGATCCAATCGATCGAGCCGCGCGGCACGAAACTCTCGATCTCGATGGTGCGGGTGCTTTCGAGCCCGACTTCCTCGATCTCCTCGTCTTCGAGAAGAACATAGTCGTCCTCGCCGCGCGGATAGCCCTTCACCTGGTCACGCTCAGCCACCGGTTTATGGGTGACGCTGTCGACGTAGCGGCTTTCGACGCGGTTCTTTGTCTGGCGATTGAGGACATGGAAACGGACCTTGTTGCTTTCGGTCGTCGCCGGCGTCAGCGAGACGGCGGCGGCGACGAGCGAGAGCTTGAGATAGCCTTTCCAGAATGTCTGACGTGCCATGTCTGTCCTGTCTCCCGGACACGGTTGGGCATGGCAATCAACGGCGGGTTCGCTCTTTGGTTCCGGCAATTGAAGACTTCGTTGATCAGATGCGGTCAGTGATTTCCATTTCATGGATCGGCTGCCAACGGTGCCGAGCATTGCGGGCGGAGAGGCCAGAGCCACTCTCTCCTTGCCACCGCCATTTTCCTCTTCAATAATGAAAGCCCCAAGACGTCAGGATATCGGTAATCTGAATGTTGCGACTTTTCGCCAACCTCGTCATCGTCCTCGCATTGAATTTCCTTTTCATTGTCAGCAATGCTGGCCCATCCTTCGCACAGGAATGCCCCGACCCTGCAAAAGTGTCGAATGCGCTGGCGCTACAAAAGCCGGCAAACAAGAGATATGATCGCGCTCTTCCGAGCTATCGCGACAAATCTGCCCGATACAATCTGGCTCTTGTCGGCGATTCACTTGTCGAGCTCTGGCAGCCCTGGATCAAGGAAAGCTTTCCGACGCGCCCAGTGATGAACCTCGGGGTCGCTGGGGATACCACGCAAAACGCATTGTACCGCCTCGATAGTCTAAACCTTCCGGATTTCCATCCCGCAGATGTCGTCGTGCTTATCGGCACGAATAATCTGGGTGCGAAAACTGCGCCATGCGCCGTGGCAGCTGGTGTCGTCGCTGTTGTCAGCAAGGTTCGCGCTCTATGGCCAGGCGCCCATATTTATGCGTTGTCCATACCGCCTCGGGGCAAGCGCTATGCCTTCTACGAGGATGTACGAATTCCGGCCAACCAGCTTGTAGCTTCGTCATTGGCTGAAATGCCGGGCGTCACGTTTGTTCAAATGAACGATGATATGTTGCGGTGCGGTAAGCCAAGCGATAAAGAATGTTCCAACTACAAGCCTGACCATCTTCATTTTAATGAAGGGGCATACAAGCTGATCACGAGCTTCCTCGCCGCAGCGGGTCTGCAGCTTTGATTTTTGCCGCTCAGGTGGTTACCAAAACGTAAGGCGGAATGTCATGAGCACCTCATTTGACAGCTACCAACCGATTGGCCTGCAAAGACATAGACCCAGAGCTCGCGCGCAATATCGCATTCGGCGTGAAACCTTCGTGCGGATCGTCCTCTCGGCAATATTTTATATTTCCCTCTGGAGAGCGACCGGCATGTGGTATGGGCTGCCGGCCGACTTCCAGGAGGGCGTCGGCAAGGACCCCATGCCGATGCGACTGTTGCTGATGTCGCTTGTTCCACTCATTGGCCTCTACTGCATCCTGGAGCCCAGGCGCATCTTCGAATTGATTCGCAGCGCCTCGCCGCTCGTCGGCATAATCTGCTTATGCGTCTTTCTCTCGATTGCTTTTTCCGTCAGCGTCGGAGCCTCACTCCGAGCCCTCGTCGCCGTCGCATTGCTGACAGCTGGACCCATTCTTTACCGGGCCCGTTACGGAGCCGTTGACACATTTGAAAGCCTGGCGAAATTTGCGATTGCAACGGCTTTCATCAATATTCTTTACACAGCAGCCTTTCCACGGTTCGCGGTGATGAGAGGCAGTTATGCCGGGATGGTGAAAGGGGCATTTTACCACAAAAACATGCTCGGCCAGTTTTCGGCAACAAACTTCATCTTGCTGCTGCCGGCCCTGCCGATGTGGCGTCTGCGCTACTATGATCTCCTGCGATGGGCGGCAATGCTGCTCTACCTCGTGCTCATCGTGCTGGCGAAATCATCGACGGCGATCATCCTGCTTTCGATCGGAATAGCCGTATTCTACGGAATGAGCTGGATTCAGCGCTTTCCAGGCCGCATCTTCAGATCCTTCGTCGTTCTTCTTGCATTCGCCCTGCTGGGCTTTGTCGTCTCCGTCGCGTTGATGGGTGTGGCACAGGCGATTGCCGAGTCATTCGGGAAAGACCTTACGCTCAGCGGACGTACGAATGTTTGGGAACAGTTGCTGCCGCTGATCTTCGAGCGGCCGCTTACAGGCTGGGGATTTGCCTTGTTCCGACAGCCCGAAATCATGGAGCAATATGTTCGCCTTACCTGGGACGCTCAATCCACCCACAACACCTATATCGAACTTGCGCTGAACATGGGCATACCCGCCACCATCATCTGGACGTCGTTCGTCGTGGTGCGGCTCGTGGCGAAGATGACCTCGTCGCCCCTCAATCATGCGCTCGCCATCACCAAGAGGAAGGAGGTTGTCATTATCCTCCTCATCCTGATCGGCGCGTTCACCGAAGCTGGAATGATGCTGGCCCCCTTCATCCTATGGCCCCATACCGTGATCGCACTTACGAGCCTCGGCCCGGAGTTCCTGTCCCGCTTCCGCAAACCGACCCAGGCAGGCGCGCAACATGCATCAGGCTAAAAAGATGACTTCAAATAATCGTAGACTGGTTGGCCTCGATGGGATTCGTGGCCTGGCGGCTATTTGTGTGGCAGTGCATCATACCGAAGGGTTTGTCGGATTTGATGCAGCTCCTGCTGCATACCTCGCCGTCGACCTGTTTTTTTGTCTGAGCGGGTTCGTGATCGGCCACGCCTACGAGAAGAAACTCATTCAAGAGTCTTCGCTCTCCGCCAATGATTTCGCCATCAAGCGTCTCATCCGCTTATATCCCCTCTATCTGCTTGGTTTGTTGCTCGGCGTACTCGCATATGCAGGTACGTCGCTCAGCAGAAATCAGCAAATGGATCCCATGCTGTTTGCCACCTCGTTGATTGCCTCGATGTTCTTCCTGCCGGCGATCGGTGGAACATCGCTGAAGGCGCCGAACCTGTTCCCCTTCAACGGTCCGTCATGGTCCCTATTCCTGGAGATCGTGATCAACCTGGCCTACGGCTATGCGGCGAGAATGCTGTCCAGTGGCGTACTCGCACTCATCCTGCTTGCGTCATGGGTTTGGCTGGCAGCGCAAACGCTGGCCCATGGAAGCGCCGACCTGATCCCGCTCGACGGCGCTTTGCTCTCCGGATTTCCCCGCGTTCTCTTTTCCTTCAGCCTCGGCATCTTGATGTACCGCTACCGTGAGCGGCTTTCCCCTTCAGGCATCGGAAAAGCAGCCGCAGTGGCAGTCATTGTCGTCGCGACTGCTCTTCTCGTCTTCCAGGCGCCAGCCGCCTTGGTCGGCATAAAGGACCTGATTGTCATCACTGCTTTATTTCCTATCGCCGTGCTTGTCCTTTACACAGCCAACTTCGATGGCGTGCTGCGACAGCCGCTTCTTATCGCGGGAGAGGCATCTTACGCGCTCTATGCAATTCATGTTCCGCTGCTGGGCTTGCTGTTGGGAGCCTGGAAGGCCGCTGGCCTGGGACAACCGCTGGCCTGGGCGATCTTCGCCATCGTTCTTCCACTGATCGTCCTATTGGCCATTATCGTCACCCGCCTCTACGATGAGCCGGTTCGCAAAGTGCTCAGCGCTGGAAAGGCAATGAAGCTTCGCTGGCGCAGATCCTGATTTTGGCGCGACCGCTTAAGCGCGTCGCAATCGTTTAGATTCGCTCCTCGCGCTTTACATGTCGTTGTCGCAGAACCGCTGCAGAGTGACATGCTTTAAATCGAGAGATAGCGCTTCTGCCAAGGCAGCCTGTGTTCCTGCCATGCGCGCGGCGTGAAGTCGTCATAGGCAGTCTCGGCGATCGCCAGCATCCAGTTCTGCGCCTTGCGGGCCAGCAAGACGCATGACAAGTCCATGCCAGGCTCAACCGCAATGGAAGGCCGATTGGCGCCTGGGATATCGATCCCCTTATCACGCCACTGGATGCGGATTTCGTCGGGCTCGGATGTCCATTCTCCAGAGGAAACCGAAGCCTTGCCGTCAGGCTTCAAGCGAAGCGGCGGCGGGGTGACGTTTAGAAAGCTGCCGTCGTTGCGATAGTTGCCATCGATATCACCCGCAGTCGCTTTGCCGTTTCCCTTGAGAACGATGTCCTGTTCGCACCGCAGAAATATGTTGCGCCGAAAGCTGCCGGACCACCGACGGTTGGCGAAGAACGCGATGTCGCATTGGCTAATGACGTTGTCGTGGATATCGATGTCTTTGCGAAATGCCAGCTCCTGATCCGAAAAACCGCTCAGGCTGACGCCACGATTGGTGTTCTCGATCCAGTTGTCATAAACGTGATGCCCGGCGTGGTCGGCCTTGTCGCCGATGCCGTAGCCGAAGGAATAATCATTCATCCTGCCATCGCGCATGATGTTGCTGCGCACCACGGCGTCATCCCCGATCGACGAAAAGGAGAAATTCTTGCCGCCGATGAAATTGTATTCGACCAGGTATTTTCGAGTTTTGTCGCAGACCAGCGCGCCCTTGTTCGATGCGCTCGCCGGCGACTGCAGGAAGAGGTTGCCGCGGATCACGATATCGGAGCTGATATTGTCGTCGCTGTTTTGATAGGCGAACTGGCAGCAGTCTGCTCCCTCGCCCGGTGCCGCGCCGATGCGATTATTCTCCAGCAACACGTGCGTCGTCTTCGTCAGGTAGATGCCGTCGCCGTTCACATTCTCCGTTTCACAGCGCCTGACGGTGAGATTCTTGCCATTGTGAAACTTGAAGCCTCGAGGAGAATTCTTGACGATAACGTCTTCGATCACCGTATCGGAAAACACCTGATAGGCGACGCCGACATCGGGCGCACCGTCGATGACCTGTCCGCGTGTAGACGCGCCGTGAACTTTCTTTCGCAGGATGGCGGTCATTTCATTTCCTTCGATACCGGTGCCGCGGGGAATTAAGCAGAGGGCATGTGGCGGATGTTTGAATATGTGAAAATTCAGCTTGTAAACCGCCCATCTTGCAGAAACGACAGGGTCTCGCTCCACATCGTCTTGTTGACGGGCAAGAACGTGTGGTTTGCCGGAATGACGATATGCGCCGACGCGCCGTCGAGACGGGTGCTCTCCACCGAAACCTTACCATCATTCGGAACCCTGAGGCCGATGATAAGCGAGGAGACCGGGTCGATGGTCCGATTCCCGGCGATGATGCCAAGTTCGTAATCGACCGTGCCGAACAGCTCGGTCATTGCGGTTTGATCGGTAATCAGTTGCTGTCCTGCCGGTCCATAGACCTTCCTGTATGAGGGCCAGTTCTTGAGGAAATCGGCAATCTGACTGCCGTTGTTCGGCGTTCCGACCATGACCACCCTTCCCAGGTTGGCTGGACGATAACGCGTAAGAAAAGCACGGATGATCAGCCCACCCATCGAATAACCGACGAAATGGACCCGGCCGTCGCCTGCCTCTTTCGCAGCGCCGTCGATCTCCGGTCGGATGATGTCAATGAGGTCGCTGATCGAAAACTTGGTGGAGGGGTAACCGACGTTCACAATCCGATAACCGTGGCCGGACAGGAAGCCGGCGAGCTTCGTCATGCTTTTCTTCGTCCGGGCAATGCCGTGAAAAAGGAGGACAGTGTCGTACATCATGTGTCCGCTCAACGGGCTGCTATCGATCAGGCTCTATCCTGTAGCTCTCAAGGTGAAGCTTGTCACGACAGCCGGCGTTCTCGAATAGCGGCGCGCTTGATGCGGCGTCCCGCTAGTGATCTAGTGGATGATGAAATGAAGGTGAACTTCAGCAGCCCGTCTCATGAATGTTCGACCGCTCCTATGCTAGCGTCCTTTGCGCGTCTGAAAAGACGCGCGGCGCTGTAGAGAAAGAAATGCGAGCACGTGACGACCAGCATCAGACATATCGCTAAACTTGCAGGAACATCGGTCTCTTCGGTCTCGCGCGTGCTCAACAACAGCGGTTATGCCTCGCCTGAGCTCAGGGAGCGGGTCGAGGCGGCTATCCGAACGCTGAACTACACGCCCAGCAAGGGTGCCCGTATGCTGCGCGGTGCACCAAGCCGGATGATCGGACTGATGCTGCCGTCGATTGAAGTGCCTTTCTTCGGCATCCTCGCCCATGCGATTGAACAGGAATTGTTCCAGCACGGCTATCAGACGCTGATCTGCAGCACAGCGGAAAATATGGACCATGAGGTGCGCTACATCTCCATGCTGCTCGCCCAGCGCGTCGATGGTGTCATCGTGGCAAGCGCCTTCGGCAGCATCGAGCATTTCGGGGTGCTGCGGGACGCTCACATTCCGATCATCGCCATTGACCGCGAGCTGAGCGGCATCGCTGACGACGCTGTCATGGCCGATCACGAGGAAGGTGGACGGCTGATGGCGCGCCATCTGATCGATCTCGGCCACCGGGCGATCGCCATCGTCGGCGCGCCGGCCCACAGCCAGCCGATCCAGCTTCGCCTTCAGGGCATCACGGCAGAGATGGCGAAAGATGGCATCGCGCCCGCCATCGTGGCGATGGCGGAAGAGCACAGCTTTGCAGAGACCTACCGGCTGGCGCGGGAATTGCTGGCGTCTCGACCTGAGGTCACCGCGATCATCGGCACGACCGACGTTTCGGCGATTGCCGCAATCCATGCCATCCAGGATCGCGGATTTTCCGTTCCGAACGACTATTCAGTCGTGGGCTTCGATGATCTGCCGGAGGCAGCCTACGTCTTTCCAAGGCTGACAACCGTCGCACAGCCGATCCGCGATGTCGGGCAGCAGGCAGCACGGCTGCTGGAAGCGCTGATCGACGAGCACCAAACGGGAGACGAATCTCGGCGGGGTGCGATCGTAAAAGTGCCGGTCACGCTGATCGAGCGCGATTCCACCGGCCCCGTCCGCAGCTGAGGTGGACCCCGAAGCTAGGGCCGGACGATGACCTTGATCTCGCCTGGCAATGGCGCGTTGCCCGCCACGTCGGCGACCTCCTCGAGACCGATGGTTTTGGTGACCAACGCATCCAGCTCCAACGCCCCGCTCGCGACCATTGCCGCAGCGCGCGAATGGGTGAAGGGGTTGAGGTAGGCCGGCCTGATATCGACTTCGTTTACGAGCAGATCGAAGGGCAGAACCGGCACCTCGACACCCGCCGGCGTCACCCCAAAAAGCACGAAGGTACCACCGCGCCGCGCCATCCTCAGACCGCTTTGAAGCGTGTCGCTGACGCCGGCGCACTCGATGACCACGTCGGCGCCGCCTTTGGTGACCTCTCGAACAGAAGCGATTGTTTCTGAGGCCGGGTCGAAGGCGTGCGTCGCTCCTAGGCGCAGAGCGGTTTGGCGTCTCGATTGCTGCCGCGTGATCAAAATGATCTCGCCTGCCCCAGCCAGGCGGGCCAGTTGCACCATGAGCAGGCCGATCACGCCCCCGCCGAGGATCGCGACGCTGTCGCCCGGACGGATCCTTGCCTTGTCGATGGCGTGGATACAGCAGGCCAGCGGTTCACTGAAGGCGCCGTGAACGGGATCGAGGCCGGCCGGCAGGACGAAGGCCTGGGCCTGCGGCACCGCCACATATTCGGCAAAGCCGCCATCCCGTGTCACGCCGATGGCGGTCAAGCTCTCGCACAAATTCGGCCGCGCCTGCGTGCAGGCCCGACAGGTGCCGCAGGAGATATTCGGGTCGACCGTAACCAACTCACCGCCGGTAAACCGTGTCACCCCATCGCCGATCCCTTCGACTATGCCGGAGAATTCGTGGCCCAGCGTCACGGGGATAGCTGTCGGATACTCACCCTTGTACATGTGGCGATCGGAACCGCAGATGCCGGCCGCCGCGACCCGCACAAGCAGCTCACCCGGCCCGGCAACCGGCTTCTCAACACTGCGCATGGTCAAAGACCCGATCGACTCCAAGCGTACAGCCCTCATTTCACTCCTCCAAAACTCAAGTGATTGTGCTCATGACACGTCCGCCCCCCTGGCATCGACCATCCCGGGCACGGCTCAAGCACTCAGCTCATGACATTGCCGCCGTCGACATTGTAGCACTGCGCCACGATGTATGCTGCATCAGGCCCGGCCAGGAAGGCGGCCATGGCAGCTTGTTCTTGGGCGGCGCCGAATCGTCCGGCGGGGACGGCGGCGGCCACGCGGCGCTTGACGTCACCGGGTTTCAAACCTTCCCGGCTGCCGAGCTTTGCATCAACGACGTCCCACATCGGCGTATCGACGACGCCGGGAGCGATGGCGTTGACGTTGATGCCATAACGGATCAGCTCCAGAGCGCAGCTTTGCGTGATGCTGATGACGGCCGCCTTGGAAGCGCAGTAAGCCACTGCCGGTCCTTCGCCCCGACGCCCGGCCTGGGACGAGAAGTTGATGATACGTCCACCTTCCCCTCTCTCCACCATGTGCCGAGCAACGGCCTGCGTCATGAAGATCAGGCCTTCGATATTGACCCGAAATACCCTAGCGGTCCGCTCCCGGGATATTTCCAGAATGGACTCGACCTCGTAAATGCCTGCGGCATTGACCAGGATGTCGATCTTGCCGGCGGTGGCGATGGTAAAGCGGGCAGCTTCTTCGATGCTGTCCTGGCTGGTCACATCAAGCGCTACACCCCAGGCATCAGGGCCGATCGTTTCCGCCACCCGTGCGCATCGTTCACCGTCGAGGTCCGCCACGACAACCCTCGCGCCTTCGGCGGCAAAACGCTCGCAGACCGCCTTGCCGATGCCGCTCGCTCCCCCCGTGACCAATGCCACCTTGCCGGAGAGCCGCGCCGTTTCCGCATATGTCATCGCACTGCCTCCCCGCTCGCGCCTGCACCGGCAAGGGTGCCGTGCGCGGCTGCCGTAACGAATAGCTTCATGTTTGCTCCTCCCCTTTTGACTGAACGATGATCGGAGCCGCCCTCCTGAGGCGACGCCAATGGGCTAAGCGGATTGCGGGTTCGTCTCCTTCGCCTCGCGAAGAAGGACGGACATGTCGGGGATGCCATCTGTGGCTGTCGCCCCCTTGAGGCAACGCGCAGCTGCGGCATGGGCGACGGCGCAGATATGCTCGACCGGCCAGTTCTCATGCAGGCCGTAGAGCACGGCGGCGCAGAAAGCGTCTCCTGCGCCGACGGTACTGACGATGTCATCGGGATCGACAGGTCGTGACCGCGTGATGATCGGGGAAGCGCCAGGCGCAAACCAGAAGCAGGTTTCCGGCGCATGGATGATCGCGCCCTTGGCGACGCCCGCCGCAAGCAGGCGCTCGCCCGCTTCCAAAAGCCCCGCCTCGATCAAATCTCCCTCCGCATCGCGAACGATAACGCCGGTTGCCCGCCCCGCCTCCATCTCGTTGATGATCAGGAAATCGCAGAAGGGCAGAGCGACGCCGACCTTGGCCGCAAATTCCGGGTCTTCACTCGATACGAAATCCACACAGGTCGTAAGCCCGGCGCGGCGCGCGGCTTCCAGCAGGCGCGATGCTCCCGAACGGCCGTCGGGGCCAATGCGGTCGAGACCCGGCAACAGCATGAGATAACCGAGATAGAACAGCCGATAGCCGGCCTTGGCGAAAGCTGCGGGTGAGACAAGCTTGTCCGTGACGGCATCGTTGGCGCCGCCATGATAGAAGAAGGTCCGGTTCTGACCGGGCACATTCATGACATGTGTATGCGCCGTCACCCGGTCGGCAAGCGCGGTCAACCCACCGACATCGACGCCGGCAACCGCTAGGCGGGCCTTGACGATCTCTCCGTCCTGATCGGCGCCGATGCATCCCGCTGCCGCCAGCTTTCCGGGAAATCCAAGCGAGGCCAGATCGGTGACGACATTGGCCGCCCCGCCCCCCACGCCCAGATCCTGGTGCAGGATATGGGCGAGATTGCCCTGTTCGGGCCAATAGGACAGGGTGTGGACGCGATCGACGATGAAGTTTCCCGCGCAAACGATGCCGCCCTGCTTCCGACTGTCGCGATCGTGAACCCCCTCCCCGGCTTGCATCAGCTGACTCCTTCGTTCCACAAGGGTCTCAGCGGCGGCTCGTCTTCCTCGATCGCGGCAAAGCGTGCAATCGGCTCCAGAAAGAAATTGTCGTTGTTGTCGTCGTTGACCTGGCTGACCTCGCCGACAAGGACAGGTCCGCCGCCTTTCCTGCCGTAGAAGCGGTGGTAAAGCCCGGTGCGGATCGTCACGCTCTGGCCAGGCTGGAGAACCAGCGGCTCCCATGCAGCGAGCCGGTGCGGCAGCCCGTCTACCGGCACCGTTAGATCCTCCGCCAGCACATTGCCATCGGCATCGGTTGCGGCGAATTCGATGACGAGATCGCCGCCGGCGCGATTGATGATGTCTTCCATCTTCGCCGCATGACGGTGCGCCGGCGTGACCTGCCCTTCGCCAACGAAGAGCAGCTTTTCGGCATAGGTCCGTTCACCCCTGATATCAACGATGCCATTGCGCAGGCTAAACAGCACGAGACCGCATTCGGCGAACCGGTCCGAGCCGAAATCGGTGACATCCCAACCCAGCTGATGGGCGCGCAAATAGGCTGATGCCTCGGGATGAGCGGCAAAATCCGCCGCCGTCCACGAGCCCCATACCGGCAGGGACCAGTGCCAGCGCTCGAGAGTCTCGGTTGCCCGCTGCAACGCGGCGTTGACCTCAGAGCGTTTCATCAGGCTGGCGGCCCGTCATACTCGACCGGCACCACGACGTCCTCGCGGCCGGATTTGAGGGCTGCCGTCAGGACTGCGTGATGCGCCTGCGCCTCGGCCGGCGTCGCGCAGCCGAAACCGTTGGCATTGCCGCCGGCAAGCTCATCGACAAAGGCCGCCCACATCTGCTGTATGGCGTCGGCAAAACCGAATTCGAAGATCTTGCCTGTAATGGCTGGAAACAGCGAGCCATAGCCGAGATCCTCGGTGCTCCAGGCCTGGGCACCGCCATTATAATCCATCCATTGCCACTGACGCGGCGACTTCGTGCTGAAGAACGCGCTTTTCTTCATGCCGAGAACTCTTAGGTACCAGGTGTTGGATTCGCCGGGCGCGATGCGCCAGGTTTTCAGCACCATCGGGAAATCCTGATCCCCGGCGCGCACGCGGCTGCTGATCGTGGCATTGTCCCAGGTGGTGCAGGGCAACATGCCGCCCTTGCCGTCAGGACGTTCGGTGACCTTTTTGACCAATTGCGCATGCAGGGTGGTCGGGCGCCAGCCGAGACGCAGCGGCACGTGCAGCACATGCATGCCGAGATCACCCATGCAGCCATAGTCGCCATTGATATCGGCCATGCGCTTCCAGTTGATCGGCTTCTGCCGGTCGATATCCGAAGAGTGCAGGAAACCCGCCTCGACTTCGATTATATCCCCCATCTCGCCGCTCTTTGCGAGCGCGATGACCTTCTGTGCTCCGGGGAAGAAAGGCATTTCCGACGAGCAGCGGACCAGGAGTTCGGGATGCTCGGCGAGAACCGCCATGATCTCCCGGTTCTGCGCGGCGTCCATGCCGAAGGGCTTTTCGCCGAGAAGATGTTTTCCGGCCTTCAGGATCTCGATATAGAATTGCTGGTGCAGCACATGCGGGACAGCGCAATAGACCGCATCGACCTCGGGATTGGCCAAAAGCTCCTTATAGTCGGCGGTGAACTGCCGAACGGTCGGCACATGATCCCTGAACCAGTCGAGCAGCGTCGCGTTGGTATCACAGACGGCGACGATTTCCGGTCGCGCCTTCACATCGGCCAGATGCAGCCAGCGCGCCGCGGCACTCGCGAACTCGCGCCCCATCAGACCGCAGCCAATGACGCCGAAGCGGAATATTTTCGTCATGACATCTCCTCCCAGATGCGCGTCAGGCAATATGCAGCAAGGCTTGCTCGACGGAAGCCTTGTCATGGACGATCGCCATCAAGGCCCGCGTCATGCCGGCGGGATTTTGATGCTGGATGACGTTGCGGCCATAGACGATGCCACGGGCGCCCTGCTCCATCAACTGCTTGGTGCGGATCAGGATTTCCTGATCCGAAACGCGGCCGCCGCCGCGCACGAGCACCGGCAGACCTTGAGCGATCTCGACCACACGGTGATATTCCTCGACATTGTCGCAGGGGTCGGCCTTGATGATATCGGCACCGAGTTCGGCCGCCTGGCGCACCAGCGGCAGGATCTTGTCGATCGCGCCGTCAACCATGTAGGCGCCCTTGGAATTGTCCTGCATGACGAGCGGCTCGACCATCAGCGGCATGCCGTAGATCTCGCATTCACGCTTCAGGCTGTTCACATTGCGCACGCAGGCGCGGTAGACCTCCGGCTGGTCCGGCAGCATCAAAAGATTGACGACGACACAGGCGGCATCCAACGCAACGCCCTGCTCCACCGCCCTGTCGATCATTTCGGAAAACAGCTGAGACGGCAGGGGATTGCCATAGATGTTGGCGATGTCGGTGCGCAGCACCAATGCCGGACGATGCTTGCCGGGAATAGCCTGCAGCATGGGTGCCGTCCCCGGCGGAAGCTGAATGGCATCCGGCGCCGCTTGCGCGATCACCTCGATGGCCGTCTTCATGTTCTCGATGCCGGCGAGGAAAGTCCGTTCATTGAACATGCCGTGATCGATGGCAACGTCAAAACAATTTCCAGACACGCCGAAAAGTCGGTTCAACCGCGCGGATTTCATCAAGCTTCCTCCCCATATGGCAACGTTTCCACATTTGGATAAACGGAGCAGGAATGCGAGTCAAGATAATGTGGTAACGTTTCCATACTAGTTTCCAGGTGTGGACGAGACGCCGCTCACACCTCGTCCGGGAAGGACTACCAGCAGGTGAATCCTGCATCGACGTTGACGATCGCCCCGGTCATGAGGCTGGCGGCGCCCGACGCGAGGAAGAGGACGGCGCTTGCAACCTCTTCCGGAGTTCCCATCCGCGCCATCGGCGTGTCGGCGAGCCAGAGCGGAATACGCTCGCGATTGGCTTTGACGGCCACCACCATCGGCGTCTCGATATAGGTGGGCGCGACGGCATTTACCCTGATGCCGTGGTGCGCCCACTCGGCGGCCAACGAACGCGTGAGGTGATGGACCGCCGCCTTGGAGACGTTATAGGCCGTCTGAGGCTGAGGCCGGTTGCAGATGTGACCCGACATCGAGCCGAGGTTCACGATGGCGCCGCGTTTCATCGAAATCATCGGACGACCGAAGGCGCGCGAGCACCAGAAGACGCCATTGAGATTGACGTCCATCATGCGCAGCCAATCCGCGTCGGTGAGATCCTGCGCCGGAATGCCGCTCTGGCCAATTCCAGCATTGTTGACGAGGATCGTCGCCGGCCGCCCGCCGTCGGCAAGCTCGGCTGCGATTGCGTCCATTCGGGCCGCGTCGGTGACGTCGCCGACCCGGACTTCGACGTCGTAGCCTCTGTCGCGCAGCGCAAGCGCTTGCTCAGCGTCAGCCTCGCTGCGTTCGATGACAACGACGGCGGCGCCCGCCTCCGCCAGCGCCTCGGTGCAGCAGAGACCGATCGCACGTCCTCCGCCGGTGACCACCGCACGTTCGCCGCCGAGGCGAAATTTCTCCTGGTAACTCATGTTCGGCTCCTTCAGATGTCAAAGGCGCTTGGGAGCACCACGATATCGCGGATGGTGACGTTGCGCGGACGGGTCAGCATGAAGATGATCGCGTCGGCGACTTCCTTGGGCTCGATCAAGGCTCCGGCCTCCTTGGCCTTGCGAAGGTTTTCCTCCGGCCAGTCCGCGAGCAAAGCGCTGATCACCGGGCCTGGAGAAACCGACCCCACACGAATGCCACTTTTCAGAAGCTGGCGCCGCATCGTCTGGACGAAGCAGGTCATCGCCCATTTCGATGACGAATAGACCGGTTCCCATGGAATCGCCGAGTGTCCAGCAACGGAGCTTGTGACGACAATGTCGCCGGTGCCACGTTCGATCATGTGCGGAATGACATTTCGAACGTTCTTGATGACGACATTGACGTTGAGATTGAGCATTCGATCGATGGTATCGAGGTCGGTTTCCATCAGGTCGCCGCCGATATAGGTCCCTGCATTGGCATGCAGGATGTCGAGTTTGCCGGTCTTCAACAGGACACCCTCGAGCAGTCCCGCACACTCGCCCGGATCCAGCAAGTTGATCTTGAGCGGAATAGCGCGCTCGCCAAGCCGGTCGCAAACTCTCTCAAGGGCCTTCTCATCGCGGTCCACCAGCACAACAGTTGCGCCAGCGGCGACCATTGCCTCCGTCGAAGCGAGTCCTATTCCGGACGCAGCACCCGTGACCGCCGCAATCTTCCCATTCAATTCGTTCATCGATTTCTCCTCCTGTCTTGATCCTGATTGTCAATTTTTCCCGACGCCGCAGGCGGCGTGATAGTCCGAGAGACTCTTCGTCACTCTCCAGATCAAAACCTGTTCCGGATCGAGTGGCGCATCTGCGAAACCCTGCGCGGCCGGCATATGCTGCCAAAGCAATGGCAGCGGCACGGCCTGCCCTCGAAGGGCCTCGCACAGGCGCCGGACGGCATCTTGAGCTTCAGCCGACGCCCAATAATAGCGGATGCGGTCAGACAGCGAATAGTGCCGCAGCCAGCGCATCTCGGCGTTCGTCCCGTGGTAGTGGCGGCTCCAATTGCCGGACTGATCGAGCATCAGCGCTTCCATCGCCGCATAGAGCGGACGCTGGCCGTAATCGGGCAAGAGGTCCGAAGCGATCGCATCCAGCGCGTAGAGCGCCTCGCGCAGGACGAAGGTCAGCTCGGGACCGACCTTCAGAATGGGAAATCCGTCTTCCACCAGTGCGGCCAAGGGCCGAGTCCCCTGATAATCCGTCGAGTGAGCCTCGAACACGAATTGCGGCTCCTCGGTGAGCACCGATTTCAGCGCGTCTATCTTGCTGCGATCATAAAGGATGACATTGTGATTGCCGAATTCGACACCCGGCTGAACGACCAGCCCGATCGCCCGTCCAAACGCCGGCCGGAGTCCGGCCTCCGCAAAGATCCGGCGGTGGACTTCGATCGTCTTCAGCGCCGCTGCGGCAGCCGTCGGTTCGATCGTTGTGAGGGCATGATCGGCCCCGCCTGGCGGCGGCACTTCGGTGCCGATGACGTAAACCGGCATTGCGCCGCCGCTCTTCTTCGCCGAGGCCTCGGCGACCGCCGCAAGCCGGGCGGCGCGATGGGCGGTGGTTTCGTCGTCGAGCGCTACCGGCTCGCCCTTGCAGCCCATCGAGGCATCGAGGTGAATCTTGCGGAATCCGGCGTCGACATAGGCGGCAACCATCTTCTCCGCCTCGGCCATGGCCTCTTCGGCCGGGCGATCGCGCCACGGATTGGGGCCGAGATGGTCACCGCCGAGAACGATCAGATTTTCGGGGCACCCCTCCTCCGCCGCAATCTTCATCACGAGAGACGCGAAGTCGCTTGGCGTCATTCCGGTGTAGCCGCCGAGGTGATTGACCTGGTTGCAGGTCGCTTCGATCAGGACGGTGCTCTCGTGTTGCCGTCCGTGTCGGAGTGCTGCGCGAAGCACGATCGGATGGGCGGAGCATACGGAGGTCACGCCTCTCAGGTGGCCTTCGATCCTCAGCCTGGCCAGTTCGTTGAGATGCACCTGCATCACGGGCGCCTTTCGGTTGAAGCGATGAACGCATCGAGTTCTTGCTGAGTGCCGGCGCCTTCCATCGGTCCCAGGACCGTCACGTTGCGGGCGCCAGCGGCCGAGCCATAGGTCAGAGCTTGCTGCGGAGACATTCCGAGCCGCCGGCAGGTGAGATAGGCACCGCCGAAGCAGTCGCCGGCGCCCGTGGGGTCGACCTCTTGAACGACAAATGCCGGGGCGTCGATGCGGTCACCTTGCCTGCCGAAATAGGTTGCGCCGTCGGCTCCGCGCTTCAGCACAATCTCCTTGACGCCCATCTCGAACAAGCGGCGGATCGCTTCTGCCTCGCCTTCGACACCTGCGGCACGCTCTAGTTCTTCTCCGGACGGCAGAAGCAGATCGGCGGCAGCGACAAGCTTGGAAAACCGACGCTCGGTGTCCTCGTCCAGCTTCAATTCCTTGCGAATGTTCGGATCCACCGAAAGCGTTCCCCCGCGTGCCTTGACGATGTCGACCGCCTTGTCAATCACCTCGCGCGCGCTGGGGACCGACAGAGCCGAGCCCATCACGTGAAGATGGCCGCTCCGATTGATGAGATCGCCGACCGCTTGAGACCAGCCGAAGCGCGCGGCTGCTGATGTGGCGATGTTGTAGACGAAATCCCGGGAGCCATCCTTGCGGTAGCGGACAAAGGCGCTTCCTGTGGGATAATCCGGATCGATCGATATCGTCGAAATATCGACGCCGTCGCGTTTGAGGCGATCCGTATTGACACGACCGAAATCGTCATCGCCGACGGCGCCTACCATGGCGGCCTTGCCGCCGAGGCGACCGCACTGCGAGATGAAGATCGCCGGCGCGCCGCTCGCAAACGGACCGACGAGCGGCTGGGCTTCGAGAAACCCGTCTCCGACCGTCGTGGCGACGATCTCGACGAGGATCTCCCCTACGCAAACCGTGGGACCAAGCGCGTCCGGAGCCAGTACTGAAGTCATTTGCAATCCTGCTTTCGATCGTTCTTGTCGTCAACTCGTCGGCGCCTGAACCGGCGCACCGTCCTCGGTGCCGAACTCCTCGCTCTCCAATGACAGAAAGCGCTGGTGCAACATGCATGCCGCCCCGAAGGCGGAACCGAACTCCGCATCACCATCCACGACGACCTCCGGGGTGGGAAAAGGGATGTTCTGCCCCTCCGACATGTGAACCGCCACGCGGGCGGCCACCATCGGGTAGAGGGATGCCACGGAGCCACCCAGCACGATCCTGTCGGGGTCGAGCAGACGACAGGCCTGCAGCAATGCGTATGCGAGATGGCGCGACCAGGTTTCGGCGATATTGACGGCGGCCGGGACGCGGTCGCGAACACCGCCGAGGAAATCCTGCAGATCCGCGTCCCCGCGGCCGACAGCCTCACGATACTGCCTGATGAGCACTTCGCGACCGATCAGTTGTTCAAACTTCTGACCGCCGCTCCCCGGCACCAGGGTGTGGCCGATTTCTCCCGCCAGACCGTGGCCGCCCCGGAATAGTTTGCCGTCGATCATGATGCCGCCGCCGACGCCCGTTTCCATCAGCAGGAACAGGGTCACGCCTGCGGCGCCGTGACGATAGCTGTCGCCGATCGCAAAGGCGTTGGCGTCGTTTTCAACCGCGATCGGGACCGCGGCCGGGAAGACGGCCAGGAAGGCGGATCGGCCAATCTCCTTCAACGACACCTCTCGCCAGCCGATGATGGGTGCGAGGGTGACAATTCCGTCCGGCCGAATGTGGGCCGGCGCCGATATGCCCAGCCCCTTGCACCGTCCGATCATCCTCTTTTCCATCGCACTGACAATAAGCTCGACGCCCTGCGCCACGGCCTCCTCCACCGTCGAAGACATGGTGTCGAATGCCATTTTCTGACATGCCCGGACGTCGGCGGAGAGATCGATAACTGCCGCCGAAATATGCTCGACGCCAATCTCTATCCCGACGAAGAATGCCGCATCGGGGACCAGTTCGAGCATGATGCCAGGACGCCCGGCACGGGAATGCTCCAAGCGCTGCTTGCCGCTCTCGTCCGACTCCTGAACGAACCCGCCTTCCGTCAACTCGGCGACGATCTCTCCCGAGGATGAGCGATTCATCCCAAGCTTCCGGGCGAGATCCGCGCGGCTGAGGCTTCGGTGAGCATAGATCGTCTGCAAGGCGGCGACGATATTGTTCTGCCGGATCCTGCGCGGCGAACTTCCGATGGAGACGGTGTCGTTCATATTTCAATTCCCTTCAGTCGGCCCAACCCTTACACGACTGGAACAGGCTGTCAGAGGGATAATCAGGGCCGCGCGTTTGTGGCGCGGCGACGCTTGGCCTCGTCATATTTCAGCTCGATGTAGCGCTTCGCGTGCGCCGCAAGCGGATCATTATCCTCCCAGGTGTCGCGCCAGATCGCGCAGGCGAGCGACAGGCCTTCGTCGACGACCGTCGTCGAGAAGCTCTCGAACACGATGTCGCGCTTGTAGTCGATGTCGAGCAGAGCGTCGAAGATCAGATCGAAGTTGATGACGCCGTCGCCGAGATAGCCGCGATTGCTCTCGCCGATGTGGAAGTAGCCGATCTTGTCGCCGGCCAGGCGGATCGCCGCGGCCGGATTGGCTTCCTCGATGTTCATGTGGAACGTGTCGAGGTGGAGACGGACATGCTCCGATCCCGTCTCGGCGATGAACTTCAGTCCCTGCGCCGCCGTATTCAGCAGGTTCGTCTCGAACCGGTTGACAACCTCGAGGACGAGGTCGACGTTCGCCTGCCTAGCGACTTCGGCGGTCGCGGCGATCGCGGCGACGCTGTTGTCCCAGCCCTTCTTCGTCGGCTGGCGATTATACTTGGTGTGCGCGGAATAGAGAATCCCGCCCAGCTTGTTGCCGCCGATATCACGGACCGCACGAACGGCGTCTGCAAGCGTCTGCTTGCCGGCGGATACAGCAGACATGTCCTCGCTCGATACGTCCTTGTCGAGCGGCAGACCCATCGTCACGCCAATCTCGACGTCAAGCGACTGGGCAAGCTTGGCCAGTCGATCGAGATTGAATTTCTCGGGGCGCAGATAGGCAAATTCGATGGTGCGATATCCGTGTTCGGCCGTCTTGTTGAGGGCCATCTCCAGCCCTTCCTGCGTTTGGCCGCCTGTCCATACAAATGAATGGATACCCAATCGACGCATAGCCTTTTCCTCCAAAAAATGCCTTTGGCTGCGCGTAGTGCTATGCCATTTAGTTTGGCAAGACAACAAATAATTTTGGCTGAATTTTTTTTGCTGCTTTGCAAAATTACTTTGCAATGCAATATTTTAAGCTTCTCGCCGTTTGCATTCCACTCTCTACGGGAAATTAGTTTCTGCAAAAATCAATGGGATAGATCCTTGATTTGCATGTTTAGACAACAAATGTTGCGCCGGCAGTTTTTTTGGCCTACACAATGCATCGGCGAATGATCTCGCTGCAATTTGGGAGGATTGAAAATGAACTATGTTTTGAAGGCTAGCGCGCTTGCGCTGACGCTCAGCCTCGCCACTACCGCTTCGCCGGCCTGGGCTGACTTCTGGTCCGACGCCGGAGCCAAATTCAAGGGCGTGACACTGCACGGCGTCACCGAAAGCACCCCGCCATCGAACTACATCAAGAACGTGCTCGCTCCGGAATTCGAAAAGAAGACCGGCATCAAGGTCGACATCGAGACGACGTCCTGGGATCAGATGTATGACAAGGCTATCAAGGACATGGAAGCCAAGACCGGCATCTATGACATGGTCTACATCGAGCAGGACATCATCTATTCCTATCTGGCCAGGAATTTCCTCGTCGACATCACCAAGACGCTGAAAGACCAGCCGGATCTGAAGGCGCCGACCTACGACGATGCGAACTTCACCAGCTTTGCCGACTATTTCAAGGACGCGAGCGGCGATCTCTTCGGCGTTCCGATGGAAGCCTTCCTGAAGGCATATCTCTATCGTAAGGACCTGTTCGAGGATCCGAAGATCAAGGAAGCCTTCAAGAAGGAAACCGGCAAGGACCTGAAGCCGGCGACCACCCACGCGGAATACACCGAGATCGCCGAATTCTTCACGAAGTACGGCAAGGACAACGGTATGGAGCTCTGGGGCACCACGGCTCAGGCACATACCGGCCATCCGGCGTCCTGGTATGAATTCTTCGAGTCCATCGCGCCGACTTTCGGCGTCTACAATTGGGGCATCGACGCCAAGAACAATTATGCGGCGACGGTCGAACATGGCGGCGCAATGAACGGCGACAAGGCGAAGGCCGCGTTGAAGTACTGGCTGCACCTGCGCGACATCGCTCCTCCGGAATCGACGCAGTCAACCTGGACGGAAACCGCAACGACCTTCGCCGCGGGCCGCGTCGCCCAGGGCCTGATCTACGGTGAGAACGCCGCGTGGATCGCAAGCGATCCAGCGCAGTCAAAGGTGGTCGGCCAGGTCGGGTTCGCTCTGCCGCCGCTCGAGCCGGGCGTGCTGGACGACGCGAAAGCCGGAAAGGGCTATATCGGCTACTATGATGGCGGCGCCTTCGGCGTGCCGGTCACGTCCAAGAACAAGGAAGCGTCGCTGCTGTTCCTCGAATTCATCGGTCAGAACGAAGTACAGCCCGATTGGGCCATCGCCGCACCGCGCATCACCAACACGGCGACGTTCGATGACCCGAAGGTGAAGGAAATGGACGTCAAGCTCGGCGGCTTCTACACGATGCTGAAGGACGAGGGCAAGCTCTTCGCCGGCGCTCCCCCCTACCCCTTCCATGCCCAGGTGCGTGAAGCGACCGCTCCCATCTTCTACGACATCCTGACCGGCAAGATCGGCCCCGATGAAGGCCTCGACCAGATGGCGGCCAAGGCCGAAGAGGAGCTCACCTCGCTCGGCTATCGCAAATAAAACATCCTCCCCAACTTGACGGGTCGTTCCGACGACCCGTCATCTTCCGTTCCACGTGGAGCGGACATCCACTTAGTGTTCAATGGGGGATAGGCGATGCATTCGCAGAAGCTCGGGTGGCTGTTGCTGTCACCGACCATAGTCATCCTCGGACTGTTCGGGATCTTCCCGTTCATCTACGTCCTCTGGGTCTCTTTCCATTCATGGAACCCGTTCGCGGCCAATCCCGGCATGATCTTCAACTGGGCTGAGAACTATCGGCGGCTCGTCTTCGACCCGCAGTTCCTGGCATCGCTCGGCATCACCCTGACATTCGTCTTCTTCGCGGTCGTGTCGGAGCTGGTCCTTGGCTACATCCTCGCCCAGGCGCTGCTCAAGGACTTTCCCGGAAAAGCGGTGTTTCGCACGATCCATACGCTGCCGCTGATCATGGCGCCGATCATCGTCGGCTCAGTCTGGAAGCTGATGACCACCCCGTCCATCGGCATCATTCCCTATCTTCTGAGGAGCTGGTTCGGCTACGATCTGAATATCGGCCAGAGCGCTGTCGCGGCCTTCACCGTCACTGTCATCATGGACATCTGGCACTGGACGCCGCTCGTCACCCTCTCGCTGATCGCCGCACTCGTCTCGCTTCCATCAGACCCCTTCGAGCAGGCGCAGATCGACGGTGCCGGCAAAAGCCAGATCTTCTGGCACATCACGCTCCCCCTGATCCGCCCGGCCCTGCTCGCCACGGTGTTCATCAGGCTGATGGACGCGCTGCGCACCGTCGACGAAGTCCTGATGCTGACCGGCGGCGGTCCAGGTTCTTCGACGCGCTACATCGGCGTCCATATCTTCAGGGAAGTTTTTCCCAAGACGAATTACGGCTACGGTTCGGCGATCTCCGTCATCGTCCTCTATCTCACCATCGTCGTCTGCTGGCTGCTCTACGTCGGTCTGATTGCGCCCCGCGTGAAGAGAGGTTGAAGCGATGAAGACCCGTTTTCCCTGGCTTCCGGTCGTCCTGTGGACCTTGATAAGCCTCGCGACCCTTTTCCCGATCTACTGGCTTTTCGTCATATCGGTGAAACAGCCCTTCGACCTGTTCTCGACGCCCGATGTCATTCTCCGGAGCTTCTTCTGGAAGAACTACCAGGACGTGCTGACCAATCCGACCTTGCGCGGATACATGCTCAACTCGATGATCATTTCGTCAGGCAACGCGCTGCTCGTCACCACGCTCGGCTTCCTTGCCTGCTACGCCCTGACGCGCTTCGACCTCGCCGGCAAGGAAAGCATCTTCTTCTGGACGATCACCAACCGCATGGCGCCGCCGGCGGTCTTCCTCCTGCCGCTTTTCCTGCTGCTGACGCAGGTCTACAGGATCGGCGACTTCTCGCTCGCCGATTCCAAGCTGGGCATGATCCTGGTCTATTGCTCCTTCAACCTTCCCTTCGCCATCTGGACGCTGCGTCCGACCGTGGAAGGCATTCCGAAGGAATTGGACGAGGCGGCCTACATGGACGGCGCGAGCCCATGGACCGTCCTCTATGATATCATCTTTCCTTTGGCACGGCCCGGACTTGCGGTGACGCTGATCCTGACCTGGGTGTTTGCGTGGAACGAATACCTGCTGGCAGCGACGCTCACCAATTTCCATGCGCGGACTCTGACCACCGGCTTGTCTGAATATGTGACGACGACGGGGACGGCCTGGGGCATCATGGCCGCGATCTCAATGCTGACATTGGTTCCGGCGCTCATCGTCTTTTCAGTGGTCCAGCGTCACATCGTCGCCGGCCTGACCTTCGGCGCCGTGAAAGGATGAAACGATGACGTCTCAATCAGGAAATAACGAACGCAAGCCGGGATTTCTACCGATCGAAACGAACTGGTTCGACCGGCTCTTCATCTCGATCGTCATCTGGGTCGCGCTCTCCCTGTTCTGGATGCGGTTCATCGAGCCGTTCGGGCTTTCCGTATGGTTTGCGGCGGCAATCTCGGCGGTCCTTGGCGCCTATGTCGTCTGGAAGGGATGAGCCGATGAATTCCGTCAACAATACCAAAACACAAGCCTTGCTGCTTTAGGAGAACGACATTGGCAAACGTACAGGTTAGCGACGTCACCAAGAAGTATGGCTCTCTTCAGGTCATGCATGGCGTCAGCGTCGACATCGAGGACGGCGAATTTGTCGTGCTGGTCGGTCCATCCGGCTGCGGCAAATCCACCCTGCTCCGGATGATCGCCGGGCTGGAGACGGTCAGCAGCGGAGACATCCGGATCGGCAGCCGTGTCGTCACCAACGCTCCCCCGAAGGAGCGTGACATTGCGATGGTGTTTCAGAGCTACGCGCTCTATCCCCACAAGACGGTCGCCGAGAATATGGGCTTTCCGCTGAAGATGGCCAAGCGTCCCAAGGCGGAGATCGACGAGAAGGTCGGCAGGGCAGCCGAGATCCTCGATCTGACGCCCTATCTCGACCGCTATCCGAAGCAACTGTCGGGCGGACAGCGTCAACGCGTGGCGATGGGCCGAGCCATCGTCCGCGATCCGCAGGTCTTCCTGTTCGACGAGCCGTTGTCGAACCTCGACGCTAAACTCCGCGTCACCATGCGCGTCGAGATCAAGGAGCTTCACCAGCGGCTGAAGACCACAACCGTCTACGTCACGCACGACCAGATCGAGGCCATGACGATGGCCAACAAGATCGTGGTCATGCGCGACGGCAGGGTCGAGCAGATCGGCAAGCCTCTCGATCTCTACGACTTCCCCGTCAACCTCTTCGTCGCCGGCTTCATCGGCAGCCCATCGATGAACTTCCTCCAGGGCCGCATAGCTATCCGCGACGGCAGGAAGATCGTCGTCACCGACCAGGGCATCACCCTTCCGATGGCGGATACAAATGCGGATGAAGGAAGAGCCGTTACCTACGGCATCCGACCGGAGCACATCACGATCGGCGAAGAAGGCGTTCCTGTGGAGGTGTCGGTGTTCGAGCCCACGGGTTCGGAGACATTGATCTTCGGCCGCACGGGAGGCGTGCCGATCGACGCCCTGATCCGCGAGCGTATCGAGGTCGATCCCGGACGGACGATGTACTTCCACATCGATCCCCGACGTGCGCATATCTTCGATCGGGAAACAGGCCAGAGACTATAGGAGGACGACCCATGGACTTCAAAGGAAAGACGGTGATCGTGACCGGCGCCGGAAAAGGCATCGGACGCGAAATTGTAAGGATGCTCGCCGGACGAGGTGCGCGTGTCGTCGCCCTGACCCGCAGTGCCGCCGACGTCGAAGCGCTGCGAGGGGAATTCGGCTGCCGGGCAATCCAGGTCGATCTCGCGGACGCCGATGCGACCAGAGAGGCTGTCATCGCTGCCCTTCCAGCCGATTTCCTCGTCAACTGCGCAGGCACGACCGAACTCCAGCCGTTCCTGGAGACAACCGTCGAAGCCTTCGATCGTCTTGTCGCGGTCAACACGCGTGCTCCGATGATCGTCGCCCAGGAATATGCCCGCTCGCTGATCAAGGAAGGCCGTCCAGGCGCCATCGTCAATGTCTCGTCGGTCGCGTCCTTCGTCGGCATCCCCGACCACGCCGCCTATTGCGCGTCGAAGGGTGGATTGGATGGCTTGACGCGTGTCATGGCAAAGGAGCTCGCACCTCACGGCATCCGCGCAAACGGCGTCCACCCAACGGTGACGTTGACGCCAATGGCGGTGAAGGCATGGAGCGATCCCGAGAAGGCAGCGGGAATGATGAAGCGAATTCCGGTCGGTCGCTTCGCGGAACCGGCAGACATCGCCGAGGTTGTTCTTTTCCTGCTCTCCGATCAGGCTGCCATGGTGAACGGCATTTCGATGCCGGTGGACGGCGGCTACATGATTGCCTGAAGTTCAGGACGACCGTGTAGTACGAGCCCGCGATTGCAATACGGGAAGCGGCGACGTCGACCGCCGCACCAACCGGCGCAGTTCATCCTGATCAATAAAGTGATCCGTCACACCGGCCTCTTTATCCGGATGACTGAAGACAAGACCATCGGAATCCTCAAGCTTTAAAGCTTGCTCCGTATTCATGATCCCGAGCGCCTGGCGCTCGTACTCGGATTCGAGCGCCGCCTCGACGATGGCTTTTCTCTTGCGCATGTCCATGTCCTCCGTTCCTCAAAGGGTAACGGACAGGCGGAGTCGCGGTTCCGATCACGGCATCACGATATGAGACCCGTTGAAACGAACGCCCTAGCCGTTCGCTCCTTGTCGGAGACATTGCAGAGAGTCCTGGGGGCTGTTCTGCCGCATCTCCTGAAGTTTTGCGAACTAGCGCTTTCGCTTGGTCTACAAACATCAAATCGGAAATTTCTTGGTCAGTGATTGGGTTCGGCATAAGAGGTTTAATGCGAATTAAGTGATTGATATAACAATCATATTACGCCCACAAGACGCAGCAATTTGCGGATCTAATGGCGCAAATCGGCCATCATGTTCTCATTCAAGCGGAGTTGCCTATGGGTTGAACCCTCACTAGCCTTGCACGCGGATGATTGGGGGCTAGGTGATGCGGGAACAGTGGGATAGATGGGGCTGGATAATCCCCTTTATGATAATCGTCATAAGCTTTTTGCGAGTGTTGTACGGAAGGGAGCCGTTCTGCGCTTCTGGCCCTGAGGAGCATTGCCTAAGAGAATGGATGTCAGCCTTGGGCGGCTGGGTGGCAGTGGGTGCAGCAATTCCGACTGTTTGGTTTTTGTCGCGACAGGTACGAGATGCAGAAAAGCAGCATCGCACCATGGTGAGCATCCAGACCCGCCCAACTTACATGCTGGCAAAAAAGGCGGCGGAAACTTCAGCGAACATAAGGGTGCAATGCGAGGAAACTCTTGGCCGTTGGCAAGTCGCAAAACTACCTCAGAACTTCGACTCGCTCCGATCTGCCATTGAACGTCTCAAGTTTCTGCGCGACTTGGTAGACCGGACTGAGTTTGTTCGAGTGCAGACCGAAATAGAGTTCACGCACATGCGACATGAACAACTAATCTCCTCCATCGAGGAAGCGACACGCGGTGTGGAGCGCGATTTCGAAGAAATTAATATCGAGCGCGTTCCAATTGCTCGGGAGGCGGTTGTTGGATCACACAAGAACGCAGTCATGTATCTCCAGCAAGTCCATGATATTTGCAACAGCTACGTAAGCGACTTTGATCGGATCACAGAACATTTGAGGTAGACCTGCGCTTTCGCCTTATTCGTAGAATGCTGCGCGGCGACAAACAAGGTGAGACTCAGCGTCAATCAGGATGAGACTCGGCGGCGGGGGTGTGACGAAGGGAGGGCGTAGCCCGACCGGAGTTACACCCCCGCCGCGGCGCAATTTTTCGGCGTCT
>NZ_LWBS01000339.1 GCF_001652265.1 Rhizobium leguminosarum
ACAGGCTGATCGGTCACGCCGAACCACATCTCCCCCTTCAGCGGTGGTTTGCCGTCACCCAGATCATGAGGGGAGGGCGGGAACGCGAAGAAAGAGGGCAGCGGAAAGAGGAAGCGGGGCGCAGGAGGAGAGGGGAGCAGGGGAGAGGGGGGAAGGAAGAGCGGGAGAAAGGGGGGAATACGAGAGGTCGCGGGGAGGGCACGTACCTCCCAGGACATCACACCCCAAGCCCGCTCGCCGTCCTGCTCGCGGATCACATAATTTGTTCTCTTCTTCCCCCACTCCCGCCCTTCGAACCGCTTGTCCCCCTGTCGCTCGCTGAACCGCTTTTCGTCCTAGCCCCCCCTAGTTTCGGGCTCATTCGACATGCGGGCGCGGTTGCACATGGCGTATGCATATACCGGCCGGATCGTGGCCGCCTAGCGAGCCACGGGAATCTC
>NZ_LWBS01000340.1 GCF_001652265.1 Rhizobium leguminosarum
GCAATCGAGCTCCTTGAAATCGTCGGCCTGCTGCTCGCCGGCGGCATCCTGCTTCTGTGGGTGTGCTGGAAGATGTGGCGCGAATTGCAGGAGCAGCGCGCCCACCGTATCGATTCATCGGCTGTCGTGCAGGAGGCGCCGCGTAAGACATTTGCGCAGGCCGCCTGGCAGATCGTGCTCGCCGACATCTCCATGTCACTCGATAACGTGCTGGCGGTGGCGGGCGCCGCACGCGACCATCCCGCAGCCTTGGTGTTCGGACTGGCCCTCTCGATCGTGCTGATGGGCGTCGCCGCCAATTTCGTCGCGCGGCTGCTCACCCGCTACCGGTGGATCGCCTATATCGGTCTGGCGATCATCCTTTACGTCTCGGGCGATATGATCTGGCGCGGCGCGCTCGAAGTGCGGCCGCACCTGTTCGGCTAAAAGCCGAAATTTGC
>NZ_LWBS01000341.1 GCF_001652265.1 Rhizobium leguminosarum
CCTACGATGCGTCGTCCAAGCATAAAGTCGAGTCTTGTCCTAATTTTCAGCGGCGTAGCGGTTCTTTTCGGCGTCGTCGCGTATCTGGCAATCGATGGTCTCAGCAAGACCAACGGTTCCACCGAGGACATAGCGACCCACTGGCTAAAGAGCGTGCAGGCATCGCGAGCGATCAATCTCAACATGGCGAATTTGCGTCTCGCGTACCGTGATCATATTATTGCGCAGACGGACGCGGAGAAGAAGACGCGCGAAGAGGCGATTGCCGTCGCCGAGGACACGGTACGCAAATCCGTGGATGTCTATGTTTCGCTGGCGTCGTCGGACCAGGAGCGAGACTTGATAAAGGCGATCAAAGAGAGCGTTGAGAACTACATCGCCAGCAAGCCGCCGCTTCTCGCCCTGTCCCGCGCCAATAAAGTCGGGGAAGCCGGGCAATA
>NZ_LWBS01000342.1 GCF_001652265.1 Rhizobium leguminosarum
GAGACCAGCAACGTCGACTATGTCTTTGGCCTTGCCCGCAACAAGCGGCTGGAAAAGGAGATCGCCGAGGCCCTGGAGGAAGCGCGCCTGGAGGCCGGGACAAGCGGCCAGGCTGCCCGCGTCTTCCGCGACTTCCTGTGGTCGACGAAGGACAGCTGGTCACGCCGACGGCGGGTCGTCGCCAAGGCCGAATGGACGATGGCGGCGGCCAATCCGCGCTTCATCGTCACTTCGCTGGAACCGGAATGCTGGGCGGCACAACCGCTTTACGAGGAACTTTACTGCGCGCGCGGCGACATGGAGAACCGCATCAAAGAATGCCAGCTCGATCTCTATGCCGACCGCACCAGCGCCCACACCATGCGCGCCAATCAGTTGCGGCTCTGGTTTGCGTCGTTGGCCTATGTCTTGATCGGGGCGCTACGCCGCCTCGGCCTCGC
>NZ_LWBS01000343.1 GCF_001652265.1 Rhizobium leguminosarum
CGCCAGAACCAGTCGAGGTCCGTGCACGATGCGTCCTCTATGGTGCGGAACAAATCCGCCGGCGTCGGGCGCTTGAACTTCCAGCGGCGGCCGTATTCCTTGAAGGCGAAGTCGAACAGCTCGCGGCCCAGCACCGTCTCGCGCAGGATGTTCAGGGCGGTCGCCGGCTTGGCGTAGGCGTTCGGGCCGCGCTGCAGCACCGATTCCGAGTTGGTCATGATCGGCGTCTGGTTACGGCTGCGCATGTAGTCGACGATGTCGCGCGGGTCGCCGCGGCGCGCAGGGTAGTTTTCTTCCCAGGCGTTTTCGGCCAGGTACTGGAGGAAGGAGTTCAGGCCCTCGTCCATCCAGGTCCACTGGCGCTCGTCGGAGTTGACGATCATCGGATAGTAGTTGTGGCCGACCTCGTGGATGATCACGCTGATCAGGCCATACTTGG
>NZ_LWBS01000344.1 GCF_001652265.1 Rhizobium leguminosarum
GCCGAATAAAAACATTGTATTTTTTTATCGAAGTTGTGGGGTGAAGCCATGTAATCATTGTCGAGGAAGGTAGCAGGTCGAAGGAGGCCGTGTTGAAATCTGCTGCGTCGAAGGCAGCCTCCTAGATATCGGGACAGGCTTTGTCGATCCAGGACGGAATGGAGTCCGGGAGCCGGGCATCGGGCTGTGCGGCAGTGGGTGCGGGAGGCCTGTGTTCTAGAAGCGCCATCGTCGTCAGCCCCGAACCGGCGCCGGTCTCCAGCGTCAGTCCTTTCAGGCTGGCGGCACCGCCGCCGAGTGCGACCGATATCGGTGCGTTAAGCTCGGGCGGGATAATGCGGAGGCATGGCGAGAAACGATCGAGGTTCAGCTGCATCAGGCCGTCCCCCGCCTCGATATTGCCGGCCGCCAGCACGGTATTGCCGTCATAGGCAGTATC
>NZ_LWBS01000345.1 GCF_001652265.1 Rhizobium leguminosarum
CCTAACCTTACCGGGGTCGAGCCACTTGTCTCGACCTGTCCTCCGGACCCCCGTAACGGGGAGAGGGGACATGCCAAACGCAGCGTGGAGGTTGAGGGAGCCGGTGCGGCATATAGGACGCGGCGCAGTTCTTTCCACGTTGGGCAGTGATTGGTCTGAACGCCCCAATCCATCATGCCTCAGCCGTGCTTCCGGATCGACAGCAGATGAGCCATTGCATCGATAATCGCGTGGCTGTCGTAGGGTTTGGAGAAGAACCTGCTTCCGGTGGGGAGATTGCTCTCTTCGAGGATTGCTGCGCCCGACGCAACAATCAACCTCACAGGCGGCCACCGGTCGTTGATGTAGTGGGAGAGCTTGATGCCGTCCATCGTGCCAGGCATCTGAACATCGGTGAACACCAGATCGACGTCGTCTCGGGATTCAAGGATGCCGATT
>NZ_LWBS01000346.1 GCF_001652265.1 Rhizobium leguminosarum
CTGCGGGCGCTGGCCGCGTCCGCGGAGGATGCGCCGGCGATCCTTGCCGCTTTCCCGTCGACGGGCCGTCAGCAGACATTGTCGGGCGGCGAGAAAATCACCGTCATCGAGCAGGACGGAGATGCCGGGGCGCCGCGCGGCCACGTCGCGAAAGTGTCGATCGCACGGGCGGGCTCCAGCGTGTCCGCCGTCGGTCGCACCGATGTCGGTCAATACCAGGCGATTGTGCCGGAACAGCCGGAGGCCGCCGCGTCGGGCGGAAGGCAGCCGCGCCAATCGATCGACACGCACGCCGTCCCGGGCGAGACGTTACGCGACGGCCTCAACGCGCTTGCTCGCTCCAATCACGTGGACGAGGGGATCGTCGCTGAACTGATGCGGCTGTGCGGCCGCGATTTCGACCTCGACGAGCCGCTCGGCGACGCCGATGTGGCCGAG
>NZ_LWBS01000347.1 GCF_001652265.1 Rhizobium leguminosarum
CCGGGTAGCAGTTTCGGGACCACGGACCATGGAGGGTTCGGCCTTGTGCGTGGCAGGCGCGTGTCGGGGCCTGGGGTGGAGGGCGGGGATGAAATTCAGCTCAGCGACGCCCTCGCCACCCCTTGCGGTTCCCGCAACCAGGTCGTCGACGCGTTGAGCGCCGCAGGCGTAGTCCTTGAGGGCGACGAAGAACAGAACCTTGTCGTTCTGCTCCTGCTTAAGCCCGGCGCCCTTGGTGATGTCGCCGGATTCACCCTTGCGGCCAGGACCGAGCAGCACGGCCACCCCCTCCGGGCCAAACTTGTCGAGCTTGCAGATGGCTCGCAGCCCGTTGAGCCCCTGGCCGGCCATGCCGTCGCTGCCGACCACGACACACCACAGCAAACCGTAAACACCCTACCGGTTCGTCGCAACTCTAACTAGAACGCACAACAAAAC
>NZ_LWBS01000348.1 GCF_001652265.1 Rhizobium leguminosarum
CTTGTCCATCGGCCCGCAGTTTCGATCCACGCTTCCTCCCCACGGTTGGTCGCCCTTCCGCAGTTGCGCTTCTCTTCGCTCGCTATGACCAGCTTACGGTGGGACTTCCACCCACAAGAGTACGCCCGTGCTGGGCGCACAACAGAAACGGCGCTCCTTGCGGAGCGCCGTTCATGCCGCGTGAGCGGAAGTCTGACTTACGAAGCCGAGATGTTGACAGCCTTCGGGCCCTTGCCCATGCGGTCCGGCTCGGTGTCGAAAGTAACCTGCTGGCCTTCGCGCAGCGACTGAATGCCAGAAGCCTGCAGCGCAGAGATATGGACGAAAACGTCCTTTGCGCCGCCGTCCGGCGTGATGAAACCAAAACCCTTGTCCTGGTTGAAGAATTTTACGGTGCCCTTGGTGGCCATTGGGATCGTCCTTTTCCCTTAGTCTGTGTAGTATCCGCGCCCCCGAGAGGAAGCGGACGGCTTTAGCTTTCGCCCCGATCGATTGGGACGAAGGGTCAGTCGGAGAAGTCACGTACGGGGAAAGAACGTCTACGTAGGCGGGTATTCCCGCGCCGCCTTCCAAACGGAAGGGATTACCACATCAGTCCAGTCACCGGCATGCAAATGCCCGAGTAAGTCAATTCGTGCCAGCATTTCGGGCAAAAAGCAAGCGGGATTATTGTGGCATGCCCGCATCGATGTCGGGAAATGCCGAAGATTCAGATACTTGACCATGGGTTACCAGATCCTTGCATGGCTGTGCCATAGCGGGATTCCGTGCCGAAACTGGATGAGCGGTGGATTCGATAGCCGGACAGGAATTTGTAGGAAGTGGTTGGGGCGGCAGGCACACCGATCAGTCTCATTCATTTGTTATGAGGATCGCAAAGTCTGCTCTCCGGTGTTCCTCGCGCCGTCTTTGCTCCGCCCTCATCCTTGTACGTAGCCCGCAGGGCGAAGCCTCGAAGGACGGGGGCGGCCACCGGCGCCATAACCTTCGATTTTGCATAGGGGCTTCGTCGAATGCAGGTAAGGAGCTTCCACGCCCGCCCTCGTGGTTCGAGACGGCCCCCTGGGCCTCCTCACCATGAGGGCTCTCTTTGGCGCCTGCGGCTTTTATTCTACCGCTAGTGCAATTGTCCGCTCCATCTTCGTCGTAGGCGAGACCCCAACGGCCACCCACCTACTGCGCATCCCCCAGCAACCCGCTCAGGCTCCATGGATTATCACCTTTCTGGTTGGCGATGTCGTCGACCTTCCAGCCGCCGCGTTCGCGTACCAGAGTATAGAAGAGCGTCACCTCTTCGCCGTTTTCGAACTGCACCTCCACTTCGGCCTTGTCATCCAGCAGGATCGGTTGGCCGATCCTGACGTCGCTGGCCGCGCCGTCCTGACCCGCGATGACGGGATCGAAGTCGATCGCGCCGACATCGCCCTCCGGTGTGTTGTCGAGATCGGTCTGGAGGAGTTGGTTCAGGTGGTCGGAGAAGAAAGTCGAATAGGGCGAGGGCGCCTCGGCGTCGCTGTTATCTGTGTCGTAGCTGTAGAGCGCCTTGAGCAGTGCCTTCGGCGTCTTGTAGGTCGCCGCTGATGCGGGCAGGGCTGCGAGCGTCAGCGCGGCGAGGGCGAGGATGAATGTGGGCAGGCGCATGCGAACTCTCCTCGGATGAGCGGTGAATCATAGCGGAATCGGGCGCGGAGGTGGAGCGGCATTTTTGAAAGGGTTGCCAGGGTTTGGCGCGGCCACCGCTGCTGATGAAAGGCGCGCTTGCTTGGGGTTTGGGCGCGTACGCCAGCCTACCCACCCTCATTCCTGCGCTTGTCACAGGAATCAAGTGCGCCCAAGTCCCTGGGCGCAGGAGAGTTTCTATCTTGCCACAGAGTCATTCACGGCGCGGACGCGCCGTGGCTGGATTCCTGTGACATGCACAGAATGAGGGAGGAGAGGTGAACCGACCTATCCCTCCGCAATGTATCCATAGACGATCAGAATCCTAAACAACTTTCATTGGGGCTTGCATTTGTCGCAAGCCCCACCTTTGTGTTTTAGCCGATCACGACGCCACTCGGCGTCGCAGGCAATCCAGCCGTGGCCTAGATCAACGCCTCATGCGACAGCGCAAACGACGGCTCGAAGACGTCCTTCACGGCCAGCGTGAAATCGTGGCTGGTGACGTTTCCGGCCGCGTCATAGGCTTCCGCGGTGAAGGTCAGGCTGTGGGTGCTTTCGTAGTCGATCGCCGCCTTCGTCTGGATCTTGTTGCCGACGAGCTTGAAGATGCCGTCAGCATCGTCCGTCAGCCGCCATTTCACCGTGTCGCCTTCAGGATCGACGGCCGTGAGAAGGCCGACCGAGGTGCCGATCGCGATATTCTCGGAGACCGAGCTGCGCGAGAAGGTGAGGTTGGTCGGGGCCTTGTTGACCGGCGTCTCGTTGACGTCGAGGACGTTGATCGTGATGTCCTTTTCGACCGTGACCTTGCCGTCGGAAACAGCGATCTTGATCGTGTGCGACTTGTCCGTCTCGTAGTCCAGCGCCTTCGAGGTGACGATGCGATTGCCATTGAGCCGGAAGTGATCGTCCGCGCCGTTGATCAGCGTGTAGGTGAGGGCATCGCCGTCGGCGTCCTTGGCGCTGAGCAGGCCGACCGTGGTCCAGATCGGGGTGCTCTCCAACAGGGAGGTTTTCGAAAGCTGGATATTGGTGGGCGCGCTGTTGCTGCCGTCGGGCGTGAACTTTCCCTTGGCGAAATCGTAGACGCCGTCGGCAAAGCGGGCGAATTCAACGTCGGTCAGCGTATCCTTGCCCTCCAGGGCGCTCGTCAGGATGTGGCTGCCATTGTTCAACGCGAAGGAGTATTTGGCGAAATTGCCGGAGAAGACCGCCGTATCGATGCCTGCACCGCCAAGGAGCACGTCGTTGCCGGCGCCGCCTTCGAACCTGTCATTGCCACCGGTTCCGTAGAAGTAATCGTCGCCGCCGCCGGTCTTGACGTCGATGCCGAAGGCGGTGCCGAAGATATCGACGTGGCGGTTTGCCAGCTCGTCGGAAAGATCGGCATGGGCGCTATCCGTCAAAGTCAGTGCGAGGACATCGTTCTCATAGCCCGGCTTGTCGTATTTGACGATCTTGTCGAAGCTTTCGAACTGGGCGGCTGAAGCGAGAACCTCGGCTCCCGCCGTTTCAAGAATTTCGACGTTCTTGATCGTGAAACCGGCAAGCCCGATGGATTCCTGCCCAGGGCCTAAAGTAGGTTTGATGACCTGCAGCGTGTCCGTGCCGGCGCCGCCATCGATTACTCCGGAAAGCGCGGAAGAGTGTGACTGCAAGTTGATGGCATCATTGCCATCGCCGGCATCAATATCGAAGGCCTCAGGGGCGGTGGACATATTATCGCCATCGGTGATTTTATCGTCGCCCGCGCCGCCTTTGATGACGTCATTTCCGACGCCGCCGAAGATCTGATCGTTGCCATCGCCGCCGGTCAATTTGTCGTTGCCGGCATTGCCGTTGATCGTGTCGTTGCCGCCGCTACCATCGAAAATATCGTTGCCGTCGGTTCCCGTAAATATGTCGTCACCGCCGCCAGTCTTGACGTCAATACCGGAGACCGTGCCAAATATACTAGCCCGACTGTTTCCAAGCTCGTCGGAAAGATCGACATGGGCCTTGTCCGTCAATCTCAAGATGGCGATGGAGGAGCCGAAAGCGTCCTTCGTTCCCGAGATTTTGTCAAAGCTTTCTAACTGCGCGGATGAACCGGTAAAGCCATACTCATTCGTTTCAAGAATTTCGAAATTCTTGATCGTCAGCCCGGCTAGCCTGGATACGCGCAGTGTATCAATGCCGGTACCGCCATCGATCGTGCCGGAAAGCCCCTGAGACTGTGTCTGGAGGGTTACGATATCGTTTCCGTCGCCGGCATCGATGTTGAAGACTTCTGATGAAAGACTCGAAATATCACCATCGACGATTACGTCGTCGCCCTTGCCACCGATCAACCGGTCATTTCCACCATTGCCGTTGATGTAGTCGTTACCGTCGCCGGCGTCGAAGATGTCGTTGCCGGCAGTTCCGGTGAGAAGGTCGCGAGCGCTCCCGGTCGTGACGTCGATGCCGGAAACGTTAGGGCCGCCAAAGATGTAGTTTAGCTTGCCTGCCAACTCGTCGGAAAGATCGACATGGGCGCCGTCTGTCAAGACCAGCTGCACGGAAGAATCGGAGCCGGTACCGATGATTTTATCGAAGGATCCGAATTGTGCCGTCGATGCGGTCACGCTGGATGTCGCAGGCTGGAGAATCTCGACGTTCTTGATCGTCAGGCCTGTCAGATCATTGGCTTGCAGCGTGTCGGTGCCGGCCCCGCCGTCTATCGTTCCCGATATCTTGGCGAAAGGGCCGGTGAACAAAATCACTTTGTCGTTGCCATCGCCGGCATCGATATTGAAGGTTTCAGCGACATCGGAAAAATAATCTCCGTCGCTAATCGTGTCATTACCCGCGCCGCCCTTGATGACGTCATTGCCGACGCCGCCGTAAATCTCGTCATTGCCATCGCCGCCATTCAGCGTGTCATTGCCTGCTTCACCATTGAGCAAGTCGTTACCGGCGCCGCCGCTCAGCGTGTCTGCGCCACCACCACTCACTATGGTGTCGTTGCCGGCGCCCGTCGTGATCGTATTGGGGCCGCTCGAGCCCCTGACGCTCGCGGAAACCGAGCCCAACTCGTCGGCGAGGTCTGCCACGCTGGAATCTGAGACGGTGAGGGCGACGGCGGAGAGAGGATTAGCGGCGGAGTAGCGGATAACGTCGTAAGCTTCGAACTCAGCGCCGGTCTTGGTAACTGTGGCGCCGTTCGTGTCCAGAATATTCAAGGCCATATATCTTTCCCCAAAAGATGCGTTGTACTCGGCAATATGAGACATCCGCGAAAGAACTGTTTTATTGCTCGGCGGACGACAACCCCTCGGGGATCTATGCCAATCCCCGGTTAAGTTTTCAATGCAAAATTGTGTCTTTTCATTGCTTTTTAATGAAAAACTAAGGATGAAATACTGGGAAGCGAATTTTAATTTGAGAACTCAAGGTGATACTTTGGCCTCCTAAATAGTATTACCTTTCATTTTTGAGTGAGATGCTCTCGCGAAAATTGTGTTTTCAGTGGGTTCTTCGGCGGTGCCGCGCCGCGCGACCATCCCCGTCGCTATCGTAGGTTGGTGCTGGCTTCGACTTGTCCGGCTTTCCGCGCGGGAGGTGTCACTCGAGTTTGATGAGGCCTGCTTCCGTGGGTCTGAAGCCGCAGGCGCGGTAGAGGCCGGTCAGATGCGGCTCGAAATCGACATGCAGCCATTCGGCGCCGCGCTCGCGAGCGAGGTTCGTCGCTTGGCGGACCATGCGCGTCGCGATGCCTTGCCTTCGCATGTCGGGATGGACCGATGTATCGAGGATGAAGGCATGGATGCCGCCATCCCAGGCGACGTTGACGAAGCCGACGAGACGGTCGTCCTGGTAGGCGCCGATATGGGCGAGGCTGCGGGAGAGGATGGGGGTGAAATCGCGGTTGTGCGGACTGCCCCAGGCGGCGGAAAAGAGCGCGTTCAGTTCGGCGGCGGAGGGGAAGGCGTCGATGCGCAGTTCCAGCATGGGTGGTTCCCGTCCTTCAGCGGGCATGGAGGTCTTCCGGATCAAGGGCGGACGCAGGCTCATTCCGTCACGGTGACGAGCCGGCCGTTGCGTCGATCGAAAATCCTGTCGGAGAGAAAGTCGACGCCGCGGTGCTTTGCCATGTCGATCAGCTGTCGGGCCGTGATCAGCGCGGAGGGCGCTGTTCGGTCGATCACGGCGACCTCGTCGCGCTGGCGCAGGATCAGCAAGGCGCCATCCGGGAAATTCTTGTCCACCATCACCCAGAATTCATCCGTCAGCACGATGGCCGGCGTCAGCGGCGGGTTATCGTCGATCCGGTAGGCGATCATGTCATCGTTGACCCGTTCTTCCTGGAGCTTCGACATTTCCTGCAGAATATTCCTCTGCGCGGCCTGGCGGATCTCGGCGACGGAGCGCTCACCGAGATCGGCGCGCGAGAGGCCGACCAGGCTCTGCGCCTTGCTTTATCGCCCCGGCCGCCCAGTCTTCCCCTTCGTCCGCCCCTTGCGCTTCTGCTCGCCCGGGTCCTCATAGCTCCCCACGCCCGTCTTCCCGCGCACGACCGGCCGCACGTCATCGCGTTCCGGCTGCGCTTCAAGCAGCGGTGAAAACCGCTTCGTGCTCTTGGCGGCATCCGGCTTTTCCGGCACCTGTCCGATGACCGGCTTTTCGGTTCGGCCGACGGTCATTTCGTCGAGGTCGTTTTTGCGGAAGAGGGTCTTCTTGGCGGGTTCGGCGATGTCGCGGCCCATGTCGTCGAGATGGGGCTTGCGGAAGAGGGGGGTGGTGGTGTCGGTGCCTGGGCCCATGTCGTCGAGGCTGGGTCTGGAGAAGTAGGAGGGGGTGGCACCCCCCTCTGTCCTGCCGGATTGGGTCGAGCCGCGTGTCTCGACCCGTCCTTCGGACCCCGCCGCAGGTGGGGAGATCGACTCGCGGCTGGCTTTTCCGTTCCTCTTGCCGCCTTCCTGGTTGCGGGCTTCTTCACGCGCCATGGGATCGTCCATAACCGCCAGTTCTGCGGCCTTGAGGCGTTTGATTTCGTCGCGGAGGCGGGCGGCTTTTTCGAAGTCGAGGTCGGCGGCGGCATCGCGCATGCTCTTTTCGAGCGCGTTGAGATGGGTCTGCAGGTTGTTGCCGACGAGGTTGCCGCCATCGGCGAAGCCCTTGCCCGAGGCGCCCGAAATATCGGCGCGGACGTGGTCGCGCTCGTAGACGGAGTCGAGGATGTCGGAGATCCTGGCCTTCACCGATTCTGGGGTGATGCCGTGTTCCTGGTTATAGATCATCTGCTTTTCGCGGCGGCGGCCGGTCTCCTCCATCGCCCGCTTCATCGAGCCGGTGACCTGGTCGGCATAGAGGATGACCTTGCCGTCGACGTTACGGGCGGCACGGCCGATCGTCTGGATCAGCGAGGTCTCGGAGCGCAGGAAGCCTTCCTTGTCGGCGTCGAGGATGGCGACGAAGCCGCATTCGGGAATGTCGAGGCCTTCGCGCAAGAGGTTGATGCCGACGAGTACGTCGAAGGCGCCGAGGCGAAGGTCGCGGAGGATCTCGATCCGCTCCAGCGTGTCGATGTCGGAGTGCATGTAGCGGACGCGGACGCCCTGCTCATGCAGATATTCGGTCAGGTCCTCGGCCATGCGTTTGGTCAGCACGGTGCAGAGGGTGCGGTAGCCCTTGGCCGAAGTCTCGCGGATCTCGCCGAGCACGTCGTCGACCTGGCTGCGGGCCGAGCGGACCTCGACCGGCGGGTCGATCAGGCCGGTCGGGCGGATCACCTGTTCGGCGAAGACGCCGCCGGATTGCTCCATTTCCCAGGCGCCGGGGGTGGCCGAAACGGCGATGGTATCGGGGCGCATGGCGTCCCATTCCTCGAAGCGCAGCGGCCGGTTATCCATGCAGGAGGGCAGGCGGAAGCCGTATTCGGCCAGCGTCGCCTTGCGCCTGAAGTCTCCCCGGTACATGCCGCCGATCTGCGGCACGGTGACATGGCTTTCGTCGATGAAGACGAGAGCGTTGTCGGGGATATATTCGAACAGCGTCGGCGGCGGATCGCCGGGGTCGCGGCCGGTGAGATAACGAGAATAGTTCTCGATGCCCTGGCAGGAGCCTGTGGCTTCGAGCATCTCGATATCGTAGCGGGTGCGCTGCTCCAGGCGTTGGGCTTCCAGCAGGCGGCCGGCCTTTTCCAGCTCGGCAAGGCGAAGCCTAAGCTCCTCCTTGATCGACTTGATGGCGCCGTTCAGCGTCGGGCGCGGGGTGACATAGTGCGAATTGGCGTAGATCTTCACCGATTTCAGGTCGCCGACCTTCTGGCCGGTGAGCGGATCGAATTCGGTGATGGCATCGATCTCGTCGCCGAACATCGAGATGCGCCAGGCGGCATCCTCCAAGTGGGCGGGGAAGAGCTCGATCGTGTCGCCGCGCACCCGGAAGGATCCGCGGGTGAAGTCCATATCGCGGCGCTTATATTGCTGGGCGACGAGGTCGGCCAGCAGCTGGCGCTGGTCGAGCCGGTCGCCGACCGACATCTGGAAGGTCATCGCCGTATAGGTCTCGACCGAGCCGATACCATAGATGCAGGAGACCGAGGCGACGATGATGCAGTCATCGCGTTCGAGCAGCGAGCGCGTCGCCGAATGGCGCATGCGGTCGATCTGCTCGTTGATCGAGGATTCCTTCTCGATATAGGTGTCGGAGCGCGGCACATAGGCTTCCGGCTGGTAATAATCATAGTAGGAAACGAAATATTCCACCGCATTGTCGGGGAAGAAATTCTTGAATTCGGAATAGAGCTGGGCGGCCAGCGTCTTGTTCGGCGCCAGGATGACGGCCGGGCGCTGCGTCGCCTCGATTACCTTGGCCATGGTGAAGGTCTTGCCGGAGCCGGTGACGCCGAGCAGCACCTGGCTGCGGTCGCCATTCTCCAGCCCCTCGACGAGGTCGCGGATGGCGGTCGGCTGGTCGCCGGCCGGTTCGTAATCCGACTGCATGCGGATGGCGATGCCGCCTTCTGACTTGTCGGGGCGGGCCGGGCGGTGCGGCGTCCAGATCTTGCCGTTCTTGTGCAGCGGATTGCCGCTCTCGATCAACGCCGACAGCGCCTCGACCGTCGCGGTGACGGCGGTGCCGGCCTGCAGCGACGAGGCCTCCTCCAGCGTCGTATCCATGCCCGAGACCGGATTGAGGCCGGCCGCCGCGCGCGTCTTCGGGTCGGTCGAGCCGCCCATGGAGGTGCCGCGGGCCGATTTCGACGCGCTGACGCCGCCGTCGCTGGTTTTCGTCCTGGCGGCGATTTCCACCTTCTTGCGATGTTTGCCGGCCTTGGAGGCGATCTGGCGCTGGGTCTCGACGCCCGAGGCTTCGGCATCCGCCTCCAGCTGCTTCACCCAATCGGCAACCGAGCCTGAGAGCGGGGCTCCCTCAAAAGACGATTGGGGAGCTTCCTCGAAGCCATTCGGGGCGGGGGATTTCTTCGGAGATCTGGCCATGGCGCGAATATGGAGAGAGTCAGGGCGAAAGGGAAGAGGGAAAGAGTACAAAAGGGAAACGAATGAATCATTCGGATTTTGGAATAGTGGGGTGGTGGCTCAACGTGCGATATCAAAGAGCCCGCCCCACAACACCAAAAGGCCCCGCCCCAACCCCTCCCCACAAGGGGGAGGGGCTTAACTTGCGGCACCCGCTTTTCGAAATCTTCAGCGTTTCGGAAGAAGCGAGGGTGGTGCGGTCGGGTTAGTCCCTCCCCCTTGTGGGGAGGGGTTGGGGAGGGGTCTTTTTCGACGGTACAAACCGGGCTGATCCCCCATCAAGCTGAACGCTGGTCCGCTGGCCCCTCCAGCCGCGCGAGGTTCAACGCACTGTTGATCAACCCGACATGGCTGAAGGCCTGCGGGAAGTTGCCGAGCATGCGGCGGGCGGCGGGATCATATTCTTCCGCCAGAAGCCCGACATCGTTGCAGATATGAAGCAGCCGCTCGAACAGGCGCAGCGCATCGTCGCGGCGGCCGATGATGCCGAGGGCGTCGACGAGCCAGAAGCTGCAGGCGAGGAACGCGCCTTCGCCTGGCGGCAGGCCGTCGTCCACCTCCTGCGTCTCGTAGCGCAGCAGCAGGCCATCGCGCAGCAGCTTGCGCTCGATCGCCTCGACTGTCGCGACATAGCGCGGATCATCAGGCGCGATGAAGCCGACCATGCCCAGATGCAGCAGGCTGGCATCGAGCGCCTTGGAGCCGTAGGCCTGCACGAAACAGCGGAGTTCGGGATCGAAAGCCTTCTCGCAAACCTCGGCATGGATGTGATCTGCGAGCGTGCGCCAACGTGCGGCGGCCTCGGGCTCGCCGTCCGCCTCGGCAATCTGGACGGCGCGGTCGAAGGCCACCCAGGCCATGACCTTCGAATAGGTGAAATGCTGGCGCTGGCCGCGCACCTCCCAGATGCCTTCATCGGGCTCCACCCAGATTTTTTCGAGAAAGGGCAGAATGGCCGCCGCCAGTTCGCGTTCGCGGTGATGCGGCGGAAGCCCGCCCTTGCGGGCCTGCAGCATGGCGTCGGCCACCTCGCCATAGACATCGAGCTGCACCTGTTCGGCAGCGGCATTGCCGATGCGTACAGGTGTCGAGCCCTCGTAGCCGCTCAGCCAGGGAACCTGCCATTCCAGCAGGTTGCGCTCGCCGGCGACGCCATACATGATCTGCATCTGTGCCGGGGCGCCGGCGACCGCGCGCAGCAGCCAGTTGCGCCAGGCACTGGCTTCCTCGTAATAGCCGATTTTCATCAGGGCGAGCAGGGTCAGCGTCGCGTCGCGCAGCCAGCAATAGCGGTAGTCCCAGTTGCGCGGCCCGCCGATCTTTTCCGGCAGGGAGGTAGTCGCCGCGGCGACGATGCCGCCCGTCGGCATGTAGGTCAGTGCCTTGAGCGTGATGAGCGAGCGTTTGACCTGTTCCGTCCACCGGCCCACTTTCGGGCAGGCCGCGGCAAAGGATTGCCAAAATTCCTCCGTGTCCGGCAGCGCATATTCCACCTGCCGCTGAACCGGCTGCGGAATATGCGAGGGGGACCAGGTCAGGGTGAAGATCTGGCTCTCGCCAGCGGCAACCTGGAAGGAGCCGACCGTGCTCAGGCCGCGGCCTTCGAGCGGCACGGCGCAATTCAGGGTTAGCCTGTCCGGGCCGGCAATGGCGGTGATGCCGCCATCCTCGCCATGCGTGACCCAGGGAACGGTTCGGCCGTAATCGAAGCGAAGGTTGAGCTCCATATCGAAGGCGACAGTGCCGCTCTTGCCCTCGACGATGCGCATCAGATCGCTCGTGCTATCGCGAAGCGGCATGAAGTCGATGAGAACGGCGGTGCCGGTCTCGGAATGAAACTCGGTTTCGAGAATGAGCGTATCGTTGCGGTAGCGGCGCGTGACGCGGACATTTTCACCTGACGGTGACAGCGACCAGAAGCCGTTATCCTCGGCGCCGAGCAAGGCGGCAAAACAGGCGGGGGAATCGAAGCGCGGAAAACAGAGCCAGTCGATCGAGCCGTTCTTCGAGACGAGTGCGGCGGTTTCGCAATCGCCGATGAGCGCGTAGTCCTCAATGGATACCGACACCGGAGCCTCCTTTGCATAGCAGTCGGGCTTTTAGGTAGAGGCCGTGCGCGGAGGTCAAGCGCGGAAACTAACGGGGCGGTAGGCGTGCCGGCTATCATGCAAACTCCGGATATCAATGGGGGCATCGCCAGCAATGCCAAGCCGAAATGGAAAGTGTCGATAAATAAAAGTCTGTGGTTGAAGGCTCTGCCGCCTCCCGCATTGCGCGCGCCGATGTTACAGCTACTGCGGGAATTGGGGACCATTCATGAACAAAATAATCATTGCATTCACGGCCGCCGCGGCAGTGGCCAGCTGCGCCAAACGTCCTGACGCCATCGTCCAGGTCGATATTCCGATGGCCGCCTATACGAACCTCAGTTGCGAGGCGCTCGCAGTGGAACATAAGAAAGAGAAGGCCAAGCTCGACGACCTGTCCAAGCAGCAGATCAGCGCAGCGAACGGCGATGCTTTCGGTGTCTTCCTCGTCGGCGTCCCCATCGGCAGCGTCGCCGGGGGAGACAAGGAAGGGGAAATTGCCGCGTCCAAAGGCAAGGTTTCGGCCATGCAATCCGCTGGACTGAGCAAGGGCTGCAAGCTGCCCAGCTGACAGCCGGGGGCGGAAACCATCGAGATCGGCCCGGCCAAAAGTGAGGCATTGGCCGGCGATCCCGCTTTCAATATCCATTCGCCGCCCATCGTTTCTTCGCCCAAAGACCGACGACATTCGTGAAATGCCGCGCAGCGATCGTCCGCACCCTCGTATCGGAACCGAAATCGGCCTTCCGCAGTTAGTTTCCTGTGACTTAAGCTTCAGGTGCAACTGCCATTAGCGATCATTCTGCCTTTTGGGAAAACCCCATCTCGATCGACCTTGATTCCGGCGAACGGCTGGTTCTTCGCTCACCGCAGGATGCGCTTTATGCACTCGTCTCAGACTGGCCGGTCAATGGAGGCGTCCATCAGCAGAGGGCGATCGATTTCTGCCGCGCCTGGCTTGCCGGGCGAATGCCGGCCGAGACGGTGCGGCAGGCCTTCATCCTGGCCGCGTTGGAAGCCGGCGTTACGATCAATGATGATGAAGACGGCGCAAAAGCCTCCGCTTTGAACCCTGCTGTATAGCTGAGGCGACGCGGCTGTATCCACGCGTCACGCGGCGCGGTATTCCGCAGCGCCAACAATATTCCTTTTCATGTATTGCAAATATTATTCCCGCTGTGTTTGTAGGAAATACGCAGCGTTACCGCGCTCCGATTCTCTGGGGATTCAACTGAATGAGAATAAAAGTCCTTGTTTGTGCCGCTCTGCTGATGCTGGCCGGCTGCAACGCCCCGGTGTCGCAATCCATTGCAGATTCCCAGCATCCTCCCTCGAATGACGTCCGGCAGAACTTCATCAATATCGTGTTCAAGCGAAGTTATCGGCACGAAGCAGGAGAAGTCGTATGGGCTCGCATTTCCAGCGTGGTGGTGCTTGAACCTGAGAAAAAGATCTATGCTTACTGCGTGCGTTTGGTGCCCAAGCGCGGCTGGGGAGACTGGGCCTATCTCGGCGTCTCCTTTACGGATGGCAAAATATTAGGCGCGACGGTGAATGACGATCGCTGCCGCGACAAGCGGCTGCGCTACTACCCGTTTCCTGAGCTTACCGGCATGAAGACCTGACGCAGGGGCGAGGGCTCCGGCCGCATCGCCGCTCAAGGCTTCGTTGAGCGGTGCGCGACAGGCATTTGGTGTCGTTGAGGCGCGGCATCCTCCAACCTTCCTCATGCTGAGGTGCGCAGGCCCGCAGGGCGGAGCCTCGAAGCACAGGCCGCGACATTGCTGCTTTCAGCCATCGCCTTCGGGAAACCAGGTCCATCAATTTTGATAGAGGGAGATCCGACTGAATGAAAATCAAATTCCTTGTTTGCGCTGTCCCGCTGGCACTGTCTGGCTGCCAGACTCCGGCGCCGCAGTCCGTTGTCGATTCCCAGCGGCCGCCTTCCAGCGCGGTTCGACGCGAGTATGTCGACGCTCTGCGGGGAACCATTAAACCGGGGAACTTCGTGAAGGCCGAGATTTCCAGCGTGGTTCTGCTTAATCCGGAAAAGCAGATATATGCTTATTGCACGCGCACGACGGAACGTGCCTACCCAAACTGGTCCTATATCGGCCTGGGCTTGCAACACAACATGATACTGTACCTGAAAAAGAACGACTATCGCTGCCACGACAAACGGCTGCGTTACCATGCTTTTCCCGAGTTGCGTAACATGAAATACTGAGAGAGAGGCGAGGCTCTTGGCAGCCTCGCGATCACCTTCCGGCCGCCGTCCTGCTCAAACCGTGAGAACCATCCCCACGCTCGCCGGCGCACCTTCCTCAGAAAACGGACGCCCTGGAGTCATCCACGGACGGCGCTCTGCAATACCATACAAGGACAGCAATCGTTCCAATGGGAAATAACAGCCCAAGAAGCTGGTGCCATCCGCTTCGGTTGATGTCGTGAAAACGTCGGGCGGCCATGGCGATTGAGGGAAGAAACGTCGCCAGCGACCAGATCCCGTTCAATGTTGCGGTTCGATCAACAAGGTACAAAACGATGCTGACGAGAACGACGAAGAGGGTCGAAAACCAGAATTCCGATCGGCTCGCTCTGCCGCTGAAATCAACATACTTCTTGAAATAGCTGCTGATCGCCTGGCCGAAACCCATTGCGTCAGGCAGGCCGCCGAAGCGGTTCGGCCCGGCGGGCGGCTTTCTGAGGATGAAGATCAACGCCGCCGGGATCAAGACGACCAGCCAGTGGATGAGAGAAAAACTACCCATGAGATACCCCAACGATTTGAATGGCTTGAAGATAAGGAATGTTTGTTTCCGGAAGATTAATTTGCTTGCAATCCGGTGCGTTCAGCAATCGCAGCGTGAGAAGCGGTAGCTTCCATGTTGAGGCGGGATGATGCTTCGAAGAAGGCCCTTGGCGCAGTCGCTCAGGGCTTGGCCAGCACCCGTGCCTGCACCGGCTGCTCTATGCCCTTGAGCACAAGCATGCGGGTTTCGGCGCCTGCGGCGAGGTCGGCAGCCTTCGCCGCCGTTTCGGCCGAGATCAGGATCTCGCCGGCGGCGGCCTGGGATTCCAGCCTTGCGGCCTGATTGACGACGCCGCCGATGGCGGTGAAATCGCTGCGGAAGCTTGAAAATTCGCCGATCTGGACCTCACCGGAATGGATGCCGACGCCGACGCCGAGGGTGCGGCCGGGCAATGCCTCGAGCGCCAGGCCGTTCAGTGCCGCGGCGCAGTTTTGCTGGATCTCCTGTGCGGCCAGGATCGCCCCGCCGGCATGGTCCTTCCTGACGATCGGAAAATTGAAAATCGCCATCAGGCCGTCGCCCATCTGCTTGTTGACGATGCCGTCATGCGCCCAAATCGCCTGCGCGCAGCGATCCTGGAACAGGCTGACGATCTCGCTCAGCTGCACCGCCTCGATGCGCTCCGACAGATCCGTAAAGCCCCTGATATCGGCAAACAGGATGGTGGCGTCGACGGTGATCTGGCGCTGCTTCTTGACATACTGGAAGGAGCGTTCGCAGATCGTGCAGATATCGGGATTCATCTTGCTGCGGGTGATGCCGAAGGCGCGGAAGGGCAAGGCAAGCGGACCGCCGATCGGGATCGGCATATGCATCTGGTCCCAGCAGCCGCGGCAGATCCTGGCGCTGCCGTGCCTGGCCGGCTCTATGGATGAGGCTGTCGTCATATCTCGCAATCCGTCGCCTGATAGCAAAAATGAGCTTCCGACACTTGCCTGCTTTTGGCAACTCTGCTGATGGTCTGGAGTGACTATGGATTGAATTATTTTTCGTCGGGCGCCATCCTTATCGGACACATCGCCGCCAAATTGAATATCGCCTCGCCCGACGATAGCATCGCGCTAGGACATACTGTAGGATATTGTTAACAATACATTCGCTCTCCAGGAAAGACCGGGGATGGAGCGCCGTCTTGCAGCAATCCTGATCGCTGATGTCGTCGGTTACAGTCGATTGAGCCAGATCGACGAAGAGGGCACCCGCGCGCGTTTTCAGACAGACCAGAATGACGTCTTCGAGCCGGCGATCGAGCGTCGTCACGGCCGGCTGGTCAAAACGATGGGCGATGGTCTGCTGGTCGAATTTCAGAGTGTCGTCGATGCCTTGCGCTGCGCGGTGGAGATTCAGCAATTGAAGGCCACGCAGAGTGCCGCGGCGCTGCCGGAGCATCGGCTCGAGTTCCGGATCGGCATTAATCTCGGCGATATCATCGTCGAGGGCGAAGACATCCAAGGCGACGGCGTCAATATCGCCGATCGAATGCAGGCGCTGGCGGAACCGGGCGGCATCGCCATATCGGGCACGACATACGACCAAGTGAAATCGAAAGTCCCGGTCGGTTTCGCTTCGCTCGGCGAACAGCGGTTGAAAAGCATCGCCGAACCGATCCGGGTCTATCGCGTCCTGCTTGACCCGACCGCTGCTGGCAAAACCCTCAAAACCCGCAGGCGCCTGCCGAGACGCCGCCTTGTTGCCGGCATAGCAACGGTCGTCGTTCTTGCTCTTGCGGGCGCAGCACTGTGGTGGCAGCCATGGATGCCGGCAAAACCGCCGGTGCCTGGTGAACGTTTCGCCTATCCGCTGCCGGACAAGCCCTCGGTCGCAGTTCTGCCCTTCATCAATGTCAGCGGCGATACTGAGCACGACCATCTCGCGGAGGGTCTGACCGACGACCTGATCACCGAATTGTCGAAAGTATCGGGCCTCTTCGTCATTGCCCGCCATTCGGTCTTCGCCATCCAGGACACCGTCGGTAAGATCCAGGATGTGGCCGCCGAACTCGGCGTACAGTATGTGCTCGAAGGGACCCTGCAGCGCGCCGGTCCGCGGCTGCGGATCAATGTCAAACTGATTGACGCGGGCACCGGCCTGTCGCTCTGGGCCGAGCGCTACGACCGCCAATATGCCGACCTCTTCGCCGTTCAGGACGATGTGATCGGCAAGATCATCTCGGCCCTGTCGGTCAAGCTCAGCGCCCGCGAGCGCGACCAGCTGGCCCGGATCCCGACCGAAAATCTCGAAGCCTACGATTATTACATGAGGGCAGAGCAGGAGGGTTTCATCTTCAGGGATGTCGATACCTATCGCCGGACCCTGTCCTTCTACCAGAAGGCGATCGATCTCGATCCGGGCTTTGCCAACGCCCATGCGGGAATCGCCCGCGTGGCCGTCGATGTCTGGCGCAACGACTATAATTACCTCTGGTCGGCTGCCGTCGCCCGCAAGATTGCCTATGACGCCGCCGGGCAGGCGCTCAAGCTCGATCCCAACAATGCCAGGGCGCACACAGTGCTTGCCCTGCTGCAATGGGTGGATGGACGCGAGACGGAGGCCAAAAATTCCGCCAACATGGCGGTTGCGATGCAGCCGAACGATGCGGAGGCCGCCGCCAACCTCGCTCTCATCCTGGTCCATACCGGAAGCAGCGGGCAGGCCGTCACCGAGATGGAAAAGGCTTTGCGGCTCGACCCTTCGCCCGCGTCGAGCTTTCAACTGCTGGCGGGGATCGTCTTTTATACCGCGGGTGATGATCAGCGGGCGATTTCGCTGATAGAGCCGACGCTCGACAGCCTGCCGAAGGTCGAGCCGGCACGCGAATATCTGGCGGCGGCCTATGCCGACCAGGGCAATGAAACCAAGGCTGCAGCGGAGACGGCAAAGCTGCTGGAGCTGTTCCCGGAAAGCAATCTCACCTATTACGGCTATCTCTATGATTACTGGCGGGACAGCGATCTGCAGCGTCATCTGGCCGGATTGCGAAAGGCCGGCATTCCCGAATGGCCCTTCGGTTTTGCAGGCAAGCAAACCGACCGGCTCGGCGAGGCAGAGCTGCGCAATCTCGTCGACGGCAAGACGTGGACCGGCAAGCACAAGAACGGCACGGATTTCATCCAGTATTTCGACAAGGCTGGAAACACCGCCTATCGCAGCGCGAATACCAACATCACCGGCGTCGTCGAGGTGCGGGGCGACAGAATCTGCGAAAAATTCGACGGCTATTTCCTGGACCGGATGGTGTGCGGTTATGTTTACCGCAACACCTCCGACGAGCAGCGTGACCGGCCATACATACACGTCACGCCGCGCGCCTTGACGTTCTTTGCACCCGCACCCTGAGGGGCCAGGCGTTGCGGCCTCATTTCGTAGCCGGTTGCTGCCAGACGGTGTGCATCTTTTCCGAAATCAATGTCTGCTGAACTTCGGACCAATGTTTCTTCGAGTCGGTCACCTTGGTCGGATTCTTCTCCATGCCTTCGGCCGCGCCGGGGTCATAGCTCAGATACAGTTTGCCATCGATGATCCGCCAGGCTTTGGGATCGATATTGGTGGTCACTGTCCCGAAAGACACGCCGTCGGCGCAATAGCCGCCATATTGCGGCGCATATTTGGACGGATCGCCCTTGAAGAGATCGCGATTTCTAGCGCTGGAGAAATACCAGGTCGCGCCAAGCCAGTGGTGGGAATATGTCTCGGATCCTTCGACGGCCTGGTTTTCTGTGAAGTAGGCGACCGGGTCATAACCCTTGATCGCGAGATCGCCGAAATAGCCGGTATTGACGAATTCCTCGGCTCCCGCAGGCTGAAGGAAGGAGAGCAGCACGACCGCAGCGCCCACAGCCACGCCCAGCCGGCTTCCGCATTTTTGTACACGATAAGACATAACAAGCTCCGTTCCCGGACGCGGTCTGTTACCTCAAGCGAAATGCTATTGCCGTTTGGTGCATTCCTTGTAGAGCGGTTCGCCCACAAGTTCAGCCTTCTGGCAAATAGCACCGGCTTCCATGAGTAATTTGGCCGTATCCCAATGCGCCCGCCACCCGGCTTGAGTGAGAGGCGTGTACCCGTTTCTTTCCGTCGCTTCGACATCCGCATTTGCAGTCAGCAGAAAAGCCGCCACTTCGGTATGGCCCTCTTCGGCGGCGCCGTGCAGCGGCGACATCTGATAGAAATTCTTCCTGTCGTTGACATCAGCTCCCTCGGCGACAAGCCGTTTCACCACCTCCAGATTTCCTGCATAGGCTGCCGCATGCAGTGCCGTCAGCCCGCCCTTGTTGCGAATTTCGATGTCGGCGCCGCGATCCAGAAAAAGGGCGACGACATCGGCATGGCCGGCCAATGACGCGATAATCAGTGCCGGCTCGCCCGCCTCATCGAGTTCCGACAGATCGGTGCCCTGGTCCAGCAACTGTGTGACACGGGCAATATCGCCGTCCTTGGCCGCCTGATGCAAAGGACCTGCCCATGCCGGCAGGACGCCAATGACAAGCGTAGCAACAGTCGCGATAAAAATATTCACGGGCACGATCTCGGTTTGATCAGGGTTCGTATGCGCCGTTTTGTCGCGTTGTAGCACGTGTGCAATGCGTAAACAAGATTACGCTAATGGACGCGCTCCGGGCCAACACCACTCGCGCGCCAAGGCTGCGACCGACGGTTCCAGGGAATACGGTCACACTTGTTACTCCCCCTGTTCGATTTCCGATGCGAAACTATCTCAGACCAATGCGCGATGAACCGGGCGTCCAAGCCTGGGAAATCGCCCCAATGAGGAGATTGAAAGCCATGACTGCTTCAGCCGAGAATGGAAAAAGCGGACAAGCCATGCACAAGCCGCCGGTCGTCTCGTCCCAGGCCTGGGAGGCGGCCCGCGCGCAACTGCTCGTCAAGGAAAAGGCTGAGACCCGCGCCCGCGACGCGCTGGCCGCCGAGCGCCGGCGCATGCCGTGGATGGCGGTGGAGAAGGCCTATGCGTTCGAAGGGCCTCGGGGCAAGGTCAGCCTGCTCGACCTGTTCGAAGGCAGACACCAGCTCATCCTCTACCGCGCCTTCTACGAGCCCGGCGTGTTCGGCTGGCCCGAACATGCCTGCCGCGGTTGCTCGATGGTGGCCGATCAGGTTGCCCATGTCGCCCATCTCAACGCCCGCGACACGACGCTGGTCTTCGCCTCCCGCGCGCCGCAGGCCGACATTGCACGGCTGAAGGCCCGGATGGGCTGGACGATGCCGTGGGTGACGATTACCGACAGCTTCGACAAGGACTTCGGCGTCGACGAGTGGCACGGCACCAACGTGTTCTACCGCGACGGCGAGCGCATCTTCCGCACGTATTTCATCAACAACCGCGGCGACGAGCAGATGGGCGGCACCTGGAACTATCTCGACATCACGCCGCTCGGCCGCCAGGAAGTCTGGGAGGAATCGCCCGATGGCTATCCGCAGACCCCGACCTACAAGTGGTGGAACTGGCACGACAGCTACGTGCCGGACGCCGAGCCAGACAAGAAGTGGGTCGAGGTGTCAGATGTAGGGGAGGCGGCGTTCCGGGCCGAGAGCGCAAACGAGAAACCGTAGGGTCGGTCCGGCCGTATCCTCCGTCCCGTCCCGGCAGGAGGATACGGCGGTCCGTCTGAAAGTCCGGCGAACCGCAAATGACGACGCATCAGCAGGGCAGGTCGTGGCGCCGCTGGCGCTTGCTTCGTGCCGTCGCCTCCTGCACCTTCTGCGCGCAAAGTTTCACCGAGATATCTCCTTACTGTCACGGAACCATGCTAGATTTCGCCCGATTTCCAGGGGAGGCGGGCATGGATACGGATTTTCGTGTGACCGGCAGGAATGCCGCTTCGCTTTTTGCGCTGACCATCCATCGCGGCGACGGCATGGTGCTGCTCGGCATGGACTGGAAGAATGGCCGGCCGCCGATCGATTTCGTCGGTTTCGCCATCCAGTATCGTGAGCCGGATACTGACTTCTTCAAGGCCGTTCACAACCGCATCGGTTTTCCCGGCCAGCCAGTTCCCGAAGACGGCATCCGCACCACCGAAGCGCCGATCCAGAAGTTCCGCTGGGTGCATTTTCCCTTCAATGCCGATCTGCCCGGCAAGTTCACCTACCGCGTCACGCCAAAGTTCATGGATGCCGCGGGCGCGCTGACATCAGGCGAGGCACAGGAGGCGGAACTGGCGCTGATGCGCGAAACCATCCCCGGCAAGCTCAATATCGCCTTCACCCGCGGCTTCGTCTCGTCGCAGGCCTTCGTGCACAATTTTGCCCCTGACGAGCCGACGATCATCACGCTGGTGCCACCGGATGGCGACCTGGGGCTGGACTTCGTGCCGACCCATGCCGATGCCGAGCGGGCGCTGGCCTGGATGGGTTTCGAGGCGCGGGCCGAAACGCTCGATTTGCTCGACAGGGCGCACGCCGCCGGCGCCGAGGTGCGCGCCATCGCCTATGACCTCAACCTGCCCGAGGTGGTCACTCGGCTGGAAGCGCTGGGGCCGAAGCTCAAGATCATCATCGACGACAGCGACCGCACCAAGGGCCACGGCCGCCCGAATTCGCCGGAGACGAGAGCGGCGGAGCGGCTGATCGCCTCGGCGGGTGCTGCCAACGTCAAGCGCCAGCATATGGCCAACCTGCAGCATCAGAAATCGATCGCGGTCAGCGGCGGCGGCATTTCGACCGTTCTTTACGGCTCGACCAATCTTAGCTGGCGCGGCCTCTATGTGCAGTCGAACAATAGCCTCGCCGTCCACAGCGACAAGGCGATCGAGGATTATTTCGCCGCCTTCGAGAGCTATTTCAAAGCCAAACGCGCCGACGATTTCCGCACCTCGCCAAGTTCCGCAGGCTGGATCGACCTCGGCCTCGACGGCGTCGATGCCAAGGTCGCTTTCTCCCCGCACAGCGATGTCAATGGCCGGCTGGACGAGATCGGCGCCGATATCGATACCGCAGAGTCCAGCGTGCTCTTCTCGCTCGCCTTCCTCGGCCAGATGACCAAGGGGGCGATCGGCCCGGCGCTCGGCCGCGCGCTCGAACGCCCCGAGGTGCATGTCATGGGCATCGCCGATGCCGAGGTGCGCGCCGGCAATCTCGGCCTGAACGTGCTGACCCCGAACAATCGCCGGCGGGTGGTACGAGCGGCAGCGCTGACGGGCAACGTGCCGCCGCCATTTCTGACCGAGCCTTCGGGCCTTGCCGGTGTCGACGGCAACCAGCGCGGCACGCGCATGCACCACAAGTTCGTCGTGCTCGACTTCGACAAGCCGACGGCGCGCGTCTATCTCGGCTCCTACAATTTCTCCGAGCCCGCCGATGACGAGAACGGCGAGAACCTCGTCGTCGTCCGCGACCGGACGGTGGCGACCAGCTACATGATCGAGGCGCTGCGGATGTACGATCACTACATCTTCCGCGTCGCCTCCGAAGCAAATGACGGCGTCGCCCGCCCGCTGGAGCTCAAACGCCCGCCCGAGCCCGGCGGCACACCCTGGTTCGAACGCGACTGGACCGACCCCATCCGCGCCCGCGACCGGGAATTGTTTTCTCGGGCGGAGTAATGTTGCCGGTCACGACGGCCCTTGGACCTCAACCATTCCACGCGGGCTATATCGAAAAGGCGCAACAGGCATTCGACGGACGGCTGTGGTGAGACCGTCCTTCGCTTTAGGAACGATTGCCTTGTCCGTCGAAGAGTATGCATAGTGGCTGTCCGCATGGCCGAAGCGCCGAGACCTGACGTCCAAAAGTCAAATTAATACCTCGCCGGTTGCCAACATATTCTTCTCAAGGTGGAAACATTCCGGGGACGGTTGCGTTGTACCCGCTACCGGTAGTGCGCCTGACCGCCCGTCTATGAGGAGGCTTATTCATGAAGGTCATGATCGTTGAAGATGAGAATTTTATCGCTCTGGAACTCGAGCGCATTGCGCAAGAGGCCGGGCACCAGACCATCGGGCCGGTTTCGACGGTGGAGCAGGCTCTCGCCCACGCAAAAAGAAGCGATGTCGCGCTCGTCGATCTCAGTCTCTCCGATGGGATGAGCGGCGCCCAGCTCGCGCGCCGGCTAATCGACCGCCATGGAGTTGACGTCATCTTCGTGACCGGCAGTCCCGAAAATGTCGGTCACGGTATCGAAGGCGCGCTCGATGTCATTTCCAAGCCCTTCACCGACGAGAGGATCGTCAGCGCGCTCTCGCGGGCGGAGGAGCGGCGTAAAAAATTCGACAGCAGCAAGGCTGCGTTGTGAACGGCAGCAAGCTGCCCTTGTGATAAGAAGGAGATCGACGTCATTCAGGCCGCTGGTGCCAAGCCCGAGGAGATAGTCCGGATGAAACACGCGCTCATTGCCGTTCTCTTCGCTCTCTCGAGCTGCGCCAGCGCAGGGGATCCGCAGCCTCTTCCCGGCAGCCTCACCTATGGCGGAAAGGTCCTTCGTTCGCCCTATCGTCCGGGTACAGTGGTCAAGAATACCTTTCTTGGCGATTTCGGTTACCGTGTGTTCGAGACCTATGTCGTCCAGCCGGACGGGACGCTCAAGCTCACATCCCAGAGCACGGGACCGGACTTCCTCTGGCGGTGAAAGCGGCTCCGGCTCCTGTCGCGCCGGCGCCACGATCATCTCTGCGGCGGGAGGTAGTCAGGCGCATGCGGGGGCGCATGCGCCTTGCCTGTTCAGATCACGTGCGCTTGAACTTTGCGGCCTCTTCGGAGCCGCCCGTCGCATTGCCGGCGCTGTAGGAATGCGCGCCGGTGCCGGCGAGCTTGCCGCCGTCGACGATCAGATACTCGTCGCGGATCGGCCGCTGCTCGAAGAAGCATTCGAGAATCTCGCGCGTGCCGGCGGCATAGCGGGTCTGGGCCGAGAGCGATGTGCCCGAGATATGCGGCGTCATGCCGTGATGTGGCATGGTGCGCCACGGGTGGTCGGCAGGGGCCGGCTGCGGGAACCAGACGTCGCCGGCATAACCGGCAAGCTGGCCGCTTTCGAGCGCACGCGCAATCGAGTCGCGGTCGCAGAGCTTGCCGCGGGCGGTGTTGACGAGATAGGCGCCGCGCTTGAAGTGCTTCAGGGTCTCGTCGTTGATCATATGCTCCGTTTCGGGGTGGAGCGGGCAATTCAACGTCACGACATCGCAGACCTCGTACATTTCCTCAGGCGTCGCATGCCAGGTGAGGCCCAGTTCCTTCTCCACCGTATCAGGCAGGCGATGGCGGTCGGTGTAGTGAAGGTGCACGTCGAAAGGCTTCAGGCGCTTCAGGACGGCAAGACCGATGCGGCCGGCGGCGACCGTGCCGACATGCATGCCTTCGACGTCATAGGATCGCGTGACGCAATCGGCAATGTTCCAGCCGCCTTTCACCACCCACTGGTAGGAGGGGATGTAGTTGCGGACGAGGCCGAGGATCATCATGACGACGTGCTCGGACACGCTGATCGAATTGCAGTAGGTAACTTCGGCGACAGTGATGCCGCGGTCGATCGCCGCCTGCAGGTCGACATGGTCAGAGCCGATGCCGGCGGTCAGCGCCAGCTTGAGCTTCGGCGCCTTGGCGATGCGTTCGGCCGTGAGATAGGCCGGCCAGAAGGGCTGCGAGATCACCACGTCGGCATCGACGAGTTCACGTTCGAAGGCCGAATTCGGGCCGTCCTTGTCTGAGGTGACCACCAGAGTGTGGCCGTTCGCCTCGAGATATTTGCGAAGGCCGAGTTCGCCCGACACGCTTCCGAGCAGGGTGCCGGGCTGGAAGTCGACGGCCTTCGGTGTCGGCAAGGTCTGACCACCAGGATATTGATCAATCCTCGGCAGGTCGTCACGGGCGTAGGATTTGGGATAGCCGTCGATCGGGTCGTCGTAGAGTACGCACAATACTTTGGCCATGGTCGGTTCCTCTGTTCAGGCAGCCGGAAACACGCCGGAATGCGCTCTTCTCGCATCGCCATTCCATTGTTGCGTTCTGGCAGCGGGTCTCGTCGAATGGGCTCGCGAGCGCGCCGCTGGTGTTTCCTCGAGGCTGCATCCCGTTTTGCCGGGATATCGTTCAACGACCGGATGGTTTCATGTCAGGGGGCAGGGCGCAAATGAAAGCTTTGGAACGATTGATAGACGTCATCTATCAAGCCGCTTTCGGCCGGACCGAAAATCGTTATATTTCTTGAAATATAACACTGTGCCGATCAAGCCCTTCGTGAACGATCGATGGGAGTAGGCTGCAACCCTTAGGGAAAGCGGATCGGGCGCCGCAATGCCGGGGCTACCTTGATACGATCACGAGGTCATCGCTCCCGCCGATCCCCGCGGCGCTTAGCCGTCTGGCGGCCATTTCGATGAATATCTTGACCAAGGGCGACAGGTGCTGGCTGCTGGGATAGACGACATGCAAGCCGCCGGCCGGGGTCGTATAGCCGTCGAGAACGCGGCGCAGCCGCCCGTTCTTGATGCAGGCTTCGGCGAATCGGTGCGGCAATTGGGCGATGCCATGGCCGGCGATCGCGGCGGCCATCACCGCCTGCATCTCGTTGGCGGCGAAGCGGCCCGAAACCGCGACCGTTTCCTGACCGTGCGGACCTTCCAGCAACCATTGCGCATGGGCGGCCTGCCCGGCGATGACGCAGTCGTGGCGGACGAGATCTTTAGGCGCAGCGGGCGGGCCGCGGCGGGCGAGATATTCGGCGCTGGCGCAGAGAAGGCGGTGCATCGAGCCGAGTTTGCGGGCGACCAGGGTAGAATCTTCGAGGACGCCGGTGCGGAAGGCGAGGTCTATACCGCTTTCGACGAGGTTCAGCCTGTCGTCGGTCAGCCGCAGTTCGACCCTCGTCTTCGGGTAGGTCGAAAGAAATTCGAAGATCGCATCCTGGAGGAAGTGGCCACCGAAGCCGACCGGCGCCGATATACGGATCGTGCCGGCAGGCTCCGCACGCGCTTCCGCAAGCCGCAGGTTGGCGCCTTCGATGGTGCGCAGCGCCTGGCTGCTTTCTTCGTAGTAGAGACGCCCTGAAGCCGTCAGGTTGAGGCTGCGGGTCGTGCGCTGCAGCAGCCGCACGCCGAGTTCGCGTTCCAGCGCGGCGATGCGGCGGCTGACCGTCGTTTTCGGCATGCCGAGCAAGCGCGCGGCGGCGGTGAAGCTGCCGGCCTCGATGACGCGGGCGAAGATCATGATATCGTTGAGATCGAGCATTGTATCCTGGGGTGGCACGATGTTTTCCAATTATATGCCATTATGGTTCAATGCGACAGGCCCTAACTTTGCTGCATCAGTCACAACAAGGAGCAGGCAGATGAGCAACACACGAAGCGTACTGGTCACAGGTGCCACCGGCCAGCAAGGCGGCGCGGTTGTACGCGCGTTGATGACGCGGGGACACCGCGTCAAGGCGATCACCCGCCGGCCCGAGAGCGACGGCGCAAAGCGGCTGACCGCGGCAGGAGTCCAGGTCGTCGCTGGCGATCTTGACGACGCGACATCCGTGGCAGCGGCGGCAGAGGGCGTCGACGCGATGTTCCTGATGGGCAACAGCTACGAGGCCGGAACGGACGCGGAAACCCGTCAGGGCATTGCCGCCGCCGATGCGGCAAAGGCCGCCGGCATCGGCCACCTGATCTATTCCTCAGTCGCCGATGCCGACAAGAAGACCGGCATTCCGCATTTCGACAGCAAGTATCTCGTCGAGAAGCACATTGCAGGCCTCGGCATCCCTTACACGATCAGCGCGCCCGTCGCCTTCATGGAGAACACCGTGGCGCCCTGGGCGATCGACGGGCTGCGTCAGGGCGTCTATGCCGCAGCGCTGCCGCCCGCCCGCGTGCTGCAGCAGATCACGATCGACGACATCGGCGCTTTCGTCGCGGCACTGGCCGAGCGGCGCGAACAGGTGTTCGGCAAGCGTTTCGATATAGCTGGTGACGAATTGTCCGGCGAGCAGCAGGTGAAGATTCTGTCCGAGGCGCTCGGCCGTTCGATCCGCTACCAGGAATTGGAGATCGCGGCGATACGGCAGCAGAGCGAGGATACGGCGCTGATGTTCGAATGGTTCGACCGTACCGGCTACGACGCCGACATCGCGGCCCTGCGCCGGGATTTTCCTGAGGTTGGCTGGCACAGCTACGCCGACTGGGCGCGGGGCTTCGATTGGAGTGTGCTCGGTAAGGCGGCCGGCTGAGTTGATGCGGCATCACCGGGTGGCGATATCGCCAACTGGTGATATCTGATGCAGGTAGATCGGACGGCGCTCGCCTCACGGCCACATCGGAAGAGAGGCAGCGATAACCCCACCTCCGGGCATCCTCGGCCGCGAGCCGAGGATCCACACTATGGTGTGCCGCTTGCACAGTCGCCGGCGAATCCTAGTATTCAATCGAAGACCTGCATCCTTGAAGGGGGAGACTTCAATGCCGTCGAGTTTCAATGTCGAAAGTGCCGATGGTTATGAACGGCTGATGGGGCGCTGGAGCAGGAGGCTGGCGCCGATGCTGATCGATTTCGCCGGTCTCGCGGATGGCGATCGCGTGCTCGATGTCGGCTGCGGCACCGGCAGCCTGGCGTTCACGCTGGCGGAAACGCCGGGCCTGCAGGAGATAGTCGCCGTCGACTATTCGCCGGTTTTCGTCGAGGCCGCAACGCGGCGCAACACCGATCCGCGCGTATCGATCCAGCAGGCCGATGCCTGCGCGCTTCCCTTCGAGGACAAGCGCTTCGACAGGGCGATGGCGCTGCTCGTGCTGCATTTCTTGCCGGAAGCGGGAAAGGCGGTGTCCGAGATGCGCCGTGTCGTGCGTCCGGGTGGCGTGGTCGCCGCCGCCGTCTGGGACCATTATGGCGGCATGTCCGGCATGCGGATGATGTGGGATACGGTGGCAATGCTCGACGAGAACGCACTGGCGATGCGCCGCAGATATTGTTTCCAGCCGATGACGCGGCCGGGGGAAATGAAGGAGAGCTTCATCGCGCAGGGCCTAGCCGATGTCGAGGAGACCTCGTTGCTGACCCGGATGGAATATCTTTCCTTCGAGGATTACTGGGATCCGATCGCCGCCGGCGAGGGACCGCTCGGCAAATATGTTGCCGGTCTGGACCCGGCGAAGCGAAAAGCCGTCGATTCCGCCGTCAGGGCCGCTTACGAGGCTGGCGAGCCGAATGGGCCGCGATCGTTCGCATCGGTGGCGTGGGCGTGCCGGGGCAGGGTGGCGGACTGATTAGCGGGAGCGCCACCTCCTCTAAAACGAGAATTCGTGCGGCCCCCTCTTCTCCCCAGCGGCGAGAAGGTGGCCCAAAGGGTCGGATGAGGGGGGCCGCACGGCACACCCTTGCTTGCCTTCGCTTGCGCTCAGTACATTCGCGGCTTCGCCGCTCACCCCCTCATTGCCTCGCTATCGCTCCGGCACTTCTCCCCGCTGGGGAGAAGAGGCAGGCAACGGCCCGCATGCGCCAACGCGAAAGGCAACGTGTTGGAAGGCGTACGCCCGCAATGGTGGCGCTGGACGTGCCCGGCCGATCACGGCAATCGTGATGGAACACGGGCAGCATTGCTGACGTTATTGCCCGCTGTCTGCGACTGCAAAGGCTGCCGCAACAGCATCACCCGCCCGTTTCGGGCACCCCTTCCGACGGCATCCGGAATTGACCGCCTCGCCGCCGCTTTCGGACGGAGGAATTCAGATGTCCGCTTTGGAAAGCCTGCGCCGGCTGACGCCGCAGCAGCGCAATACCGTCATCGCCAGCTATCTCGGCTGGACGCTCGACGCCTTCGATTTCTTCATTCTCGTCTTCGTTCTCAAATATATCGCCGAGGAATTCCACACCGACGTTCCGGCCGTCTCGGTGGCGATCTTCCTCACGCTTGCCATGCGGGCGCTCGGCGCGCTGGTCTTTGGGCTTGCGGCCGACCGTTACGGACGGCGCATCACGCTGATGGCCGACGTGCTGCTTTATTCGATATTCGAATTCCTGACCGGCTTTTCCACCGGGCTCACCATGTTCCTCGTCTTCCGCGCGCTCTACGGCATCGCCATGGGCGGCGAGTGGGGTGTCGGCGCCTCGCTTGTCATGGAGACGGTGCCGGAGGAGAGCCGCGGCATCGTCTCGGGCATCCTGCAGGCGGGCTATCCCTCGGGTTATCTGATCGCCTCGATCGTGTTCTTCCTGCTGTTTCCCGTCATCGGCTGGCGCGGCATGTTCTTCGTCGGCGCGCTGCCGGCGCTGCTGGTCCTCTACATCAGGCGCAATGTCGAGGAGAGCCCGGCGTTCCTGAAGCGGCAGGCGACTGGCCGCCAGCCATTCCTGACGGTGCTGCGCGGAAACATCCCGCTGTTCATCTGGTCGGTGCTGCTGATGACGGCGTTCAACTTCTTCAGCCACGGCACGCAGGATATCTACCCGACCTTCCTGGAGACGCAGCGCAACTATTCGAGCTACACAGTCGGCGCCATCGCCATCGTCTACAATATCGGGGCGATCTGCGGCGGGCTGTTCTTCGGAGCGCTGTCGCAGCGGATCGGCCGCAGGAGCGCGATCGTCGTCGCCGCGCTGATCGCCGTGCCCGTCGCGCCGCTCTGGGCCTATGCGCCCGGGCCGGTGCTGCTCGCCATCGGCGCTTTCCTGATGCAGTTCTTCGTCCAGGGCGCCTGGGGCATCGTGCCGGTGCATCTGAACGAGTTGTCGCCGGATGAAGTGCGCGGCACCTTCCCCGGCTTTGCCTACCAACTCGGCAACCTGCTGGCGTCAGGCAATGCGACGCTGCAGGCGGGGCTGGCTGCCGGCTGGGACGGCGATTATGCCTATGCGCTGTTGATCGTCGCAGCAGTGGTGGCGCTCGTCGTCGCGGCCCTTGCCGGCTTCGGCTACGAGAAGAAGGATGTCCGCTTCGGCACGGAGGAGGCTAGGGAAGCGCATGGCGCGATACGAATCTAGCGCGGCCTGCGATTATGAAGGCTGGCGGCTGACGTCGCCGGCCTTTCAGCTCTTGAGCACTTTGCAACCGCAGATGCGATCGTAAAACGCAGACCGCAACGGGGTGATCATGCCATCACGCTGATCGTCTTTTCCGGCTTCTCGATTTTCTGGCTCGGCGAGAACCTGACCTGGAACCATACGATCGGCTTCGCCCTGATCGCAATCGGGGCATCCTTCATCTTTCGTGCATAAACTTTAGCCTTTTCAATAGATTACAAATTGTCCATGTCTAGATATCGCCACATTTCCTACAGATTGGCGTCGCAATCGGCTGGCAGCCTGTCACCTCACGCATTTCTGTTTTCTCCGAATCACTGAAATGCTCTGACTTTTTGTTTGCGCAATTCCGGACGCAAAACCGCGACGCACTTTTGCTGGAATTGCTTAGCAGTGATCAGGAGGTGATCTGCCATGAGCCTGTCTTTCCCGACGATGGCGGCGATCCGGTTCGGCTATGGCTTCCGGCCGGGTGAGCCGCCGCCGGACAGCAAGGACGAGCTCATCGGCCAGCTGCGCAAGGGGGCGGCGGCAACGCCGGACTTTCCCCTTGGCGGCCCCGACACGCGCCACCAGGCGATTCTCAGCCTGCAGGCGCAGTTGCAGCAGATCCGGCAAGACGCCAAGACGGTGACCGACGATACGACACAGCGCGAGATGCGCAAAGGGGTCCAGCGCCAGGCGCAGCAGCAGTTTCAACATGATGCGAACCTGCGGCTGATGCAGGCGGTGCTGTCGCCGTACGGCTTCTACGAGCGGCTGGCGACCTTCTGGACCGATCATTTCTCCACCAGCGCCAACAAGAGCCTGCCGATGCGCCTCATCGTGCCGCTCTATGAGGCGGAGGCGATCCGGCCTTTCATATCAGGCAAGTTCGGGGATCTCCTGCGCAGTGCCACCGCCCATCCGGCCATGTTGATCTATCTCGACCAGGCGGATTCGCTCGGTCCGGATTCGAGCGGCGGTATCAAGCGCAACAAGGGACTGAACGAAAATCTCGGCCGGGAACTGCTAGAACTGCACACACTCGGCGCCGGCAGCGGCTATACCCAGGCGGATGTGACCGCAGCAGCCATGGTGCTGACAGGCCTCACCATCGACCGCAAGGAGATGGACATCGCCTTCCGGCCGAATATTTCGGAGCCCGGCGCGCATGAGGTGCTGGGCGTCAGCTATGGCGGGCGCAGGCGTTCGCGCGACGATTATCTCGACATGCTCGACGATCTCGCGCTCCATCCGAAGACGGCGGCGCATATCAGCCGGAAGCTCGCGGTGCATTTCATCTCCGACCAGCCCGACGAGGGGATGGTGTCCAACATGGCCGAAGCCTGGAAGAATACGGATGGCGACCTGACCGCCGTCTACACCGCCATGCTCGACCATCCCGGCGCCTGGCGGGACGAGGGCGCCAAGGCGCGCCAGCCTTTCGACTATGTCGTCGCCGGCCTGAGGGCATTGAATGCGGGACCGGTCAACGGCGTCGTCGGCAGTTTCCTGGCGGCCAACCAGCAGGGTACGGACGAGGGCGACATGGCGGCGAACACGCCTGGCATGGCAGGATCGCCGGTGCCGACGGATCCCGCCGGCGAGGCGAGGGAGAAGCGCCTCAAAGCTTTCCGGACGGCGCGGGCGCTAGGGCAGGGCGCACTCGGGCGCATGGGCCAGCCGATCTGGCTGCCGCCGAGCCCGGCCGGTTTCGAGGAAGGCTTCTCCGCCTGGATCACCGGCAGCCAGCTCGCCGAGCGGTTGGCGTGGGCGAGGCGGGCCGCAGCACAGTTCGGTCGGGACGAAGATCCGCGCGAATTCCTGAAATCGACGCTTGCTGATGCGGCGCGCGACGAGACGATCCGCGTGGTGTCGCAGGCGCCGAACAAGATCAGCGGGCTGACGCTGGTGCTGGCATCGCCGGAATTCAACCGCCGATAGGAGGCTTTGTCCATGAACCGCATTTCGCTTTCCCGCCGCGGCTTTCTGACGTCGGCCTGCTGTCTTGCCGCCGCGCCCGTGTTCACGCCCGTCACCTTCGCGGCGATGCCGAGTGACAACCGTTTCGTCACCATCGTGCTGCGCGGCGCGATGGACGGGCTGGATCTGGTGCAGCCCTATGGCGATGCCGGTTTTGCGGCGCTCAGGCCGACACTGGCGCTTACGCCCGATAACGGGCTTCTTGATCTCGATGGGCATTTCGGCCTAAATCCAGCTGCGGCCGAGCTGATGCCGCTCTGGAAGAGCCGGGAACTCGCCTTCGTGCATGCGGTGTCGACGCCCTATCGCGACCAGCGCAGCCATTTCGACGGGCAGGACATGCTGGAATCCGGCGGCGAGCATGTCGCCGAGGAAAAGACCGGCTGGCTGAACCGAGCGCTCGCCGTCATTCCGCGCTCCGACGCGCGCAAGGCGATCGACATAAACACCTCGACGGAACTGATCCTCTCTGGGCCGAACAATGTCGACGTGTGGGCGTCGGATTCCAATCTGGCGCCGGCGCGCGACGAGATGCAGTTCCTGGCACGGCTCTATGCCGGCGATCCGCCGTTCGCAGAGGCGCTTGCCGAGGCGACGCGGGCCGACACCGCCTCGATGATGGTCGAGCCGGAGGGCCAGCACGGCGCAAAGATCGCCGACGTGGCGGCGCTCGCCGGCAACATGCTGAAAGGCGATTATCGCATCGCCTGCTTCTCGATCACCGGCTGGGATACGCATATCGGCCAGACCGGCCAGTTCAAGCGGCCGGTGCAGGACCTCGCCCAGGCGATCAATACGCTGAAGGCGACACTCGGGCCCGAGATCTGGTCGAAGACCGTGGTGCTTGCCATGACCGAATTCGGCCGCACCGTGCGCCAGAACGGCTCAGCCGGCACCGACCACGGCACCGGCGGCTGCGCGCTGCTTGCCGGCGGCGCGATCAACGGCGGCCGCATCCTCGGCCGTTGGCCGGGCATTGGCGACGGCCAGTTGCTCGACGACCGCGATCTGCTGCCGACCGCCGACCTACGCGAACTCGCTGCGGCAATGCTCTACCGGCAGTTCGATGTCAGCGCCGATGATTTGACGGGGAAGATCTTCCCGGGGCTGGGGTTCGACAAAGGGTCGCAGTTTTTGAAGGCGTGAGGCCCGGTCCCGCAAAGCGAGAGCGATCGATCCAGTGAATCGATCGCAGAGCCGGACGCCCTGAGCACAAGCGAAGGGCCGGGCGGCGTCGACGACAGGCCTTAGCGGCCGGTCATCTTGAGCGCTGCCTCGGGTAGCCGTTCGCCTTGAACCTCGATACCGGAGAGGCCTGCATCGATTTCGGCGAGGTCGTCGGCGAGCAGGTTGACGTCTACCGCCCCGAGATTCTCTTCCAACCGATGCTGCTTCGTTGTTCCGGGGATCGGGGCGATCCATGGCTTTTGGGACAGTAGCCAGGAAAGAGCGATCTGCGCGGGTGTTGCGCCCTTGCGGTCGCCGATCTGCCTGATCAGGTCGACGAGCGCAAAATTGGCCTTGCGCGCCTCGGGTGAAAAACGTGGCACGCTGTTGCGGAAATCGCTTGGATCGAACTTGGTGTTCTCGTCGATCTTGCCGGTCAGGAAGCCTGCGCCGAGTGGGCTGAAGGGCACGAAGCCGATGCCAAGTTCCTCAAGGGCGGGCAGCAGTTCCGCCTCGGGGCCGCGCCAGAAGAGCGAATATTTGCTCTGGACGGCGGTCACCTTCTGAACGGCATGGGCGCGGCGGATCGTCTGGACGCCGGCTTCGGATAGGCCGAAATGCTTGACCTTGCCGGCTGCGATCAGGTCCTTGACGGCACCGGCCACGTCTTCGATCGGAACATCGGGATCGACGCGGTGCTGGTAGAACAGGTCGATGCTGTCCATCTTCAGTCGGCGCAGGCAGGGATCGGCAACCGCCTTGACATGTTCGGGGCGGCTGTTGGTGCCGCCGCGGCGTTCGCCGGTTTGCTGGTCGATGTCGAAGCCGAATTTGGTGGCGATGACCACCTGGTCGCGGATCGGAGCGAGCGCCTTGCCGACAAGCTCTTCATTGACGAAAGGGCCATAGGCTTCAGCCGTGTCGAACAAGGTGACGCCCTGCTGATGGACGGTGCGGATCAATCTGATCATGTCACCTTCATCGGCGGGCGGGCCGTAAGCGGCGCTCATGCTCATGCAGCCGAGACCAAGTGCCGAGACTTCGAGATCGCCGATAGTGCGTGTTTTCATGGTCGTGTCCGTTCGTGGCTTTGTATGGACTTAAGGGTGAAGGCGCCGGCCCGGTGTCGCCGGTCTCGCAGTCGAGTTGACGGGAACTTAGTCCTCGTGTCAGCTTTCGATTAGATGCTGTAATGCGCATGGACCTATAAGGCGGACTAATGAATGCCCCAGGACAACAATTTCAACGAACTCGTGGCCTTTCTGACGGTCGCCCGGGAACGGAGTTTTACCAGGGCGGCCGCGAAGCTCGGCGTGTCGCAATCGGCGTTGAGCCAGACGGTGCGCGGTCTCGAAGAGAAGCTCGGGCTTCGTCTTTTGACCCGCACGACCAGAAGCGTGTCGCCGACGCAGGCAGGAGAACGCCTGGTGGAACGGGTGGGACCCAGATTTGAAGAGATCCAGTTCGAGATCGCCGCCCTGAGCGAAATGCGAGACCGACCGGCCGGCACCATTCGCATCACGGCAGGCGAGCACTCCGCGATTTCCATTCTCGCGCCGGCACTGGCGCGCTTTCTTCCAGATCATCCCGATATCAACGTCGAGGTGATCGTCGACTATGGGCTGACCGACATCGTCACCGAGCGTTACGACGCCGGCATCCGGCTCGGCGAGCAATTGGCGAAGGACATGATTGCGGTCCGGATCGGTCCGGAGATGTGCATGGCGGTCGTCGGAGCGCCCTCCTACTTCGAGAGCCATCCGCGTCCTGATATCCCGCAGGATCTCACGGCTCACAACTGCATCAACATGCGGCTGCCGACACACGGGACGATATATCCATGGGAGTTCGAAAAGGACGGCCGCGAACTGCGCGTCCGTGTCGAGGGCCAGATGGTGTTCAACAACATCGCCATGAGGATCGGCGCTGTGCTGGATGGGCTGGGACTGGCCTACATGCCCGAGGATCAGGTTCATTCCTACATCGAAGACGGGCGGCTGATCCGGGTTCTGGAGGACTGGTGCCAGCCCTTTCCAGGATATCACCTCTACTATCCGAACAGGCGGCATGCATCTCCCGCCTTCACCCTGTTCGTCGATGCGCTCCGCTATAGAGGAAAGTAATTCCGATTTTATTCCATCACGGCTTATCAACAGCTTGTGATTAATTAGTTAGCCTAATAGACCCTAGCTGTCCGAGCCGTCTAATCCTTTCCGTCCCATGCCGCTAGCTTCTCGCCATCTGAAACGAAGCGAGAAGCCGACATGCGATATGGATTGTCCAACACCTTGGCCGCATTGCTGCTTGCCTCAGCGCAGCTTGCCGCGTCATTGGCGACAGCTGCCGATGCGGTAAAGCCCGAGCCATTGGTCATCCAGGAGCAGGGCAGCTTTGCCGTCGGGGGAACCAGCACGACGGCGCCTGGATCCTTCGATCCGCTGAAACCTCTCGATCCCGCAGGGCAGACCTATCACGGCGATCATGCCTTTGCCTTCTATCAGGTGCCGGCAAACCCGCGTCAGTATCCGATCGTCATGTGGCACGGTGCCGGACAATTCTCCAAGACCTGGGGGACGACGCCCGACGGCCGTGAAGGCTTCCAGAATATCTTCCTGCGTCGAGGCTTCTCCACCTATCTCGTCGACCAGCCGCGCCGGGCCGGGGCCGGGCGGAGCATGGCCGAGACAACAGTGAAGCCGACAGCGGACGAGCAGCTCTGGTTCAACCAGTTTCGCGTCGGCATCTGGCCGAACTATTTCGACGGCGTGCAGTTCTCCCATGATCCGGAAGCGCTGAACCAGTACTTCCGCGCGATGACGCCGAACACCGGGCCGTTCGACATGGACGTCGTGTCGAACGCGGTGGCAAAGCTGTTCGAGAAAATCGGTCCCGGCATTCTTTTCACTCACTCGCAGGGCGGCGGACCCGGCTGGCTGACGGCCATCAAGAGCGACAAGGTCAAGGCCATCGTCGCCTTCGAACCCGGCAGCAGCTTCGTGTTCCCGGCAGGCGAAGTTCCTGCCGATATGCCGAGCGCCTTCGACACGCTGAAGGGTGTGCCGGTGCCGATGGACGACTTTCTCAAACTGACGAAGATCCCGATCGTCATCTATTACGGCGACAACATCCCCGACCAGCCGACGACGATGCCGGCGCAGGACAGCTGGCGGGTGCGCCTGGCAATGGCCCGCCTGTGGCGCGATACGGTGAACAAGCATGGCGGCGATGTCACCGTCGTGCACCTTCCCGAGATCGGCATCCGCGGCAACACCCACTTCGCGTTCTCCGACCTGAACAACGTAGAGATCGCTGACCTGGTCTCGGCTTTCCTTAGCGAGAAGAAGCTCGACTGATCCCGGAAATCATGAGGTGAAGACCATGAAACAACTGTTGGGAAACTTGATGATGTCCGCCAGCATGATGCTGGCTGTTCTGCCGGGCGTCGTCAGTGCTCAGGCACCGGCCGAAGGCGACGACAAGTCCCGGCGCTCGCGCGCCCAGCAGATGATGGGCGCGACCGCGCCGAAGCTGGCTGAACTGACAGACGACGTCCTCTATGGCGACATATGGGAGCGCCCGCAGCTGTCGAAGCGGGATCGCAGCCTGGTCACTGTTGCCGCTCTGATCGCTATGAACCGGCCCGACCAGCTCAGATCCCATCTTGCCATGGCCCGCCAGAACGGTGTGACCGAGGACGAACTGATCGAGACGATCACCCACCTTGCCTTCTACGCCGGCTGGCCGAATGCGGTCTCGGCCGTTGCCGTCGCGAAAGACGTCTTCGGACGTGAATGAGACGAGCGGCCTTCCGCTTTTGCCGAAGCCGGTCGCCCGAATCTTCCGCACAAAACCAGGAAAAGACATCCATGCGTCATCTCATCAAGCGCATTTCCATTCTCTTTGCCATGGCCGGCGCTGTCGGTCTCGTCGGCTGGAACGTCGATGCCGAACCGAACCGGACGACGCTGCCTGAATTGGCGGGCCTCGTTCATTACACGACCGTCAGGCGCGGCAACGTGACCGAGCACATCATGACGACGAACGAAGCGATCCAGGCGGTGAAGAATGGGCAGCCCGTTCCAGACGGTACGCACTTCGTGCTGGTCGATTACCGTGATGGGGAAGTCTATCGCACCTTCGTCATGGAAAAGGGTTCCGGCTGGGGCGGCGATTATGACGAAGACCGTCGCACTGGCGACTGGCAGTTCCAATGGTTCAAGCCGGACGGCAGCGTCAACATGGCCGAGAACACGGCGCGGTGTCAGTCCTGTCATTCGTCCAGGGCCGACGAAGACTTCCTCTACACCCTCGACGCTCTCAAGGAATTTGACGGAGCCGTCATTGACTAGGCCGGATCGAATCTCCCGCCAGGACGTCGCATCGTGAGTCCTTTTTTCGTGATCCGCCTTGTGCTGGACTTTACCGCCGCCGGGCTGCTTCTCGCCGCGCTCGCCTACTGGTGGCTCGACAACACCTCGCATGAGCTGATCGGCACTGGCATGTACGTCCTTCTCGTATCGCACAACGTCTTCAACAGGCGGTGGTGGGTGAGGCTTCCAAAGGCGGCGCGCGGCAGTCCAAAACTTCTGACAATCGCGTCGAATATCTCGATCGCCTTGGCGATATCAGCTTTGCTGGTGACCAGCGTGCTGATTTCCCGCACGGTGTTTGCTTTCCTTCCCGTGAGCGGCGGACCGACGGCGCGCGAAATTCACATCCTTGCGGCCTACTGGGCGTTCATCCTGGCAGCTGTCCATCTCGGCCTTCACTGGTCGATGATCATGGCCGTCATAGGCAGGCTTTTACGGGTCGGTGCTCCAAACGCGATCAGGACTGCATCCCTTCGTGCGGCCGCTGGCGCAATAGCGGCGTGGGGCATCCACAGCCTGTTCGTCATGGGAAGCGGAGACCGGCTCATGGCTCAGCCATCGATCGATTTCTGGGACTTCCAGGAGTCCACGATCGGGTTCTTCCTGCATCACATCGCGATTCTGGGGACGTGCGCGTGCGCCGCGCATTATGCGGCCGTTTGGCTTCGATGGGCGGGTGGGGGAACGCGGAAGATGGATGCGAGCGTGTGATGAATAAGGGGGCTGGAATTTGCGGCTGGGTCTCTCCCGGCCCTTCGCCTGGCTCAGGGCGTTCGGCCCTGTGATCGATCCACTGGATCGATCGCTCCCGCAAAGCGGGACCGGGCCTCACCCCAGCACATCATAGAGCCTGAAGATGAAGCTTATCTGGTAGATCAGGTTGGCAATGATGAAGGCGGTGTGGAAGCGGCGGCTGGGGGTCCAGGCGGCGATGGCGCAGAGGAGGATGTAGATGATGTTGCGGGCGGGATATTCCCAGCCGAGCGAGAGAATGCGCTCGTGGCCCTTGATCGCCGTGTCGAGGATATCGACGGCGTAGGTGAGGCCGAGGATGCCGAAGAACCATTTGCGCCGGGAGATGAAATATTCCTCGTAACCGCCATATTCCTCGAGCGACGCGGGGAAGAGCAGGGCGCAAAGCAGGAAAAACAGGCTGCAGAAGCAGACGAGGAAGAGATAGATGCCGAAGCCGATTGCAGGCACGTCCTGCAGGCGATATTCCCACCACCAGATATGGATGATGAACAGGAACATCGACAGCGCCCAGCCGAGATGGATGGCATAGACTTTCGCCTTGGCGGGATGCTGGACGATGCCGGCAAGGCCGGTGAGCACTCTCGCGAGTGAAAGGCTGATGACCATGCCCATCACCACCTTGATGTGAAGGAAGACCTCCGGCGAGCTGACCGTTTCCATGCTTTCGATCCTTGGCCTGTCACCCCTCGGGGACTTGCTTCGGTTTGCCCTCTTCGTCGAGCGCCACCATGATGAAGGTGCCAGCCGTCACCTTTTCCATCTTGGCGTAACGTGCGCGGTGCGCCCAGGCTTCGACGCAGAGCGTGATCGAGGTGCGGCCGACGCGGTCGATATCGGTATAAACGGAAAGCGTATCACCGATCTTGACCGGCAGCTCGAAGGCCATCTCCTTGACGGCGGCGGTGACGACGCGGCCCTTGGCGCGCTCGGCGGCGCGGATGCCTGAGGCAAGGTCCATCTGCGCCATGACCCAGCCACCGAAGATATCGCCCGCCGGATTAGCATCGCCCGGCATGGCAAGCGTCCTGAGCGTCAGTTCGCCTCTCGGCTTGGCGGCATCGGTCATCAAGGGTTCTCCATCTGGTGCGGGCCATGGGCCGGCGATTCACTGGGGAGCACCCTAGTGCAAAGGCCGTGGGCTGTAAAAGATGGCAAGGCGGAGCGCTGAAGGTAGCGGACGGGAAAAATGTTGCAGCCGTGGTGGATTGAAATTCCATTCGATTTCAAATGGTTGAATTATACAGCAGTCACTTGACCTTACGTTATTTAATCGTCTTCTAAATAAGCTTTACGCTCCAGTAATTCCGGCAATTCAGAATGCAATCGATCTCAAATACAAGAATCGCCGGGAACCTCATGCGCAACGTCAAGATTTCCACCCGTCTTTACTGCCTCGTCGGATTCACGCTTGCCGTGCTCGCGGCGACGATGGTCTTCTTTCTGAACTATTCCTATTCCGAGCTGGAAGCGGAGCGGAAGGCGGGGCTGGCGCAAATGGATGCCACGGCGCTCGGCATCTTCGACAAATATTACAAAATGGAACAGGCGGGCACGATGACCCGCGAACAGGCGCAGGCGGCTGCCAAGGACGTGATCGGCGCGATGCGCTACGGCGCAGACGGTTATTTCTGGATCAACGACATGCATCCTACCATGGTGATGCACCCGATCAAGCCACAGCTTGATGGTACCGATATCTCCCAGATGAAGGATCCGACGGGCAAGTTCCTGTTCGTTGAGTTCGTCAACAAGGTGAAGAAGGACGGCAAGGGCTTCGTCGATTATCTTTGGCCTAAGCCGGGCGCCGACCAGCCGGTGCTGAAATATTCCTATGTCGCCGGTTTCGAGCCCTGGGGCTGGGTCGTCGGCACCGGTGTCTATGCGGATGACCTTGCCGCGCTCTATCGCCAGAACGCGATCTGGGCCGCACTGCTCTGCCTGCTTGGGGCCGCCGCCACGATCGCTATCGCCTATGCCATCGTGCGCAGCGTGACAGTGCCGATCGCTCGGCTGAAGGCGGCAATGAACGCGATTGCCGCCGAAGAAGCATCTGTGGAGATCGCCGGCAGCGACCGCCGCGACGAGATCGGCCAGATGGCCAAGGCGCTGCTGGTGCTGCGCGATTCCGTCGACGAGCGCAGTACGCTGCGCGGGCGGGAAGACGAAAGGCAGCGGCAGATCGAGGAAGAGCGCCGCGGCAACGAGGCAAGCCTGCGTTCGGCCTCCGAGCGGCAAACCCACGCGATGCAGGCGCTCGGCGTCGGCCTCGAGAAGCTCGCGGGCGGCGACCTGACGGTTGCGATCGGCGATATCGGCGAGGATTACGCCAAGCTGAGGGGCGATTTCAACGCCGCCGTCGACGCGCTGAACGGCGTGATCCATGCGATCGCCGAATCGAGCCATGTCGTCAACGAAAGTGCTTCCGACATCAGCGAGGCGACCGGCAACCTGTCGAAGCGTACGGAACAGCAGGCGGCCGCACTCGAAGAGACCGCGGCAGCGCTCGACGAGATCACCGCGACCGTCAAGACCGCATCCGAGCGCGCGAACGAGGCCCGCGAGATGGTGACTGAGACGAAGGCGAGCGCCGGAAAATCCGGCGAGATCGTTCGCAATGCGGTCACCGCGATGGGCCGGATCGAGGAATCCTCCAACCGCATCAGCCAGATCATCTCCGTCATCGACGAAATCGCCTTCCAGACCAACCTGCTGGCGCTGAATGCCGGTGTCGAGGCCGCCCGTGCCGGCGAGGCGGGCCGCGGCTTTGCCGTCGTCGCCCAGGAGGTGCGCGAACTCGCGCAGCGTTCCGCCAATGCGGCCAAGGAGATCAAGGCGCTGATCAGCCGCTCGGCGGCCGAAGTCGAGGGCGGCGTGGCGCTGGTGCGCTCGACCGGTGACGCGTTGTTGGAGATCGAGGCGCTGGTCAACCGCGTCAACGATCACGTCGTGTCGATCGCCACGGCGGCGCGCGAGCAGTCGACCGGGCTGAACGAGATCAATAGCTCCGTCAACCATATGGACCAGATGACACAGCAGAACGCTGCCATGGTCGAGGAAACGACGGCGGCAAGCCGCACGCTTGCCGACGAAAGCACCCAGCTGAAAACGCTACTCGCGAATTTCCGCCTGCGCGGCGGCGAACCTCAGGCCCAGCGTTACACGCGGGCTGCCTGAGACGTACTGACGGCCTGTCGGCGATGTCGAACGGTCCGCACTTCAAAATTAAACCGCATAGGAAAAGAGCCGTCGCGACGGCTCTTTTTCGTTGAGCCGGCTACTCCTCTTTCGTCATGCTCGGGCTTGTCCCGAGCATCTGCAGCGGGTGCAGCAGATCCTCGGCACAAGGCCGAGGATGACGGAGCAGAGGTAGGCGGCCTTTGTCAGCATTCATAGTCGTTGCAGCTCTCCTCTATACTCGCTCCCGACTATAGACGATCGACCTTGGCGGCAATTCGAAGCTTTTCAGAGGACTATACGTTACGGCAGTTCTTGGTAAAAGGCAGCGGATTCAATCAGTAAGCGAATGTCATTGCATTTATTCTGCTAATATGCTTCATTCAGGTTGTACTTGAGGGACGGGGCATTTCGAAGCTAGCGATAGCTACGGTAACGGAAGCCAACAGAATTCTCTAATTTCTCTAAATATCCGAGACCACAGTCCCGGCGGCTTTGGTATGGCCGCTGCCTGTTCCCCTGCATTGGGGGATCGATGAAACCGACATTTTGCCGCCTGCAGTCGTCCACATCGAATGCCGCTGCCCTCAATCACTCCGCTGCCGGAAATCTCAAGGGGTTTCCGTCACCGCATTCCAGCTTTGCAACCGAGGGAGGCCCGAAATGGCTCAGAGCAAGCATGGTTCGCCTGTGAGAGGTATGGATAGCGTCGCGCATTCGAGTGTTCGCGATCAGAGGTTCGGGAGGATGTTCCGCAACCTGCCGTCCGCCGCATTTACCGAATCGGCGCTCGTCGATCTCGCGAAAACGATGTTCCAGGGGGAGTTCGCGGAGAAGATCAAGGATCACGAGCCCGTCGATGTTGCGCTCAACGAGAGAGAGCCTGAAGACGAAAACCCGGCGATTCCTGCAGGCTTCACCTATTTCGGGCAGTTTCTCGATCATGACATCACCTTCGATCCAGCCTCGTCGCTTGATCGATTCAACGATCCCAATGCCCTGCAGGATTTCCGCACACCACGTCTCGACCTGGATTCGGTCTATGGCTCAGGCCCGGCCGACCAGCCTTTCCTCTATGACGACGACGAGCTTCACATGCTTCTCGGGACGGACAAGGATTTCGACAAGGCGCGAAACAACCGTCCCGATCTGCCGAGGAACAATGCCTCGATCCGGCGCGCACTGCTTGGCGATAAGCGCAATGATGAAAACCTGATCGTCTCGCAGCTCCACGCCACCTTCCTCAGATTCCACAACAAGGTGGTGGATACACTGGGTACCCACGATTTCGAGCTCTGTCAGCAGACGGTGCGCTGGCACTACCAGTGGATCGTCCTGCATGATTTCCTGCCCAGGATAATCGGTCAGGAGACTTATGAGCGCGTCATCGTCGGACGAGGCGAAAAGCCTATCATTCGTTTCTATAATCCGCAGGGCCGGTATGCCTTTATCCCGGTCGAATTCTCGGTCGCGGCTTACCGATATGGCCATACGATGGTGAGGCCGAGCTATTCCCTCAACAGGTTCGTGACGAAGGCCAGGCCCGACGAGCAGCCATTCAATGGAAAAATGGCAAAGTTCAACCGCATTCCGATATTCTCCTTGACCGACGTGGCGCAGGAGCCGCTGGCGAATTTGAACGGGTTCCGCGAGCTTCCCGACTTCTGGTCGATCGATTGGGCCTTCTTCTTCGACGGGGTCGCTCCGGATGGAGCGCCGCCCGCCGGTGCCATTCTGCCGCAACCCTCCTACAAGCTCGATACGCTGCTGGTCGATCCGTTGACCAGCCTGCCGGATCATCAGAGGGAGCCGATCAGGATCCGCAGGGCGCTCGCCGCCTTGAACCTTTTGCGCGGCTGGCGCCTCGGACTGCCTTCCGGCCAGGCGGTCGCCCGCCACATGGAAATGGAGGCGCTATCGGACGAACAGCTGTTCGACAGCGAGGATGCCGAGAGGAAAGAGGCGCGTGGCAAATTGCTGATCGATCATCCCGGCATCTTCAACGGCAACGCGCCGCTCTGGTTCTACATCCTGCGTGAGGCGGAGATAGCAGGAAACAGCCAGCATCTCGGGCCGGTCGGCGGCACGATCATTGCCGAGGTCATCGCCGGCCTCATCCGCGAGGATCGCCACTCGTTCCTGGCGCAATGGCCGAAGTGGCGGCCGACATTGCCGAGCGCTGTGGCGGGTCATTTCACCATGGCCGATCTGATCAACTTCACGAACGGCTAGCCGATCTCGCGCAGCGCGAAACTGCGCTGGGCCTCGTGACTCAACCTTGAAAAGGCCGCGAGAGCGGCCTTTTTCGCGTTCATCGCCTTCAGATTGCGCGGGTAAGCTTTCGTTCACCGTTTTTTATTAAATTTGGAGTGAGTTTTTTCGGTCACTGCCCAGCCAGCCTGCGGAAGCGATAAGAGTATGGCGTTTGTTTCCTTTCCTCGGCGAACCCTTTTGCCCGTTATACTCTCGGCGGCGCTGACGACCTGTTCGATCAGCGACGGACTGGTGCCGCCGGCCAATGTCGACAACGGCACCAGGGTCAGCTCGATCTCGCCGTCGCTGGGGGCCGCGCGCATGGCGCCTGCCGTGCGCATGGCGCCGGTGGAGAGCCAGGCCTCCTATCCGGTTTCCAGCGCGCCCGTCGGCAATAGCCAGGGCTCCGTCGATTATCTCGACACGCCAAACCTTGCCGGCACCGGTCATGCCGCCCAAGCCGCGCCACAGGCGCGGCGGGGCAAGCTGCCGATGATCGACAGCGACGACGCGTTAGCGCAGCAGAACCAGAACTGGGGCGGCACACAAGCGCTCGCGATCCCGTCCGGCGGCGTCAACATGGATGACGATCTCGGGGCCGAGCCGGTTGTCGGGCTGGCGCAGGAACAACAGCAGCAGATCGCCGAGGGCAACGCCACCGAGCCGGTTGTCGACGGCATCGGCACCGACAATCCGACGCAGCTCAACCAGCCCATGCGCCAGCCCCCGCAGCAGCCAATGCCGCAGCCGGCGGCCGAGGCGCAGATGAGCCGGGCGCCCGCCTGGAACGACGGCAGCCCTGTGGTGGCGCCGACCCGTGTCCCCGAAGAAGACGAGGGCGAAGAGGTCGCGATGCTGCGGCCGAACAATCCGATGATGAGCGAACCGGCAGCGCCCGTCGATCCCAGCGTCATGCCGTCCTCCGAGCTTGCCTGCCGGCGCGAGCTGAAGCGCATGGGCGTCCTCTTCGACGACAAGCCGCCGATTTCAAACGGGCCGGCCTGTCAGGTGCCTTATCCGGTGTCGCTGAAGGGGCTTTCCGGCAATATCGGCGTCCGCCCGGCCGTGACGCTGAACTGCCAGGTGACGCTCGCTTTCGCCAAATGGGTGAAGAACGAGTTGGCACCGTCCGCCCGCTATCGCTACTGGAGCGGCATCAAGACGATCCAGCCGCTCGGCGGCTATTCCTGCCGGCGCATGAACAACAGCCGGCAGAAATACAATCCGATGTCGGAACACGCCCGCGGCAACGCCATCGACGTCGGCAAGTTCGTGTTGAAGAACGGCCACGAGATCGACGTGCGCAAAAAGGGGCTGTTCTCGCTGCGCGAGGGGCGGCTGCTGAAGGCGGTGCGCAGCGACAGCTGCCGCTATTTCAACACCGTGCTCGGGCCGGGCAGCAACCCGGAGCACTGGAACCACTTCCACTTCGATCTTCGCTCCCGCAAGAGCGGCAAGGCCTATTGCGACTGATGCATGCCGCCTTAAAGCGTGCGGCATGGGTGCGGCTGGTGCCGCAGCAATCGGGGCCCGGCTGAGAGAAAACGGTTCATCCTCGCCGCAGGGCACGCTATAGATCGGCCAGGCGGATTGCCGTTTCGAGAGTTTGATCCCATGAGCTATGATTTCCACGTCGGCCAGAAGGTCGTCTGCATCAACGATACCTTCAAGCATGTCAGCATCGACCAGCTCATCCGCAAAGGCGAGATCTATACGATCCGCTGGGTGGGCGAATATACCCATTATATCGACGGCACCTTCATCGGGGTGAAGCTCGCGGAAATCAATCGCGGCAATGACGACGGGCCGGAAGGTTATGGCGCGGCCGACATGCCCTATCGCGCGACGCGTTTCCGGCCACTGTTGAAGGACAAGATCTCGTCACTGCGCAAGCTGTTGGCGCCGACGCCCGATGCACCTGTCGAGCCGAAAGAAAAAATCAGGAAGAAAGAAAAGGTCTGAGCGCTGGCGCGCCGGGATCTCCCGGCGAGCCGCCATTGCTGACCGATACATCCGAAGCAGCGGCTGCACGGCGGCTTCGGGATCATGCCTTATCTTGACATTCAATTACGAACATGTTCGTTAGAAACATGTTCGTAATTGGGGTTTGATTTTATGGCAAGGCAACCCAGGAGCCGGCGGGAAAGGCCGAGTAAACCGGCTTTGAGTCGCGAGGGTATCATCGCGGCGGCGGTGGCGCTCTTCCATGAGGAGGGGCTCGCCAAGGTTACCATGCGGCGCGTGTCTGCCGTGCTCGATACCGGGCCGGCCTCGCTTTACGTCTATATCAGCGACACCGAGGACCTTCATGCCGAGATCCTCGACGCTCTTCTTGCGCGCGTTGCCGAACCGTCTTCGCCGGCGGACTGGTGCGGCCGGCTGAAGGGCACGCTTCGCAGCTATATGGCGGTGCTTTTCGAGCATCCGGAACTGGCCCGCATGGCGATGTCGACCATGCCGAGCGGGGCGAACTACCTTGCGCTTGTCGAGAAGATCCTGGCGCTGCTGAAAGAGGGTGGGGTGCCGGACGGCCAGGCAGCCTGGGCGGTCGATCTGCTTTTGCTTTTTGCGACGGCGCAGGCGGCTGAGAAGGCTGCCTGGAAGGCATCAGCGCGTTCTCCGTCTAACTTTTCCTCGTTGGCGGCGATCATCGCGACCGCCGATGCCGAGACCCTGCCGAATATCGTCCGGCACGGCGCGGACCTGCTGTCGGGCAGGGGCGACCGGCTGGACTGGGGATTCGATGTCCTGATCAACGGCGTCCTTAAAACGCGGCGCATGGAGACAAAATCATGATCACCATTCTCGGGGCCGGCCTCGGTGGGCTCATTCTCTCGCGCATCCTGCATATCCATGGGGTGGATGTGCGCATCTTCGAAAGCGACACCTCCGCATCGGCGCGGCATCAGGGCGGCATGCTGGACATGCATGTCGAGTCCGGCCAGGCGGCGCTCAGGGCTGCCGGCCTTTACGACGAATTCCGTGCGATCGTGCTTGAGGAGGGGGATGCGTCCCGCGTTCTCGACAAGACGGGCAGGGTGCATTTTTCGGAGGCGGGCAACGGTCTGCGCCCCGAGGTCGATCGCGGCGCATTGCGCGCCATGCTTATCGCATCGCTGCCGGAGGGAATCATCCATTGGGGGCATCGCGCCACCGGCGTCAGCGCCAGTGCAGACGGCAGTTACGTCATCGCCTTCGCCAATGACCGCTTGGTCAAGGCGGATGTGCTGATCGGCGCTGACGGCGCATGGTCTAGGGTGAGGGCGCTGCTTGCCGATGTCGAGCCTGTTTATGCCGGCCTGTCATTTGTGGAAGCCCGCCTGACCGAGGCGTCTTTCCGGTTTCCCGCCCAGGCGGAAGCTGTCGGGAAGGGGATGATGGCCGCGCTCTCGGATCGCAAGGGCATTCTGGCCCATCGCGAGCCGGGTGACGTGCTCTGCAGCTATGCCGCCTTCGAGGCGCCGATCGAGTGGTCGAAAGGCGACTGGCCGAATGGCGGGCGCCTGCGCGAGGACGTGTTGGCGCGTTTCAGCGACTGGCATCCCTCGCTCGTCGACCTCATCGCCAGAAGTGAGGTGCCGTTGATCGCAAGGCCGCTTTATGCCTTGCCAGTCGGCCACCGCTGGGAGCGCCGGCCAGGCCTCACGCTGATCGGCGATGCCGCGCATCTGATGTCGCCCTTTGCCGGCGAAGGCGCCAATCTGGCGATGCTCGACGGCGCGGAACTGGCGCAGGCGATCATCGCTCACGGGGACGATATCGAGGCAGCACTCGCCTCCTACGAAGCAGCGATGCTTCCCCGCAGCGAAGATGCAGCCACACAGTCGGCCGCCGGCCTCGACATGTGCTTCAACGACCAGGCGCCGCGGCCGCTCGTTGATTTCTTCCAGAGTATGCGTTCGGGCGTGGAGACATGAATGGATGGTGGCGTCTAGGTTGTCTGCCGGCCGACTGGCACGCCGGGCTCGCCGAGATCCCAATAGAGGCCTGCCATCAATGCGAGGCCCTCGCGGGCGATGGAGAGGGGAAGATGCTCGTTCGGCGCATGCTGGGAGCATCCCGGATAAGAATGCGGGACCCAGATCGTCGGCAGGTCCAGGGTCTCGGAGAAGGTGTCGTTCGGCAGCGATGCGCCGAGGTTCGGCAGGATGGCCGGCGTCTTTCCGGTGGTGCGGCTGATCGAGCCGACCGCCCAACCGACCCAGGGATGCTTGGGATCGAGACGCGTCGCGTAGAAAATCTCGTCGCTTGCCTGGGCAATCTGCACCTGCGGAAAACCATGGCTGTCGAAGTGCCGTCGCAGCGCCGGCAGTATATCCTTCACAGCGACTCCGACGACGAAGCGTAGCTGGCAACGCGCCCAGGCGCGCGGCGGGATCGCGCCGACGGGTGTCTTGGGGTTGCCGGCTTCGAAAGCCAGGATCGCGAAGGAACTCCATGCAAACAGCTTTTCGGCTGGCGTCAGCCCGGGTTCGCCCCAGTTCGGATCGATTTTCGCATCGCCATCGCCATCTTCTGGGACGCAGTCGGCAAGCACATGCCGGACATTGTCGGGGATCTCTTTCGGACACCATTCCGGGATGCGAATTTCGCCTGACGGGCCGGTGATGCTGGCAAGCGCATGGGCGAGTTGGATTGCAGGATCGGAGAGTACGCCGCCCCAGTTCCCGGAGTGGTGCCCGCCCTTGCGCGCGTCGATCAATATATCGAAGCTGACGGCGCCGCGGGAACCCAAGAAGATAGTCGGCCGTTCGGCGGTGAGCCGCGGGCCGTCTGAGGCGATCAGCACGTCGGCGCGGAACAATTCCCTGTGCGTGACGGCGAGTTCACGCAGGCCGGGCGATATCCGCTCCTCACCCATCTCGATCAGATATTTGGCGTTGAACCCGAGCTTACCGCGCGTTTCCAGCACGGCCTGGATGGCGCCGATGTTGACGGTGTGCTGCCCCTTGTTGTCGGCGACGCCGCGCCCGTACCATCTGCCGTCACGTTCGATCATCCGCCAGGGCGACAGGCCGTTGTCCCAGGCATCGTCAAGTCCGCGGATCACGTCGCCATGGCCATAACCAAGGACGGTCGGCCGTTCGGGATCCTCGATGCGCTCGGCAAAGAGAAAGGGCCACCCGGTCTCCGTCAATGTGCGGCACGTGAAACCGAGAGCCTCGAAGGTCGGCCTGATTTCGGTTTCGATATAGTCGAGCAACACCTGCCTGCGATCGGGGTTCTGGCTCTCCGTCGGCATGCCGACACGGCGCGCAAGATCGGTTCGGAACGATCCGGAATCGAAATAGGCCTCTGCTCTTGCTATGGCCGCGTCACGTGTCATGAACCGGAGCATAACATCAGGACAGGCGCATCGAAATGCTCAATCGAACTTCGCCGGGCGAGGTCCGTTTCCCTGAATTCATGGCCACAACATCAATGCTGCTACGACGCAATTGTGCCGTCGCGTTGCCTGTGCAACAGTCCGCGTGGGACATGTTGAGGAGGGGCCATGAGACCGATTTCGAAAATCCTGGCGCTCTGCGCCGCCATTATCTTCATGATCGCGGCCACGGAAACGGCGGCGGCCGATCCGCTGGTTTTCACCTATCATGGATGGCAGGTCGATCTCACCAACGCCAAGGGCACGGAGCCCGATCGGGAGATGGCCGCGGCCGTCAAGCGGCAGCTCGATATCGTCGAGCATGTCAATCTGAAACCCGATGTCCTCACCTTCATGCGCACGATCAGGATCTGGGCCAACCCCGCCGCCGCTAAAGCGGGGCCCGGCCACTACAGCAGCAAGACCGGCATCGACCTGCGCGTCAAAAGTCTTGCGCCCGACAAGCCGATCATCCTGCATGAACTTCTGCATGCCTATCACGACCGGATGCTTCCGGGCGGATTCGGCAATACCGATGTCGTGCAATTCTTCGATATCGGCAAGCGGGTCTGGCCGGGCGATTCCTACATGATGAGCAATGGTCACGAATTCTTCGCGGTTACCGCCAGCGTCTACCTGTTCGGCGACATCGATCGGCCACCTTATTCGCGCAACCAGTTGCAGGAGAAGCAGCCACGATACTACCAGTGGCTTGCCACGCTGTTCGACGACGGCCGGCCGCGGTCGTAAGGGCGCAGCAGACACCGCGATACGGATCAGGCCGCCTTTCTGCTGAGGAACAGCGGGGTCTCCCTGCGGACTTCAAGCACGCCGTTGCATTGCCTGAACGCATCGGCAATGGCTTGACGGAACCCGGTGAGTTGAGTTTCGCAGGCGCCATCGCCGGGCGGATAGGAGGTGAGCGCCAGGAATACATCCTCGGGCTCAGTGATCCGCAGGCTTGCCGGATGCTGCGACATAGTCACGTTTCCAAACTGCGACCGCATCGATCGTTCGGCAGCGTCATATCCAAAGGCTTCGGCAGCCGGATCGGATGGGGCACTGCCAAATATGGGCGTCAGCGCGTAAATCTCGCGCATATTGCCGGCGCCGTTGGTGGTGACCGCAAGAGAGCCCCCCGGCTTCAGCACTCTTGACATGTCCGCGATGCCCGCGGCCGGGTCGGGCAGGTGATAGAGCATATGCATCGCGATCACGGCATCGAAGGCGTCATCTTCGAAGGGGAGCGCGGCGGCATCGGCCTGGCAGCCCCGAACGGAGCCGAACGGCAGTGCGCTGCAACGCGCCACTGCCTCGTCGACCATGCCTTGCGAAAGGTCGGCGAGCGTCAGGTCAAGATCCGCCGGCAGCGGACCTGCTGTTGCCGCCCAAAACCAGGCCGGCCCACAGCCGACGTCGAGGACACGATCGCCCGGCTTCAGGGGCAATTGCGCCGCAACCCATGGAAACCAAGCCGTCTCGGCGATGGTGTATTGGCTATGCAGTCGAGCCCGCGCGGCGAGCTTCCGGCTGTCGCCATACTGTCCTGCATTGTCTGCCGTTATGGAGGACATGTCATCTCTCCGGGCTTTCCGGACTGAGCTGCGACTGGACGCCGTTCCCGAGCCAGCGGGGCGAGATCCTGTCGCTGCTGGTCGAGCCGAATGACGATACGAGCCCGGAGGTTTTTGCAGCACTGGCAAAGCGCGTGCTTGGCGTTTTTGATGCACCATCGCATCGGTCTCATCCGGTTGCAGGCGATATGGCTATCCCCAGGGACAGCGGGAAGCGTGTCGATGCGAAACGCTGGTCGGAGGTCGCCTCCCATTCGGATTTCCGCAAATTCGATGACGGTTTGCGCCTGACGCTGGACTGCACGCGCGAACAGATCGATAGGTCGAAACCATGCTTCTTCTGGCAAGGGCGCGCGGCGAGATCAACTTCGGACTGCACCGCCAATCGCATGCGCTGATGACCTGCCTCGTGCCATCAGGCAGCCCGGATTCGCACCTGCATTTCCTCGACGGAATGGGCGGCGGTTATGCAAGGGCCGCCGAGATGATGGAGGCCGGTGCGCTTGGCGACGTCCAACATCATGTTCTCTGAGGACCCGTTCAGCCGGCGAGACCGCCTTGACCGCCAAGGGACCTAAGTGGGCGTGCCTGTTTCCCGCATGGCGAGGTTTGCGAGAATTTCAGTGAGCTGAGGCGGCGCCAATTCGGCTTCTTTTTCTATCTCGGTAGCGGTGAACCATCTGAGCTCGGTGTGTTCATCACCGATAAGTCGCGGCTGGCCGTGCCATTTATCGACGTGATAGACATGGAATGTGGTGGATGCCTCGGACGGGTCTTCCGCTACGAACCGTCCTACAAACTGCCAGAGCTCGGGCGTCACACCTATTTCTTCGATCAATTCCCGGCACATCGCCGTCTCGGCGTCTTCGCCCTCTTCGACATGGCCGCCCGGGAGGCTCCAGCGATCCGGGAGCACCTTGCGCTCGGAACTGCGCCTGGCCAGAAGAACGGTTCCATTCTGGCTCAAGACGCCCATCGCGATGTCGGGCATGCATTCTCCTCTGCCTCATCGATCTCGCGCCGATGCTGCCCGCAGCCACGGCTTTTTGCAATGACCAGTCGTCCATCGAGACAGTCGAGGCATAGCCTGACCGGGTAGGTTGACCCCCGACGTTGCCCGGGAGCATAGTCCCCGGACAGACGCGAATGACCTGCTGATGCGAACGAGGTCGGTCAGTCGATCTTCGTCCGTTTCCGAACAGATCAAACGGAGAGGAGAGCGTCATGCCACCCACATCCCTATCAACGCCCACGCGGCGCGAACTGCTTGCGGCCACGGCCGCCGCCGGAGCCATGAGCATGCTTGCCGGGACGCGTAGCGCTCAGGCAAACGGCGACGGGGTTAGCCCCTTCAGCGTCAATTTCCCCGAGGATCAGCTTGACGATCTGCGCCGGCGCGTCGCGGCCACCCGTTGGCCTGACAAGGAGACCGTCGCGGATGATACGCAGGGCGTGCAGCTCGCAACGATCCAGAAACTCGCGAAGCATTGGGCGACGGATTACGACTGGCGCAAGATGGAGGCGCGGCTCAATGCGCTGCCGCAGTTCATCACCGAGATCGACGGGCTGGATATTCACTTCATTCACGTGCGCTCCCAGCATAAAAATGCTCTGCCGCTGATCGTCACACATGGATGGCCTGGCTCCATCATCGAGCAGTTGAAGATCATCGAACCGCTCACCGATCCGACAGCGCATGGCGGGAGCGAAGAGGACGCATTTGACGTGGTGATCCCGTCTTTGCCGGGCTACGGCTTTTCCGGGAAACCGACGGGGTCGGGGAACTGGAACCCGCCACGCATCGCGCACGCCTGGGTGACGCTGATGCAACGTCTCGGCTACACGAAGTTCGTGGCGCAGGGTGGCGACTGGGGCAACGCGGTGACCGAATTGATGGCGGTGCAGGAGCCGCCGGGATTGCTCGGCATCCATACGAACATGGCGGCCACGGTTCCGGCTGACATCGCCAAGGCTCTTGCCGCCGGCGGCATGCCGCCGGCCGACCTTTCGCCGGACGAAAGGCGCGCCTTCGATCAGCTCGACGATTTCTACAAGAACGGACTGGGCTATGCGATCGAGATGAACAACCGGCCGCAGACGCTCTACGGGATTGTCGACTCGCCGGTCGGGCTTGCATCGTGGATGCTCGATCACGACATCCGCAGTTACCGGATGATCGCCCGCGTTTTCGACGGAGAGCCCGAGGGGCTGACGAAGGACGATATCCTCGACAACGTCACGCTCTATTGGCTGACAAACACCGCAATCTCCTCGGCACGCCTCTATTGGGACAACGCGCACCATCCGTCGGGCGGGTTCTTCGACCCCAGGGGCATCAAGATCCCGGTTGCCGTCAGTGCTTTTCCGGATGAGATCTACCAGGCGCCGCAGAGCTGGGCGGAGAAGGCCTATCCGAAGCTCATCCACTACAACCGGCTGCCGAAGGGCGGTCACTTCGCCGCCTGGGAACAGCCGATGGCTTTCACTGCCGAGCTTAGGACGGCGTTCCGGCCGCTGCGGCAGTAGAGCCAAGCGGGCTCAGGCGACTGATGCCGCGATCACGATTTCCCCGGTTCGCCTTGCGTTGACCGCAGCAGGTTGTCGCGCAGCGTCGTCACCGATTTCTGCACGACGGGAAAGTCGTCGCCGAGGCCGATGGCGCCAAGCAGCGCGTCGCCGCGATCGGTTTCAACGAGTTGGCGCCCTGCCGGCGTCAGGCTGACCCGCACCTGCCGTTCGTCGGCGGGATCGCGGTGACGGGTGATATAACCATTTGACTCCAGCTTCTTGAGGATGGGCGTCAGCGTGTTGGATTCGAGGAACATCTTTTCCCCCAATGCGCCGACGGTCTGGTCATCCTCTTCGGAGAGAGCCACCATGGTGATATATTGGGTATAGGTCAGGCCAAGCTCGTCCAGGATCGGCTTATAGGCGCGGCCGAAGGCGAGATTTGCCGAATAGACCGCGAAGCACAGAAAAGTGGAAAGTTTGCGACCTTCCTTGCCCGCCTGCGGAGAGGAGGGTGCAGGCACATCCGGCCCCTTAGCTGCTTTAGATGTCGGCATCGGTCCATCCTTTCTGACGATGAGATCTATATAAATCGCATCCGATTAAATCGCAATGGTGGTCGAAGTCAGTTTTCGATCCTGCCGTTTGTGGTGACTCGACAAAGATCAGCGGAAACTCCTGGGAGGCTTCCCATACTTCTTGCGAAAAGCGGTCGCCAAATGGGCGGAGTCGGAGAATCCGAGTTCAAAGGCGATCGCCGTCATGGGCAGTGTGCTATTTTCGACTAGAAACCGGCCATAGCGTAATCTCGTCTCGACGATAAAACGCTTCGGGGTCATGCCGATATTGTCCTGGAACAGACGCGCGAACTGGCGTGGTGACAGGCCGACCAGAGAGGCCACCTGTTCCGGTGAGACGTCGCGGCCTTTCCGACTCTCGATGAGAACGACGGCTCGCTGTATGCGCGAATCTTCTGTGCGGCGAAATGTTGTGGCGCGGCCGTGATCGAAGGCGCTCATGTGCTTCTGCTCCGAGAGCGAAAGCTGGTGCACGGCCTTGGCCGCCCGATCCGGTCCGCAATGCGTGCGGATGAGTTCAGTCATCAGCGACAGGATCGATACGCCGCCAGGCACGGTAATGCGGCCGTTTTCGATTAGGAAGTCATCGCGCGTGGAAAAGGCAAGACGCGGGAAGGCAATCCGGAAATCCTCCGCGTGAAAGGGATGAACGCACGCCTTGCGCCCGGCGAGCAGTCCCTCCTGCGCCAATATGAAGGCGCCCGTACAAACGCCAATGACCGGCACACCTGCCGATGCTGCCACCCTGAGATAGTCGCGATGCTTGCCAGGTGCGGCGCGCAGATGTGGCAGGAGGCCACCGATAACCACGACGTAGTCGAAGTCGGTCGGGTTAATGTAGGGCGCATCGGCGTGGACCCGGATGCCGCAGCTGGCGACCGCTGCATGGCCCGGAGCCCCCATGATCGACCAGCGACAATGCAATGGACGGGAATTGTCGGCAAAGTCCGCCGCATGCCTGAGAGGCTCGACGATACCCGTCAGCGACATCATCGGGAATGTCGGCCAGAGGAGAATGCCGACTGAGAGATCGGCCTTTCGGTCGCGTGCGACCAGAAGCCGCTCGGCCCAAAGATCGTCGAGCCAGCGCACATAGTCCGGCTCGTTGGCAGATATTTCGGAAGGTTCCTCGGATGTGATCATGGTGTGGCGATGATAGAGTCATCATGTCCTTTTTTCAAAGAAAATGTCCGTTTTATAAAATTCAGCGGCAGCCATCAGTGTCAAGTTTGCTCTCGTCGAACGCGACATCCGGGACAGAAACCACCGGACCGGGGAACCAACAAATTAAGGATCAGAACAATGGCACTTTCTCTTTCGAGAAGGATGGTGACGTGCGCTCTGCTGGCAGGCAGCTTCATTTCCCTTTCATCTATCGCCAATGCTTTCGAACTTGCCGAGCAGGGCAAGCTGACGGTTGCCTTCACCGGCGACATGCCCGGCTCCGGCTGGCAGGACGGGAAGCTGGTAGGCTATGACGGTGAAATCATGCAGCGCATTGCAGACAAGCTCGGGCTTAAGATTCAGCCTGCGCTCATGGAATGGTCGGGTACGATCGCCTCCGTTCAATCAGGCCGCGTCGACGTCATGCTCGGCACCATGGGCTGGACCGAAAAGCGCACGAAGATCATGACACTGTCCGAGCCGATCCACTACTTCAAGAACGGCATCATGCAATCGACGAAGACGAGCTGGGACAGGCTTTCTGACCTGGAAGGCAAGAAGATCGGCACGATCACCGGCTTTTCGTTCGTCGCGGAATTGAAGAGCATCAAGGATCTCCAACTCTCGCTCTACGACACTTCCGACGCGGCCGTGCGCGATCTTATCGCCGGGCGCATCGACGCTGTCATCGGCGATCCGCCGGTGATCTCCTACGCCATCAAGCAGAACCCCGATTGGAATATGCACTTCCTCGCCTTCACCGATAACAGTCCGGATTTTCCGCTGCTGACCGGTCTCGGACAGGTCGTCTATGGCCTCAACCAGAAGAACGACGATCTGCGCCAGAAGATGGACGCCATCATCGCCGACATGTGGAAGACTTGCGAGATGAAGGAAATCGGCGCCCGCTACGGATTGTCGTCGGATGTCTGGTTCAAGCCTGTGGGTCAAAACTTTCGCGCCGGCGTCGATCGCCCTGCAGATTACAAGCTGCCGTCCTGCGCAGCTGGCGGCTGAATGGCCGTGTGGACGGAAGCTGCAATCGGCAGCTTTCGTCCAACCTCTTCGCCTACTGCATAATTCCTTAAATCGGAATCGATTTCAGGAAAAAATTATGCAGCAATTCAAAGTGCTACAGCGTCCTTGGCGCGTCTGAAAAGACGCGCGGCGCTGTAGATATAATCGCATAAGGAAACGGTGATGAACGCGCTTCTTAGCGTTGCGGGCCTGCGCAAAAGCTATGGTCCCATCGAAGTTCTCAAAGGCATCGATTTCGACGTCGCGCCAGGTGAGAAGATTGCCCTGATCGGTCCGTCCGGCTCCGGGAAATCCACCTGTCTGCGCTGCATGAATTTTCTGGAAAAACCGAGTGCCGGCGAGATCCGCCTCGACGGCGAGCGGATCGGCATGCGCAACGGCCATGTCATGAGCGACCGGCAACTTGCACCACAGCGCGCCGAGATGGGCATGGTCTTCCAGCTCTTCAATCTCTGGCCGCATCTGTCGGTGACGGAAAACGTGGCGATCGCGGCGCGCAAGGTGCGCGGCCTGGCTGCCGCCGAGGCACGCGAACTGGCTTTGGAGATGCTGGCCAAAGTCCATATGACGCACCGCGCCGAAGCCTCACCGCTCGAGCTGTCCGGCGGCCAGCAACAGCGTGTCGCGATTGCGCGAGTGCTTGCCCAGAAGCCAAAGCTCATGCTGTTCGACGAGCCGACATCGGCACTCGATCCCGAACTGGTCCAGGAGGTTCTGAAAGTGATGGAGGAGCTGGCAGCCGAAGGGCGCACGATGCTGATCGTCACGCACGAGATCGCGTTTGCGCGCGACATTGCCGATCGCGTCCTGTTTCTCGACGGCGGCACGATCGTGGAATCCGGCCCGGCACGCCAAGTCATAACCGCTCCCCGCGAGCCGCGCACGCAAGCGTTTCTCAACAAGATCCGGCACTAGGCGCGTCATGACCGGATTTTCCGTATTCTTCTCGGTCGTCCAGGGGCTCGTCGCCGGGCTTGGCGTGACCGTTTTCGTCACGATCGCCTCGCTGGCGCTCGCAGCCGCTTTCGGGTTCCTTCTCGCTCTGCTCCGACAATTTGCCGGGATCAAGTTCATCAATCTCGCAATCGATGCCTGCTGCGAAATCCTCTGCAATGTGCCGGCCTTGACGCATCTGTTCATCCTCTACTTCGGGCTTGCCAGCCTCGGCGTGAAATTGACGTCGATCACGGCGGCCATCCTAGGCCTCGGGCTCATCGGGGCGGCGATCACCTGTGCAATCTTTCGCGCAGGTTTCGCCGCGCTGCCGAGCGGGCAGGCGGAGGCGGCGCTTGCTGCAGGGCTGACCCCACTCCAGACCATCTTTGAGATCCTGACGCCACAGTCCATGCGGATAGCGCTTCCGGGGCTCGGAAACTACGCGGTGCAGCTTCTCAAGGATACATCCGTCGTCTCGGCCATTGCTGCGCCGGAAATCATGTTCTTCGCCCGTTCAATGGTGACGACGTCCTTCCAGACAACAATGATCTATGCGACGGCGGCGGCACTCTACCTGTTGCTGAGCCTGCCATTGATGCAGGCAACGCAACTCCTCGAAAGACGTTACGGGAGATTGAAAGGATGAGTGCTTTCCTGGCGCCCTATGGCGATTATGGTGCCGAATGGCTGCCTCTGCTGCTGCGGGCGATGATGAATACGGCGCTGCTTTCCGTTTGTGCCTTTGCCCTGGCATTCGTTTTCGGCCTGCTGCTTTCGCTCTGCCAGAAATCCAGTTTCGCAGCGCTGCGGTATTTTGCTGCTCTTTATGTGACGATCGTGCGGGGCGTGCCGCTGTTGGCGGTTCTGTTTCTGCTTTATTTTGGCTTGCCGGGCATCGGGGTCGTCTTCGATGCTTTCGGTGCGGCGATCGCCGGCCTGGCGTTGTGTTTCGCGGACCAGGTCGCAGAGCTTTTCCGCGCCGGTCTGAAGGCTATACCGGCCGGGCAGAGCGAGGCAGCGCTGGCCGCGGGCTTCACCCCGGCCCAGAGCTTCGTCCTGATCATCCTGCCGCAGGTCGCGCGTGTCATTCTGGCGCCGATGATCATCACCTTCGTCTCGCTGCTCAAGGATTCCTCTCTCGCTTCGCTGATTACCGTCAACGAACTGGTCCTCACCGGGCGGTCACTGGCGACCGAGTATTTCCTGCCCTTGCAAATCTACATTGCCGTCGGCCTCTGCTACTTCGCGATAGCCTGGCCTTTCTCGGTCCTCTCGCGCCGGCTAGCCCTTCCGGCCGCCCGCTAACTCGTCATAACAAGGCCAAGACCATGACCATTGAAACGACCGTTGTCACGGGCAACGCCCGTCGGCATGCAACGCAATCGCATGAACCTCGTTGGCCAGTGATCCTCATGACGCCCGACGTCAGCGAGGCGCCCGATGCTCCGACCGAGACGGAGTATGTGGTGCGCGTCAACTATGCGGATGCCATAGCCGAGGCAGGGGGAATTCCTTTGATCTTGCCTTACAACACCCGGAACCTGGCATCGGCGTTGGCACTCGCCGATGGGATCGTCCTTACCGGTGCGCGGCCGGGGACTGAGGTGACAGGCGCGCGCAGACAGTTCGAAATTCAGCTGGTCGAGCAGGCCTTGAAAACGGGCAAGCCGCTTCTTGGCATATGCCACGGCATGCAACTGATCGGTGAATGCCTTGGGGGCGAATTTCAAACCGAGCTGCCGGCCGCCGCCGTATCCCACATCCCGCAAGATATCCCCGACGTTTTGGCGCACGAGATCATCGTCGAGCAAGGCAGCGTGCTGACCGATTGGGTGGGGAAGGGGCCGGCACGCGTCAACAGCCTGCACCGGCATGCTTTGGCCGGCCAAGGACGCTTCCGTGTCGCCGCGCGGGCGCCGGACGGAACCATCGAAGCATTCGAAGGGGACACGGACGGCTTTTGCCTCGGCATCCAGTGGCACCCCGAATACCGGTTGAGCGAACTCGACAGGAATATCATGAGGGCCTTTGTCGACCGCTGCGCAGAAGCAGCAGTCCGCAAGGCACGCAGTGCTTCACCGGCTGGAAGCAATCGTGTGCGCGAACGGCTGGCACAGCTTGAGCTTGCTCTGCCGGAAGCATCCTCGCCGCCAGGCGCATTTTCCGGGGCTGTGCGAACCGGCAATGTCGTCACCGTTTCAGGTCAGGTGCCATTGCAGGATGGTGTGGTACGGCGGACGGGACATCTCGGAGCATGCGTCTCCATCGAAGAGGGGCGAGAATGCGCGCGCTGGGCGCTTCTCAATGCGCTTGCGCAGCTGGAGGGGGCTGCGGGCGGCTTTGACAACATCCTGGGCTTCGTCCGGCTCGCGGGCTATGTCGCTGCGGATGCCGCTTTCGAGCGCCACGGCGCCGTCATCGATGGGGCTTCGGAACTGCTCCGGGAACTCTTCCCGGATCGATGGGCGCATGCCCGCATCGCAATCGGCGTAACATCCCTGCCGCGCGGGGTTCCTGTTGAAGTCGAGTTGACGGCCGTCGTCGGCGACGAGGCTTGAGATGGCGCGCGTTGCGGTGATTGGCGCCGGGGTTATCGGCGTATCGTCGGCCTATCTTCTGGCCCGTGCGGGGCACGATGTGACACTTATCGATGCGGCAAGCGAGCCCGGCATGGGGGCGAGCGCCGGCAACGCCGCGCAGCTATCCTGGGCCTACGGTGACGCAATGGCATCACCAGCCCTGCTGAAGCATCTGCCGGCGATTGCGATGGGCCGCGATCCGACCTTCCGGATCCACTGGCAACTCGATCGGGACTTTCTCTGCTGGGGGCTGAAATTCCTTGCCAATACACCGTTCAGGCGCTGGTGGAACAATACGCAGGAGATCCTGCGCCTTGCCGAGCAATCCCGTCACCAGCTCGCGATCCAGCTTAAGGAAACCGATCTCGAATTCGACTATCGTGTCGCCGGAAAACTGCATCTCTACGCCGACCGGCAAAGTTTTGCTGCCGCCGATTCCAGTGTCGCGCGCAAGAATGCCCTCGGCTTCGAACAGCGCCTGCTGACGCGGGTGGAGGCGGAAGACGTCGAGCCTGCGCTCACCGCATATCAGGGAGAGATTGCCGGCGCCGTTTACACCCCCGGTGATGCCCTCGGCGATGCGGCCGGATTTTGCCGCCAACTGACCGCCTGGATGATCGAGCGCGGGCAGGTCTCGGTGCTCTTCGGCAAGAGGGTCTCGAGCTTCGTCCAAACGGGAGGCGTGCTGACAGGGCTGAGGTTCGAGGACCGCGACGAGCTTCGCGTCGACGCAGCCATCGTCGCCGCAGGACCGGAGGTCCGTTCCCTCATATCCGATTTGCCCGAAGCCCGAGACATACGCCCCATCAGAGGCTACTCGCTCACCGTTCGAAGAACTGGCCTTGCGCCAAGTATCAGCCTGACGGACGTCAAGCGAAAGCTTGCCTTTGCGGCAATCGGCGACCGTTTTCGTGTCGCAGGACTGGCAGACATCGAGCGTCCCGGGGCCGGTTTTGATGCCAGACGTTTCGACACGCTCAAGCTGGCCGCGTCCGCGGTGCTGCCCGACCTTTTCGAGCGATCGGACGAACTGATGAGATGGTCGGGGGAGAGGCCTGTGACACCGACCTCCAGGCCCGTTATCGCCGCCTCCCGACGTATCAAAGGTCTCTACATCAATGCCGGTCACGGCATGCTGGGTTGGACACTCGCATTGGGCTCCGCCCGCCGCGTGGTCGATCTCTTTCAATAAGTCGGTGGCTGGCGCCCGGGCTTACAGTTGCTGATGCTCTTCCACCTGCCGCAGCGTTCCGGCAGAGACTGCCGAGACTTCGCTCAATTCATACCTCTTCACATCCATCTGATCGTTCCGGATCATAGAATCCGGAACGAAGTGAGTCAGAACTCATTGCCAAATTGGAATCCGCAATGCGGTTTGGTCCTAGTACCACGCCACAGAGATTATGACGGTTTGTCTTATCGTAGAATTGGTAGGGCTTCTGGTGGGATGAGAAGTTGGATGCTGCGTGCGGCGCCTGGCACGCGAGATATAAAACCCGCCTTCTCGA
>NZ_LWBS01000349.1 GCF_001652265.1 Rhizobium leguminosarum
GTAGAGAGATTTGGGAAAGAGGGAAAGGTTTTTTTGGTTAGTTGTGTGGTGATTTTGGGGCTTTTAGGGTGTGTGTTTGTGGTTGATGTTTGGGGTGTAGTGGTCGTTGGTGTTGGGGTTGGTGGGAGTTTGTGGGTCTTTTTAGAAAAGTAAGCAGTTTTCCACTTCCCCTCTAACCTTATCATCACAAAAACCATCAATAACAAAAATAAAACCACAAACAACCGCCAACCAAGAATCTGACGCCCCCTTGCACAAGCAGTAGAGAGGCAGAGCACCAGGTCGCGTACCACCCCACCCTCAAGTGTACACCACGGGCGACGCCGGAACACCAAAGCCACAACCTACATCGCGCCAGTCGCACTCAACCTGCACTCAAGAGTCAATCCAGCGCAGTGTGAGGTGAGAGACATCGAACACTTCAACCAAACAGCCAGA
>NZ_LWBS01000350.1 GCF_001652265.1 Rhizobium leguminosarum
TGCCTTCGTGCTGCTCGCCGCCTCATCGGCAAAGACGATAGGCCATCCGCTCGCCGACGGCATGCTTGATGATAACACCGCCATCCGCCACACGAAGTTCTGGCACACGAACCACGGCGCGACCGCCGCGGAATTCACCGCAGCCTGGCAGCAGCTCGACGGGACGCCTAACCCGGCCAGAACTCCAACATGCTTCTAACCGACGCGCTGATGGCGGCCTTCGGAGCCACCGGCGACCGGGAACCCCTCCCCGAGGCCGACACCTTTGCCGACCTCATCATCCGCCCCGTGCCTGTTGCCGGCGACGGGCGCGTCGCCGAACACTTCAACGCCCAATTGATCCCTGTCCACTTTCACCCCCCTCAGACCCAATCGTTCCCCCGAGCCCGCACAAACACCTGCCACATGTAAAAACCGACCTCCCTATTCTATCCACCA
>NZ_LWBS01000351.1 GCF_001652265.1 Rhizobium leguminosarum
AGTGGGTCGGTCAGACGCGCAAAAGGCGGTTGAGGCGGTTTCGCACGTCGTGCCTTGTCCCCTTCTCACCGGCCAGGAGAAATTCGCTCACCTTTTTCTTGAGCCGCTGGACACTTTTCCGGGATGGGCTTGCGCCCAGATACCAATGACCATCCTTGCGAAAATGCTCGGGGCAAAAGCTATAGCCAAGGAAGTCGAAATGCTCCTGTCGTGCATTCCTCACCGAGGTTTTCGCCTCATTGAGGGTGAGTCCGAGCTTCGCCATAACCAGCCGCGTCCACGACAGAGCCTCTTCCGCATAACCACGGATGAGGATGACGAAGTCGTAGGCGTAGGAAACGACGTGGGCTTGGAACGCTTCTCCCCGTGCGGTCTGCCGCCAATGCTTCAGACAACGGCTCATGTAGATGTTTGCCACCATCGGAATCGCCACCCC
>NZ_LWBS01000352.1 GCF_001652265.1 Rhizobium leguminosarum
GGGAAGCCGCGATAGTGTGAAGGTGTTGTGTGTGGTGCATTGGCTGTGCTCCGGTCGTTCATTCTGAAATACGGGAGCCTGGGGCTGCCGCCGGGCAGTGAAGACTGCCCACGATGCGGCTTCATCGGGCTGCGGAATGGATTTCGTGATTGCTGACTCCTCCCGGCTGTCTGCCGGTTCATCAAGGGGAATGTCTTCGCGCGGTTCGCCGATAGCGACAGAGGCCACGTTGGAAGGCAAGCGGACCATTTCACGGCGGACCTGCTCGTCATATTTGACCATCTTGCCAACCGACGGATCGTTCCGCCCATCATAGGATTGAAGCATGACCTTCTCGGCCTGCGTCGCATCGGCGCCGGCGTGCAATGCGACGCGATAATGCCTTTAGAGCAAAGTGGCCGTGGCCGTGAGACTCAAGCAGGGAACGAACAAAAAC
>NZ_LWBS01000353.1 GCF_001652265.1 Rhizobium leguminosarum
GATGAGTTCGGAAGGTCTTGTGGCCTTTTGAGGCTTCGCCGCTGTATCCGTGTGTCGCTGCCTGGGTGGCCGGGCTATCCTCTGCGCGGGTACCCTTTTTGTAGTGTAAGATGGTCGTTTGGGTTCTAACGGGATCACATACGCGAGGAAGATGAATTGCCTTCTGATGAAGCCCGCGCCCGGGCAGGGCTCGCTCTTCGCCTGTGAGGAAACACGATGAGCACTGGTACGAATTCCGAAGTCAGGGTCGGCGAAGGCAAAGTCCAGGTCACCTTTTCCAATGCGGGCGGCCTGTCGCTGATTTCCCGTCCCCGCCAGATGGAGAGCCGGGACCAGGCGTTCATGGTTGCCGGCACGATGAAGGAGCTTTGCGGAAAGCTCGGCATCCGCCTCGTTTACGAGAGTTCCTACGACAAGGCGAACCGAACCTCGCTCG
>NZ_LWBS01000354.1 GCF_001652265.1 Rhizobium leguminosarum
GGCGTGATTTGGGGTGGCATTCAGTCTATGTGGTTTTGTGGGTTAGGTCCGTGGCGGCCGGCGGGCGCTGTAAAAGGGCGGCCTCACCTTCGTCCCCGATGTCACGCCCTACGTGCACATGAAGTTCCGCATCCTCAACGGCGGGCATGCCGGGATCGCCTATCCGGCGGCGTTGATGGACCTTCATTTCGTTCATGAGTCCATGGATGCCCCGCTTAGCCGCCCCTTCCTCGCCAAGCTTGAGAAGGGCGAGACCATCCCGATTCTTCCCCCGGTTTGTAACACCTCGCTGGCCGAGTATGTCTCCGAGATCGAAAATCGTCCGGTCAATCCGAAGATCACCTATCCCATTTCGCGACTGGCGCAAGACCGACCCAACCCCCAGCCGAAATTCATCCTTCCGTCGACGCCCCACAAACTTACACAAGGCCAGACA
>NZ_LWBS01000355.1 GCF_001652265.1 Rhizobium leguminosarum
CGGGCGCGCGCCGCTCGGGCTGGCTGCCGCCCACCATCGGCGCCGGCTCGAAGGGCAAGACCGAGATCATGGTGCCGTACTATTTCAATATCGCTCCCAACCGCGATTTGACCGTGTACCCGCGCATGATGTTCGACCGCGGCCTGCAGCTGGGCGCCACCGGTCGCTACCTCGGCGCCACCGAGCGCGGCCCCTACAGCGGCGAGACCCACTTCGAGTACCTGCGCAACGACCGCATCACCAAGACCGACCGCTGGCTGGTCGACTCGCTGCACAACCAGCAACTGAGCCCGCAATGGTCCTTCGGCTGGAACCTGCATGGCGCTTCCGACGACCAGTACCTGAGCGACTTCTCGCGCTCGGTCTCGGTCAGCGCCGAGCACCAGCTGGTGCGCGAGCTGTTCAGCACCTATAGCACCGCATCCTGGAACCTGG
>NZ_LWBS01000356.1 GCF_001652265.1 Rhizobium leguminosarum
TCGAGACGGGCGGTGATGACGTTATTAGGTCTGCCTGCAAGCTCTTCAGGGAAGGGATCGGCGCGAAAGAAGCGTATGCAACCTATCAATACGGCCGCACCGAAAGCTGGGCGAAGGCGAAAGGCCGGTCCGGCCACGAGGTGGTGATCGGCGCCTATGCCAAGACCAACGGGAAATTCCGATCCCTGCTGGTCGGCGTCTATCACGGCGACCACGTCGTCTATGTCGGCCGCGGCGGTACGGGAGATGGCGCGAGGAAAGTGGAATGGGTGATGCCGAAATTGATAGCCATCGAGCTGGCGAAATGGCCGTTCATCGGCATCAGCGCCCCGAAGTAGGAGTCCAGGGGCCCCTTACTGAAATCCGAGCCCCATCGAGAAAAGAAACATGACGGCAGGACCTCCACCCGCAGTTTCAAGCTACGGACCTTCCAGG
>NZ_LWBS01000357.1 GCF_001652265.1 Rhizobium leguminosarum
ACTCGCTTCCTGGTTAGTGTCCTGTGGGAACGGCGGACCGGCAGCGTTGTCCGCATAGGGATCGCCCGCGCGGTCGTGCCAGCTTCGTGGATAGACCGGTCTCATCGCTTCAGACCAGTTTGGTGGGATCGAGAACGGGATGGCCATCCAGCCATGCCGGGCGCCGGCTTAAAGGGTCGTCTCGCTCCTGCTCCAGTGCGTGTGCGGGCTTTTTTTAGAGGTCCAGCCTCGCTTGCGGAGCCACACGTCAAGAGCACTACGGCCGATCGATACGGACTTCTCCGTGCTCAGGCGCAGGACCATCTCGTTGAGCGTGACGTCCTTCTCCACATCGCACAAGCCGATGATAAATCCCTCCTGCGCATCCAGCCTGGATCCAAAACCACCGCCCTCAATTCCACGGGTCAATTCACCCTTCCGCTCATCACCGACCCT
>NZ_LWBS01000358.1 GCF_001652265.1 Rhizobium leguminosarum
GGCTCTGCTGCTTGGAAACGTCGTTCTGTGCGTCTTCGACCTGCAGCGTCACGCCGCTCAGTGTCTTTGCATAATCGGTCATGCCATTGCGCAGAACGGTCAGGAAATTGTCGTCGAATTTCGCCATAGAGACGCCGACCGTTTCTGCATGAGCGGCCGTCGACATGACGAGCGCCATCGCAGTGCCCAGGATAAACTTCTTCATTTTCACTTCCTCCACAAAGCGGTGCCCGGCTGCACCCTCCTCACGCCGGAGCTCCAGGCATTTGCTCTGAAGCCGCAATTCACCGCGCCACCTCTCCCGCGGCGCTCCGCAAAAACGGAACAAACAAACCGTCAAATCTGTTCTGCGGAATATTCATTCCATTTTCTGGGAACGGCGTCAAGTAGCTTTAGCGCCGACGAGATATGGAGGGAGCGGAATGCCATGGGCTTTCAGCCGACGCCCGCATTCCCCGTGTTGTGAAAGACCAAGGGAACATCCATCTATGCAGGGCCGAAGGCAGGCTCACGGCCGCAGGCGCCTTCGACCTCTCGCCGCGACCCAATCATTTGAAGATTTTGGAGACAGGACACATGTCCATTTCGATGTATCGCCTCACCGTTCCGATGTTCCAGCGCGGCCTCGCCAGCCTGAAAACCTACCTCGACAAGGCCGAAGCCTATGCGAAGGAAAAGAATATCGATCCTGCCATATTGATCGCCGCTCGCCTTGCGCCCGACATGCTGCCGCTCTCCGGCCAGTATCAGCGCGCCAGCGACACCGCCAAATTCGCGCTCGCCCGCCTGACGGCGACCGACGCCCCGAAGTTCGATGATAACGAAACGACATTCGACGACCTGCGCGAGCGCCTGGCAAAGACCGAAGCCTATCTCGGTGCCTTCTCGGCGCAAGCACTGGAAGGCACGCAAACCCGCCAGATCACCCTGCCGGGAAAGAGCGGTATCATAATGCCAGGTGGCGAATATATCGCCACCTTCGCCCTGCCGAACTTCTATTTCCACGTCGCGACAGCCCACGCGATCCTGCGCAACCAAGGCGCACCCATCGGCAAACGCGATTATCTCGGCTGAACCCTGGTTCGGCTCGGCTGAACCCTAGTTCGGCTCGGCTAGAGCACCGGATAATTCCTTGAATCGGAATCGATTTAAGGATGAAATTATGCAGCGATTCAAAGTGTCACGGAGTCTTTTGCGCGTCTGAAAAAGACGCGCGGCGCTGTAACATCAGGGCCGGTGCGTCACCGGCCCTCTTTCCGTCAGCTCGGTATAGGCGAGCGTCTGATCGAGATGGCGTGCTCGGAGCGACAGCAGCTTCTCGGCATAGTCGAGCCGTATCGCCGCATAAGCCGGATCCGCCGCGACATTGTCGAGCTCCATCGGATCGTCGGCAAGATTGAAGAGCAGCGGCGGCAATGCGGTAAAATGCACATATTTGAACCGCGCGTCGCGGATCACCGCGAGATTGCATTCGTTGGACCGCAGCCGGAAATGCTGCTCGGCCTCGCCATGCGCAATGTCGCGGAAATCGAATTCCCAAAATGCCGCATTCCGCCAGCCCTGTCCGCTCCCACCCCTGACAAACGGCACGAGCGACCGGCCATCGAGCCCGTTCTTCGCGTCGATGCCGAGCCTTTGGCAAAGTGTCGGAAAGATATCCGCAGCGCTGGTGAAATTGTCGACGACCCCACCCGCAGCACTGCTTGCGGGATCGCGGATCACCAGAGGAATATGATAGCTGCCGTCGAAGAAACCGCCCTTGCCGAGCACCCAGTGATCGCCCGCCATCTCGGCGTGGTCCGAGGTGAAGATGATGAGCGTATCGTCCCAGGCGCCCGCATCCTTGAGAGCCTGCCAGATGCGGCCGAGCTGTGCATCGACCTCTGATATCATGCCGTAATAGATCGCCCGGATCGCGGCAAAATCCTCGGCGTTCCAGCCGCTGAGCGGCCCCGTTGCACCGTGAATGAAGTTGCCCTTGTCGGAGCGTGGCATGGCATAGGCGAGATAGGGGTGACTGTTCTGTTCCGCTTCACGGTTTGCCGCGCGCGCAAAAGCTGGTCCCTCGCCCGGCGTGAACATTCGGTTGAACGGCTCCGGCACGGAGAATGGCGGATGCGGACGTAAGAAAGAGACATGCGCAAACCACGGCCTGTCCTGTTCGCCCATCCAGCGGATGAACTCGCCGGCCAGAAAAGCCGTCTGGGTCTCGTCGCGCGAATAGGCCGGCGACGCATCCGAAATGTCTCCAGCTCCAGCACCGACCGGAATATGGATATCGCGGCTGACGGCATCCGCATGGCCCCGGGACCTCAGCCAGGAGAGCCATTGTCTTTCGTGCTCGGGCAGAAGCTGGCGGGCCGTAAAGCCCGGCAGCACGCCTTCATAACTCGTCAGATGCGGATCGCCGGCATCCATCCCGCGTGGATCGGGCGCCGTATCCGTATAGCCGAACAGGGTCGGGTCGTATCCAGCCCGCCGGGCAGCCAGCGCCAGATTGTCGAAGCGGGCATCGAGCGGCGAACCGTTGCGGCAGACGCGGTGGTTCATCTGATAGAGACCGGTATAGAGTGTGGCCCGCGCCGGTGAGCAAGGTGCCGCCCCGGCATAATGCCGCCGGAAGAGGGTGCCTTCGCGCGCCAGCGCATCGACACCAGGCGTCTTTACGCAGGCATGACCGACAGCCGACAGGCAATCGCCGCGCCACTGGTCCGCCGTGATCAGCAGGATGTTCGGCCGGCGCGCTTTCTCAATGCTGGTTGGCTCAATGCTGGTTGGATTTTGCATGCCAGTCCCAGGCGGAGCGGATGATCTCAGACAGATCATACTGCGGTACCCATCCGAGCACGTCACGCGCCTTGTCGTTATTGGCGACCAGCGTATGCGAATCGCCTTCGCGACGGCCGATATATTCGACCGGGAAAGGCCGGTTCGACACCTCCTCGATCGCGCCGAGCAATTCCTTGACTGTCGTGCCGGTGCCGGTGCCGAGATTGAGCGCGACGGAATCGCCGCCCTTCAGCAGATATTCGACAGCGCGCACATGCGCATCGGCGAGATCCAGCACATGGATATAGTCGCGCACGCAGGTGCCGTCGCGGGTCTCGTAATCGCTACCGAACACCTTGAAACCCTGGCGGCGGCCGAGCGCCGCGTCGATCGCCAGGGGTATTGCATGCGTTTCCGGCTGGTGCCATTCGCCGATCCGGCCCTCGAAATCGGCGCCGGCCGCATTGAAATAGCGCAGCACTACCGAGCGCAGGCTTCTGTACTGATCGTAGTCGGCGAGCGCCTGTTCGACGATATATTTCGTCCGCCCGTAGGGATTGATCGGCACCTGCCGGTGCGTCTCGTCGAGCGGCACGCTCTGCGGCAGGCCGTAGGTCGCGCAGGTGGAGGAGAAGACGAAGGCATTGATGCCGGCCGCCTGTGCCGCCGAAAGCAGCGTCAAAGTGCCGATCACATTGTTCTCGTAGAAGGAAACCGGATCCTTGACCGATTCGCCGACCTCGATCAGCGCCGCGAAATGCAGGATCGCCGCCGGCTTGTGTTTGGCCAGCACCTTGTCCAGCCGGGCGCGATCGCGAATATCGCCCTCTTCGGCCGGCCCCCATCTGACGAACTCGCGATGGCCGTTCGAAAAATTATCGAAGACGACAGGCGTATAGCCCTTGTTCGCCAGGTCGAGGCACGTATGCGAGCCGATATAGCCGGCGCCGCCGACGACAAGAACCGTTTCACCTGCCATGCACCACCCTTATTCTTCACGAGAGATGGGAGAAACCTAGACGAGATACACGTCAATAAAAAGAAGGAACTGCGATCGGCGTCAACGGACAATACGTCAAATGCCGAAGACAGGCTTGATTGGGTGCAATCCGCCACTCGCGAAAATTGTACCGGATCAGGAATAAACATAAATTATTCGCGTGATTTGCATAGCCGCCCGATCTAAGGGGCTTGCACCACCATGTGATGATCAACGGTCTGCAGCCATCAGGCAAGGAGAGCGCGAATGAGGAAGGCATTGGTCGTTTGGGGCGGCTGGCAGGGCCATGAGCCGGAGCAATGCGCTCATATTGTCGCCGACCTCCTGCGCGAGGACGATTTTGCCGTCGAGGTGACCGGCGATCTCGGCGTATTCGGATCTCCGACGCTGGCGAAGGCCGATCTGCTGGTGCCGATCATCACCGGCGAAACGCTCGAAAAGCCTCATGCGGCTGCCCTCGTCGAAGCGGTGCGCGGCGGGCTCGGGCTTGCCGGCCATCACGGCGCACTCGCCACGTCCTTCAAGGAAAGCGCGCCTTTCCGCTATGTCTCCGGCGTCACCTGGGTCGCCCATCCCGGCAATATCATCGACTTCCGGGTCGCCGTCACCCGCCAGGACGATCCCGTCATGGAGGGCATTCCCGACTTCGACTATCGTTCGGAGCAATATTACCTCCACTATGATCCCATAGTCGAAATCCTTGCGACCACCACCTTCACCGGCGCCTACGATCCGGCAGCCCGCAATGTCGTGATGCCCGTCGTCTTCAAGCGCCATTTCGGTGCCGGCCGCATCTTCTATTCCGCCCTCGGCCATGTCGCGGCCGAATTCGACCATCCCTACATGCCCCTCATCCTGCGGCGTGGCCTGAGCTGGGCCGCACGCCAATAGCGTCGGGACGAGCCGCACGTCGGCGAATGCCGACCGGCGGCACAGCCAGGCGACGGCGGCGGCTAAATTCAAGATGGAGGGCAGCCTCGCCTGATTAGTCGGCACGGGCGGCCGCTTGCCGATCACCCGCCGGCGCCATAATTTGCCCGGATGCAGGATCGCTTGTCTTTCTTCCCCGCCACCGCCGACCGCCTGGCCGATATAGAAGCGGTCTTCGACGATTGCGCCGACGGCCGGAATTGTCACTGCGCCTACTGGTATCTTCCGAATGCCGACTACAAGGCGGGATGGGGCGAGGGAAATCGCAACTGGTTCCGAAGCCTGCTCACCGAACCGCGCCCGCCCGGCATTCTCGGCTATCACGACAATGAGCCGGCCGGATGGTGCGGCGTCGCGCCGCGCGTGGTGTTCGACCGGCTGCGCCGTTCAAAACCCTTTGCTCCGGTCGACGACAGGCCGGTCTGGTCGATCAATTGCTTCATCGTCCGCAAGCCGTTCCGGCGGCAGGGCCTGTCGCGACTGCTATTGAAACACGCCGTCGAATTCGCAAGCGCGAACGGCGCCGAATGTCTCGAAGCCTACCCTGTCGATCAGGCAGCCCGTGCTTCGAACGGAGGCGAGCTCTATCCGGGAACGCTCTCGATGTTTCTGGATGCCGGTTTCGTCGAAGTGGCAAGACGCCTGCCGGCAAGACCCGTCGTCCGCCTGGAATGCCGCTGAATATTTCGGCACTCAGGGGAGTGGCAACACGGTCTAGCGGGCCGCCTTGATCTGCCGGTCGTTCTCGACGGCGGGGGCCGCCTCGTCATAGATCCGCATTAGCCGCCCGGCTGCCTTCAGCTTCTCGATGAGATCGTTTCCATCAGGCGAGGCCTTCGTCAGCTCCAGCTGCTCGAACTCCCTCAGCGCCTGCGCCCAATGGCTTTCCCCACGCCCATCCGGCCTGCCTTCCGATTCCCATAGCGAATAAGCGCGCTGGCTGACCCAGGCGTCTTTATTATGACTCATAATCAACCCCAGCGAGAAATTTGGAAGCAATATTCGACAGGCAACAAGGTGCCAAAACCGGCTTTAGGAGTCGTTACGAGGCAGCGTTAGTTTTTAGCTAATCCGAGGTGCCGAGGGATTATTCAGGGCACACATTCCGGGACCTTGGCCTCGTACCGCCTCCAGGATAGGGTCATCGCAGAAACGATAGCGATGACCGATGGCAGCCAAGACGACACTCAATGCGAAGAATCTCGAATCCCTTGGTGCGCAGCGCCTTGCCGAGCTGCTGATCGAGGTCAGCATGGGCAGTGCTGCCCACAAGCGACGGCTTCGAATGGAGCTTGCCGGCAATCACGGCAGTGCCGAGGTCGCGCGTGAGGTGCGAAAGCGGCTTGCCAGCATTGCCCGCGCTCGCACCGTCATCAACTGGCGCAAAGTGAAGGCGCTGAAGAACGATCTGGAAACCCAGCGCAAGACGATCGCAGAGATCGTTGCCGCCGATGATCCCCAGGAGGCTTTCGAACTGATATGGCAGTTCCTTGCCCTGGCGAATTCGATCTTTGAGAGATCCAACGAGAGCAGCGGCTCTGTCATCCAAAGTTTTCATCAGGCTTGCGAGGATGCTGCCGCAATCGCCGCGTCCGCCAGGATCGACTCCAATGTCCTGGCCGAGAAGGTGTTCAAAGCCGTGCAGGACGATGGTTACGGCCAGTACGACAAGCTGATTGCGGCAATGGTGCCAGCTCTCGGCAAGGATGGTCTCGATCGCTTGAAAACCCTCTTCGTCCAATGGTCCAAGGAGCCGAAAGACAAGCCGGCGAAGGGTAGACGCGAGATCATCGGCTGGAGCAGCGGAGGTCCGCTTTACGAAGATGAGATCTACGGCACTCAGCGGGATCTGATGGTGCGCATAGCCTTGCAGGAAATTGCCGACGCCCAGGGCGATGTTGATGCCTACATCGCCCAGCACCCTGAGAAAACACGCAGGATGCCGATGACTGCGGCCGACATCGCCAATCGTCTGGTCTCGGCCGGCCGGGCGAAAGAAGCGCTTGCGGTGTTGAATAAAGTCGATGCGACAGGCCAGGCCGGCATGCCATTCGAATGGCAGCTCGCACGCGTCGAGACGCTCGAGGCCCTGGGGCGGCGAGAGGAGGCGCAGACCTATAGATGGACATGCTTCGAGCAGTCGCTGCATGACCAGCATCTCCGCGCCTTCCTCAAGCGACTGCCGGATTTCGACGATCTGGAGGCGGAGGAGAAGGCATTCGCCCATGCCCAGGCTTTCCCGGACGTCCACCAGGCGCTTACATTTTTTCTGAATTGGCCGGCACCTGCAGAGGCAGCAAAACTCGTGATGAGGCGGAAGGCGGAACTGGACGGCAATCTCTATGAGCTGATGCCGGCGGCGGCCGAAGCTCTGGCGGAGAAACATCCTCTCGCGGCAACCATCGCCTTACGCTCCATGATCGACTTCGCGCTCGATAGCGGCCGGTCCAGCCGCTATAAGTACGCGGCGAGGCATCTTGCGGAATGCGCATCGCTTGCGCCTCATATCGATGACTTCGGCAACACAAGATCCCACGACGCCTATGTCGCAGAACTCAAACGTCGGCACGGCAAGAGGCATGGCTTCTGGAGCCAGGTGACCTAAGTCGCAACGGATGCATTACCTTCAGAGAGGAATTCCATGACGACCACTTCCTGGCATGCAGATCCGCTCACCTGGGGAACTGGACCCCACATCTTCGAAGCATTTCTAGAGCCGACCGATCCTTATTCGGCGAGGGCATTCAACAAGCTCGACGCCCTTCTCGACCAAGCGGGCAAAGACAAGATCACTGTCAAGATTCGGCTGCAGTCGCAGCCCTGGCACATGTATTCCGGCGTAATCGTCCGCTGCATTATCGCAGCCTCGACACTAAAAGGCGGCAAGGAGACAGCAAAGAAGGTCATGGCTGTCGTCGCGGCTCATCGCGAGGAATTCGAGTTCGAGCGTCACGCCGGCGGCCCGAATATGGATGTGACACCAAACCAGATCATCGATCGTCTTGAAGGCTATAGCGGTGTGAAGCTGAAGGATGCCTTCGCAATTCCGGACCTCGATCGGGAGATCAAGTGGCACTGCAGATATGCCCGCCAGAACGGCATCCATGTCTCGCCGACCTTCATGATCGACGGGCTTGTGCAGGCGGACGTGAGCAGCGGCGATGAGGTTGGAATCTGGGTGAAGAAGGCGCTGGGCAATTGACGCCGGCCGTGTGCCAGAGCTGTCCCACCCGCTTATTTGTCTCCTGCCATGAATATCATGCAGGAATCAGTGCAAGCGGCAGGCATTTTCCAACTTGGACTTCAGAAAACACCGCGGGTGTGGCCCTGGGATGGATGCGATTCTACCGGCCAGTCACGGAAGTATCCCGGCAATCACAAAGCGCTGATATCCCGGGAAGCCTATGGCGGAGAGGGTGGGATTTGAACCCACGATACCCTTGCAGGTATGCCGCATTTCGAGTGCGGTGCATTCGACCACTCTGCCACCTCTCCGCGGTCTGGTCGGCGCTTGTTCGGCGCGGGCGTTCTCATAACGGGCAAATGACAGGCTGGCAAGCCGAAAAGTCGAACCATTCCATCCTTTTGCCTTGACACCTTTTTGCCACTCGGCTATCTCGGCTGCGCAATAGGTTTGGAGAAATCCGCGCCTAGCTCGTCCCGCGCTCGCGCGGGGCTTCACCGGCAGAACGAGTTCGAGGATTAGACCTCTGAAATCTCTGCTTAACTTCGACTGATAAAAAGACAGCCACCTGCTGGATTAGCGGGGAGCGCTGGAACGAACATGAAAGGATAAAAAATGTTCGCAGTCATCAAGACCGGCGGTAAGCAGTACCGTGTGGCAGCCAACGACGTGCTGACCATCGAAAAGCTGGAAGCCACCGCTGGCGACTCCATTGAATTCACCGAAGTGCTCGTGATCGGCGAAGGCGCCGACGCTGCGATCGGTGCGCCCTTCGTAACCGGCGCCTCTGTCAAGGCAGAAGTCGTCGAACAGAACCGCGGCAAGAAGGTCATCGCCTTCAAGAAGCGCCGCCGTCAGAATTCGAAGCGTTCGCGCGGCCATCGTCAGCATCACACGGTCGTCCGTATCACGGACATCGTGGCTGCCAAGTAAGATCAACGGGACAAGGTTTTAAAGGAGAACTCCAATGGCACACAAAAAAGCTGGCGGTTCATCGCGCAATGGTCGCGATTCTCAGTCCAAGCGCCTTGGCGTGAAGAAGTTCGGCGGCGAAGCCGTCATCGCAGGCAACATCATCGTGCGCCAGCGCGGTACTGAGTGGCATCCGGGTTCCAACGTCGGCCTCGGCAAGGATCACACGATTTTTGCGCTTACCGCCGGCAATGTGAACTACCGAACGAAGGCCAACGGTCGCGTCTACGTGTCTGTCATGCCGAAAGCGGAAGCAGCGGAATAAGCCGGTAGCGCTCAAAAACAGCCGGCGTCTCATCGACCCGGCTGGCCGTATCAGGTTCAGTCTAGAAAACAGGGGAGATGGGGCGCCATCTCCCCTTTTTTCTTTACCCCTCAAGGAGGACTGAACCATGCAAGGCGAATTGTTAAGGGCAGACCAATCACGGTCTCCCCGGGAAGACCAGCGGTCTTCCGAAGAACGGCTGAGGCCGGAACGGTTAAGGACCGATTGCCCTGTCTTGTTATCGGAAAGGCTCGTCATGCGCGCGCCCCACGAAGAAGACATCGACGCCCTTGCCCATCTCGCCAACAACGCCAAAGTCGCCACCATGGTATCGCGTATGCCGCACCCTTATACCGCCGATGATGCTGCTGACTTCGTGCGTCGCACGAAAAATGGCGATATTGGCAAGTGCGTCTATGCGATCACCAAGGCCGAAAACGGCGCTTTTATCGGCTGCTGCGGCGTCGAGCCGCATGCGGACGGCAGAACCGTCGAGATCGGCTACTGGCTGGGCGAGCCCTATTGGAACAAGGGTTATACCACCGAGGCCTGCCATGCCTTGGTCGATATGGTATTCAGGACCCGTCAGGACGTCGATCAGATCGACGCCCGTTGCCGGGTCATGAACGTCGCTTCGCGCCGCGTCATCCAGAAGTGCGGCTTCCAGTTCCAGGGTTCGGGGCTCGCAGCCTCGCTGGCGCTCGGCAGCAACGTGCCGGTCGAATGGTACAGGCTCGACCGCAAGACCTGGATGTCCCTCCGAAGCTGGGGGAACATCGCATGAGCACGACTGCGCTGCAAAGGCCTGAGGTCAAGCCGATGATGCCCGGCCCCGCGCCTGTCATCTCGACCGCCCGGCTGACGCTCCGCCCCCACAGGCTGAGCGATGCGCCTGCGATCGCGGAATCGCTCTCTGATTTCGCGGTCACGCGCATGCTGTCCCGTGTACCCGCGCCGTTCGACCGGCAGGATGCGCTGGACTGGCTGATCCCGGTCACCTCGGGCACCCTGCCCGACTGGCCGCTGGCGATTACCGATAAGGACGACGTCCATATCGGCAACGTCTCGATCGAGTTGCGCCACGGCCGCTGGCACCTCGGCTACTGGCTGAACCGCTACTACTGGCGGCGCGGCTATATGAGCGAGGCGGTGACGGCGATCATCGAGCGCTTCTCGCGCCGCATGCCGGAGACGCCGATCCATTCCGGCGTCTTCGCCGACAACCCGGCTTCGCTGCGACTGCAGGAGAAGCTCGGTTTCCGCATGACCGGTTGCGGCGAAATCTATTGTTTCGCCCGCAACACCATGGTGTCGCACATCGAAACGGTGCTGCAGCCGGGCATGCTGCAGCCGCCGCGAAAGGTTGCCTGATAGAGCATGATGCCGAAAAGTGTATGCGGTTTTCGGACAACATCATGCTCCAGGTCTAGAAAGGAGACGTCGCCGCACTGGCGGCGTCTCCATCAATCGCCGATCTCGACCCATAGGGGGAAGTGATCGGAGCCCTCGGATTGCGTATCGATCCGGGCGGATTTCAATCGGCTCTGCAGGCCACAACTGACGAAACAATAATCGAGATGCATGCGTTTGCCGCGATCCTCAGGATCCATCCAGCTGTAGCTCCCCGGAGAGTAAGCCTCCAGCGCCGCAAAGGCGTCGACCGGCGTGCCGATCCTCGCCACGCGGCCGTAATATCCGCCGCCAGAACCGGCGAGCGCGCAATATTCCGGCGATTCCGGCTCCATGTTGAAATCGCCCATGATCACGTAATCCTCCGGCAGCGGCGGCTCCGGCAGATCGAATTCACCGCCTCCCGTCAGCGACCCACCCTCCCGGACGAAGGCATTGATATGCGTGTTCAAGAATTCCAATTGGCGGATGCGCTCGTCGGCCGAGACATGGTCGAGATGCACGGAGTAGACGCGGATCGCGCCGCCGGGTGCTGCGATCACCGCCTCGGTTGCGCCGCGCTGCGGGTTGATCTTGCCGATCGTCCGGCTGCGCGGCAGAAGCAGCGCTCGGGTCGAGACGATCGGCCAGCGCGACAGCACCATGTTACCGAACTGAAAGCGGGTGCCGGGCACCGGCTGCAGCCGGCCCTCGGCCGCTTCGACATGCATGTCGCAGGCTGGCCCATACACCCAGAAATAGTCGGGAAAGAAGCCTGCAACATCGGCCACCATGTCGGCAAAACCGTTGCGGGAGAAGCCGCGGGTCACCTCCTGCAGCGCGATGACGTCGGCTCCCTCGAGGCTTCGGGCAATCCGCGCCAGATCGTATCTGCCGTCGAGACCGAAGCCGTACTGTATGTTATAGCTCGCAAAATTCACGATAATCTTTGACCTCCGTCGGAACCGCCTATATCGAATGGGCCAAGACGGGCCGTCCAACTGCCACTGAATATTGGAAGTAAAATGAAATTTCTCGACGAAGCAAAGGTCTATATCAAGTCCGGGGACGGCGGCGGCGGCAGCGTTTCCTTCCGACGCGAGAAATTCATTGAGTTCGGCGGCCCGGATGGCGGCGATGGCGGACGCGGCGGCGACGTCTGGGTCGAGGCCGTCAACGGCCTGAACACGCTGATCGATTTCCGTTATCAGCAGCATTTCAAGGCGACGATCGGCACCCATGGCATGGGCAGGAACCGCACCGGCGCCAATGGCAGCGATGTGACGCTGAAGGTTCCCGTGGGCACCCAGATCTTCGAGGAAGACCAGGAAACGCTGATCTGCGACCTGACCGTCGAAGGCCAGCGTTACTGTCTCGCCCATGGCGGCAATGGCGGCTTCGGCAACGCCCATTTCAAAACCTCGACCAATCAGGCGCCGGATTGGGCCAATCCCGGTCTGCCCGGCGAGGAAAAGACCATCTGGCTGCACCTGAAGCTGATTGCCGATGCCGGCCTCGTCGGCCTGCCCAATGCCGGCAAATCGACCTTCCTGGCTGCCGTCACCCGCGCCCGGCCGAAGATCGCCAACTATCCCTTCACCACGCTGCATCCCAATCTCGGGGTCGCCACCATCGATGAGCGCGAATTCATCCTGGCCGACATTCCGGGCCTGATCGAAGGCGCCCATGAAGGTGTCGGCATCGGCGACCGTTTCCTCGGCCATGTCGAGCGCACCCGCGTGCTGCTCCACCTCATCTCCGCCCAGGAGGAAAAGGTCGGCAAGGCCTATAAGACGGTCAAGCACGAGCTCGAAGCCTACGGAAACGAGCTGACCGACAAGGCTGAGATCGTGGCGCTGTCACAGATCGACGTGCTCGACGATGCCGAACTGAAGAAGAAGACCAAGGAATTGGCCAAGGCCTGCGGCAAGACGCCATTCCAAATTTCGGCCGTCACCGGCAAGGGCATGACCGAGGTGCTGCGTGCGCTGCGCGACATCATCGTCGAAGCCAATACCGAGGAGAAGCCGGCCAAGGTGCCGAAGCTGCGCCATCGCGACATGGTCGTCACCGATGAGGGCGAGGACAAGGGTGGGGACGAGGACGATGACCAGCCGTAAGCCGCTTGGCCGCTACCGCCGCATCGTCATCAAGATCGGCTCTGCGCTTCTGGTCGACCGCAAGGCCGGGCTGAAGAAGGCCTGGCTCGACGCCATGTGCGCCGATATCTCAGGCATGAAGGCCAAGGGCATCGACGTGCTTGTCGTCTCCTCGGGCGCGATCGCCCTCGGCCGCTCGGTGCTCGACCTGCCGTCAGGCGCGCTGAAGCTGGAGGAAAGCCAGGCGGCCGCCGCCGTCAGCCAGATCGCGCTGGCGCGCGCCTGGTCGGAAAGCCTGTCGCGCGACGAGATCGTCGCCGGCCAGATCCTGCTGACGCTAGGCGATACCGAGGAGCGCCGCCGCTATCTCAATGCGCGCGCCACCATCAATCAGCTTTTGAAGATCGGCGCCGTGCCGATCATCAACGAAAACGACACCGTCGCCACCAGCGAGATCCGCTATGGCGACAACGACCGCCTGGCCGCCCGCGTCGCGACGATGACCGGCGCCGATCTGCTCATCCTTCTCTCCGATATCGACGGCCTCTACACCGCGCCGCCGCATCTCGATGCGAACGCGACGTTCCTGGAAACGATTGCCGAAATCACTCCCGAGATCGAGGTGATGGCCGGGGGTGCTGCCTCCGAGCTTTCGCGCGGCGGCATGCGCACCAAGATCGATGCCGGCAAGATTGCGACAGCATCGGGCTGCGCGATGATCATCGCTTCCGGCAAGACCGACAATCCGCTGTCGGCGATCGAAAACGGCGCGCGTTCCTCCTGGTTCGCGCCGTCGGGCACGCCCGTGACCGCCCGCAAGACCTGGATTGCCGGGCAGTTGCAGCCGGCCGGCGAATTGCATGTCGATGACGGCGCCGTCGCAGCCCTCGGCGCCGGCAAGAGCCTGCTTCCCGCCGGCGTGCGCAGCGTTTCCGGCCTCTTCAGCCGCGGCGATACGGTGGCGATCATCGGCCCGGCCGGCCGCGAGATCGCCCGCGGTCTTGTAAGCTACGATGCCGACGACGCCCGTCGGATTGCAGGTCGCAAGTCGGCGGAGATCGAGGCCATCCTCGGTTATGCCGGGCGCGCCGCCATGGTCCATCGCGACGACATGGTGATGACCGCACAGATCGGTTCGAAATCGGAAAGGCAGAAGAAGGACGCGAGCTATGCTTGATACCGTTGCGCCAAGCCCTGACGTTGACGTGCTGATGAACGACATCGGCCGCAAGGCAAAGGCTGCCGCACGACCGCTGGGCTTTGCGTCGACTGAGGCCAAGAACAGCGCATTGAATGCCATGGCCGATGCGATCCTGGCGAACAAGGCGCATATTCTTGCCGAGAACGCCAAGGACCTGAAGGACATCGAAGGCACCGAGACGCTTGCCTCCTTCGTCGACCGGCTGACGCTGAACGACAAGCGCATCGCCGAAATGGCCGAGGGCATCCGCGCCATCGCCGCCCTTGCCGATCCGGTCGGTGAAGTCATCGCTGCCTGGGACCGGCCGAACGGCTTGAAAATCGAGCGCGTCCGCACGCCGCTCGGTGTCATCGGCGTGATCTTCGAAAGCCGGCCGAACGTCACGGCCGATGCCGGCGCCCTCTGCCTCAAGGCAGGCAATGCCGTCATCCTGCGCTGCGGCTCGGATTCGCGCCGTTCATCGCAGGCTATCCATGCCTGCCTTGTCGAAGGTCTGAAGGCGGCGGGACTTCCAGAGCATGCTATCCAGCTTGTTCCGGTTACCGACCGCGCCGCCGTCGGCGCCATGCTGCGCGGCTTGGACGGGGCGATCGACGTCATCGTGCCGCGCGGCGGCAAGAGCCTGGTTGCCCGCGTGCAGAGCGAGGCCCGCGTGCCGGTTTTTGCCCATCTCGAAGGCCTTTGCCACATCTATGTCGATGCCTCGGCCGACATCGAGATGGCGAAGAGGATCATCGTCAACGCCAAGATGCGCCGCACCGGCATCTGCGGCGCAGCCGAAACCCTGCTCGTCGACGGCGCCGCGATCGGCACGCATCTGACGCCGCTGCTTGAGGTTCTGACCGAGGCCGGCTGCGAGGTCCGCGCTTCGCCAACGGTGCTGAAGGTCGCGCCCGGCATGAAGCCCGCGACCGAAGAGGACTGGTCGACCGAATATCTCGACGCGATCATTTCGGTTGCCGTCGTCGACGGCATATCGGGCGCCATCGCCCATATCCAGACATATTCCTCCAACCACACCGAGGCGGTCATCGCCGAGGACCCTGACGTCGTCGCGCGTTTCTTCACCGAAGTCGATTCGGCGATCCTGCTGCACAATGCCTCGACGCAGTTTGCCGATGGCGGCGAGTTCGGCATGGGTGCGGAAATCGGCATCGCCACCGGCAAGATGCATGCCCGTGGCCCTGTCGGCGTCGAACAGCTTACCTCTTTCAAATATCGGGTGCATGGTGCCGGACAGACGCGGCCCTGACGTGACGACCGAGAATGTGGACCGACGCTATCTCCGCATGCCGCACAGCGAGCGCGGCATGGTCGTCGGTCTGTTCGGCGGTTCGTTCAATCCACCGCATCAGGGCCACGCGCTCGTCGCCGAGATCGCCCTCAAGCGGCTCGGCCTCGACCAGCTCTGGTGGATGGTCACCCCGGGCAATCCGCTGAAGAGCCGCAACCAGCTCGCACCACTCGCCGAGCGCCTCGCCGAAAGCGAGCGTGTTGCCGCCGATCCCCGCATCAAGGTCACCGCCTTCGAACAGACGTTCGGCGTCAGCTACACCGCCAACACGCTTGCCCGCGTCAAGGCGCGCAATCCGCATGTGCATTTCATCTGGATCATGGGCGCCGACAGCCTGCAGACCTTTCACAAATGGCAGAAATGGCAGGAGATCGCCCGCACCTTCCCGATCGCGGTGATCGATCGGCCGGGCGCGACGCTGTCCTTCCTCTCTTCGAAAATGGCGAGGACTTACGATTTCGCCCGTGTCGATGAGGATGATGCGCGTGTTCTCTGGAAAAAACGTGCGCCGGCCTGGACCTTTATCCACGGGCCGCGCTCCGGCCTGAGTTCGACGGCAATCCGCAACGGCTCGTCGCACGGCGACGCCGAGTAGAGCGCCGCGCGCCCAGCAAGACGCATGCGCCAGCCTGATGTCAGAATATCCCGAAATCGAGAAAGCCCGACGGGGGAGGAGATCCGTCGGGCTTATAAACTCGATCGACAACTGGGAGGAGGAGTGTTGTCGACCCTATCGAACGGCTATGGGAGGAGGAGAAGCCGTGTCGATGAGTAGGTTTTATCATATTCGACAAAAAGGTGAATACCGATTGGTGCATTGCAGCAATGCATCGGATGCAAATCTCGAGATGAATTTGGCTTCCCCATTGCCGTTTTTATTAGCAAAAATTAGGGGAACCAGTCCCGGTTGCCGGGAGTCCCTGCCGTTGGCAAACCGACTTCCGGTATTTTCGCCCTGTTGATCTCACTTTCGGCGGAAGCCATGCACCTCACGAATGCGTGAACATTGCGCCGCTGAGAACGCGAGCGCCGATACGGTTATATTTTCCTGGATATATCCCTAGCCAAGACGCCTCGCCCGTTATATTCGTCGCAATATTTCGAACTCCGGGGAATGAATTATGCAGAACCGCAGCCGATGGATGAAACTGGCAATCGCCGCGATCGCAGCCCTCTGGCTTGGCGCGACAGCGCTTCCGGCGCCGGCAGCCGCAGCCGAAAAGCTCACCATCTTTGCGGCGGCGAGCCTCAAGGATGCGCTCGACACCGCCAATGCCGCCTGGACGAAGGAAAGCGGCAAGGACGCCGTCGTATCCTATGCGGCGAGCGGCGCGCTGGCAAAGCAGATCGAAAACGCCGCGCCCGCCGATGTCTTCATCTCGGCAGATCTCGACTGGATGGATTATGTCGCCAAGAAGAACCTGATCAAAGCCGACAGCCGCTCCAACCTGCTCGGTAACAAGATTGTGCTCGTTGCGGAAAAGGACAAGGCAAAACCGGTCGAGATCAAGCAAGGCTTCGATCTCGCCGGGCTTTTGGGCGACGGCAAGCTTGCCATGGGTGAGCCGAAATCCGTTCCGGCCGGCAAATACGGCATGGCCGCGCTCGAAAAGCTCGGCGTCTGGAAATCGGTCGAAACCAAGGTCGCCGGCGCCGAAAGCGTGCGCGCCGCCCTTGCCCTCGTCTCACGCGGCGAAGCGCCCTTTGGTATCGTCTACCAGACGGATGCCGCAGCCGATAAGGGTGTCGCCATCGTCGGCACTTTCCCCGCCGATTCCCATCCGCCGATCATCTATCCGATCGCAATCCTTGCCGAGAGCAAGAACCCGGATGCATCAGCCTATCTCGATTTTCTGAAATCGGACAAGGCAGCCGCGTTCTTCACGGCGCAGGGTTTTACCATCCTGAAATGATCGAGAAGTTGAGATGATTGCGGAATCGACAGCGACAGCTTAGCGTGAGGGCTCACTTGGTCGGGCTTCAGCTGACAAAGTCGGCCAATTACTCCTTCGTCAGGCTCGGGCTTGTGCCCTAAGCATCTGCATCGATCGATAATTAGCAGATGTCAGTCACAAGGCCACAGCTGCCCGGTTAGCGCCGATGGCTGCCCCTCACCCTAACCCTCTCCCCGTACACGGGGCGAGGGGACGTGCCATGCGAAAGCGGATGGGGAATGGAGAGGGCGCGGCATGTCCCCTTCGCCCCGCAGGCGGGGAGAAGGTGCCGGCAGGCGGATGAGGGGCAGCCGTCGGCGATCACGTGGGCGGATGTCGAGGATGACGCCGGGTAAAGAACGAGCTTTGTCATCAAACTGGGGCTCGGCTCGCAAGCCTTCGATTTCTAGGGAGACCGCTGCATTTGAACATGTTGGGCTTGAGCAATGAGGAATGGACGGCGATCCTGCTCAGCCTGCGCGTCTCGATTGTCGCCATGCTGGCGAGCCTGCCCTTCGGCATCCTCGTCGCCCTGTTGCTTGCCCGTGGCCGCTTCTGGGGTAAGTCGGTGCTGAACGGTGTCGTTCACCTGCCGCTGATCCTGCCCCCGGTCGTCACCGGTTTCCTTCTCCTCATTCTGTTCGGCCGCCGCGGTCCGATCGGCAGCCTGCTCGACCAGTATTTCGGCATCGTCTTGTCTTTCCGCTGGACAGGCGCTGCACTGGCCTGCGCCGTCATGGCCTTTCCGCTGATGGTGCGCAGCATCCGCCTCTCGATCGAGGCGGTCGACCGCAAGCTGGAAGAGGCGGCCGGAACGCTCGGCGCCGGCCCCGTCTGGGTTTTCCTGACGATCACCCTGCCGCTGACCCTGCCCGGCATCATCGCCGGCATGATCCTCTCTTTTGCCAAGGCGATGGGCGAATTCGGCGCGACGATCACCTTCGTCTCCAACATTCCGGGCGAAACCCAGACGCTGTCTTCGGCGATCTACACCTTCACCCAGGTGCCGGGCGGCGATGCCGGCGCGCTCCGCCTGACGCTCGTCGCCGTCGTCATATCAATGGCCGCCCTGCTCGCCTCCGAATTCCTCGCCCGTCTCGCCGGCCGGAGGTTCGACCCGGAATGACGCTGATCGTCGAGGCAAAACAGAGGCTCGGCGCCTTTTCGCTCGATGCCGCCTTCACCTCCGAGCGTGGCGTCACCGCGCTGTTCGGCCGCTCCGGCTCCGGCAAGACCTCGATGATCCGCATCATCGCCGGTCTCGCCCGCCCGGACGAAGGCCGCGTCATCCTCGACGGCGAAGTCTTGACCGAAACCGCAACCGGCATGTTCGTCCCTAGACATCGCCGCCGCTTCGCTTATGTCTTCCAGGAGGCCCGACTTTTCCCGCATCTCAGCATTCGCGCCAATCTCTCCTATGGCCACTGGTTCGCGGCGAGACCGGCACACGGCGAGAGCTTCGATCACATCGTCGACCTGCTCGGCATCGAGACGCTGCTGGAGCGCAGCCCATCAAAACTTTCCGGCGGCGAGAAGCAGCGCGTCGCCATCGGCCGCGCACTTCTCTCCTCACCCCGCCTGCTGTTGATGGACGAGCCGCTCGCCGCCCTCGATGATGCGCGCAAGGCCGAGATTCTGCCTTATCTGGAACGATTGCGCGACGAGACCGACATACCGATCGTCTACGTCAGCCATTCGATCGCCGAGGTGGCGCGGCTGGCAAACCAGGTCGTCGTCATGCGTGACGGCAAGGTGGAAGCGACAGGCCCTGCCATCGACATATTGAACCGCCCCTCCACCGCCTCCGACCGGCGCGAGGCGGGCGCACTGCTGGAAGGCACGGTCGAAAGCTTCGATGCGCGGCACCGTCTATCGACGGTCGCGCTGAAATCCTGTCAACTCCATATTCCGGGAGCCGCCCTTGCGCCCGGCAAATCGGTTCGCATCCGCATCCCCTCCCGCGATGTCATGCTGGCGACCGCAAGGCCAGAGGGGCTCAGCGCGCTGAATATCCTGGAAGCAAGGATAGACGGGATGTCGTCGACCGAGGACGGAACGGTGGAAATCCGGCTCGATTGTGGCGGCGATATCATTCTTTCCCGGATCACGACATTGTCCTGCGAGCGTCTGGATCTTCGACCGGGAAGGGCGGTCTTCGCCGTCATCAAGACAGTTGCCCTGGAGGCCTGATCAGCCGCGCTCGCCTTGCTGCAGGTTGCGCTTGCCCTCAAGCCAGGCGAGATCGTCGGCAAGGCTCGTGCGCATCGTCCTTTCCATCCGGCGGAAACGCGCGAGCAATTCCTCACCGAACGGCGTCAGCGCCGCGCCGCCGCCCTTCTGCCCGCCGCGCTGCGATTCCACCACCTGTTCGTTAAACATCCGGTTCATCTCGCTGACCAGCAGCCATGCCCGCCGATAGGACATGTCCATCGCCCGCCCCGCCGCCGAGATCGATCCGGTCTGGCGGATATGCTCCAGCAGTTCCATCTTGCCATGGCCGAGGCGATCCTCATCCGGGAAGCTGATTCGCAGGACGGGCACGAGTGTTTTTGCGGCTGAGTCGGTCATTGAATCGGGAGATCGTGGAATTTGCCGCACTTTACGCTGCGGCATGGAAACTGTACACCGCCCGCACGGGGCCGCCTCGGGCAGCCAAATACTTCAATTCGAACGGCAGATCGGATTTTCGACCGTTCCGTACCTTAGCATGTCTTGAAACATTAATGGTTTGATGCCTATCTTAACCATGATCCGGTCGCGATCGGATCTGTGTTGTGCATAGTTTGTCATTCCAGGAAAGGGAAAGCACTGACAACAGTACACGCCAAGGGAAAAACGTTCGCCGTTATCCCGAAGAGTGCGGAACGTGGCGCCGATGCCGCCGCCCGTGCCCTAGAAACCGTCCTCGCCAGCCTCGAGGACTCCAAAGCTGAAGATATCGTCACCATCGACATTGCCGGAAAATCGGCGCTGGGAGACTACATGATCGTCGTCTCCGGCCGCTCGAACAGGCATGTCATGGCGATCTCGGATCACCTGCTCACCGACCTGAAGGACGACGGCCTCGGTACGGCCCGCGTCGAAGGTCAGGAAGGCGGTGATTGGGTCCTGATCGACACCGGTGACATTATCGTGCATGTGTTTCGTCCCGAAATCCGCGAGTTCTACAACATCGAAAAGATGTGGGCGGCTCCGGATATGGATGAAGAAACACGGCACTGACGGGCGTGCCGGCATTCTGTCCGGCGCCTGAGACGTGGCATTGGCTGGCTGGAAAACATCATAAGCCGGCCGGTGGCGCAGTGTGCGCCCGAAGTGTCGCATGAGCGGGAGCGGATGAATGCGAATAGGTCTTTTTGCGGTGGGACGGCTGAAGTCCGGCCCCGAAAAGGATCTTGCCGCCCGTTATTTCGACCGTTTCGCCAAGGCCGGCCCTGCCGTCGGCCTCGAACTGACCCGTGTTGCCGAAGTCGCCGAAAGCCGTGCCTCCAATGCGGAGACCCGCAAGCGCGAAGAGGCGGCGATGCTTCTGAAATCGCTTGCCGATGGCAGTATCCTCATTCTTCTCGATGAACGCGGCAAGGCGCTCGACAGCGAAGCCTTCGCAAACCTGCTCGGCTCCTACCGCGACCAGGGCAAACGCGAACTGACCATCGCGATCGGCGGCGCCGATGGACTCGATCCCTCCCTGTACGATCGTGCCGACGCCACGCTGTGCCTTGGCAAGATGACCTGGCCGCACCAACTCGTGCGCACGCTGATCGCCGAACAGCTCTATCGCGCCGTTACCATCCTGTCCGGCCACCCCTATCACCGCGTCTGATGCCGCGTCGGCCCGATGCGTCGACCCCGATACCCCGGCAATGCGTCGCAATGTCACGCAGCCGTGTTTGCTTGGCCACCCGTTCTCCTTCGAACTTTCTGGCAAAGCGCACCAAATCAGCTTAGTCTCCGCGCGATTTGAGAAAGTGCCCCAACACGCATGACGAGAGCATCCACCAGGCGACACCGCATGATCCTACCGGCTATTGCGGCCGGCGTCGTTGTGGCGGTGATTGTCGTGTCGGCAGATCCGTTCATCGTCCGGGCGCAGGATGCCGCGCCCGAGGCGGCACAATCTGCACCGCAGCCGGCAGCCGGGCCGGCGCCACCCGATCCAGCCGCCGAACTTGCCGCCAAACGTGATCAGACTCGTGCCGAACTCGAGACCCTGTCGAGGACGATCAGCCTCTCCACCGACAAGGTGAGCGCGCTTCAGCAGAGCATCGCCGATCTCGAAAAGAACACGGAAAGCATCCGCCAGGCACTGATCGATTCCGCCGCCCGCCGCAAGGCGCTCGAAAAGCAGATCCTCGAAAGCGAGAAGAAGCTTGCCGATCTCGGTGTCAAGGAAGATGGCATCCGCCGTTCCCTGCACGAGCGGCGCGGCCTGCTGGCCGAGGTGCTGGCAGCGCTCCAGCGCATGGGCCGCAACCCGCCGCCCGCTTTGCTTGTCACCCCCGATGACGCGCTCGCCTCCGTGCGCAGCGCCATTCTGCTCGGCGCCGTCGTGCCCGGCATCCGCAAGGAGACCGACAAGCTTGCCGCAGACCTCGCAAGCCTCGCCGCATTGCAGACCGCAAGCGCTGCCGAGAAGACCTCGCTGACCGCAACGATGACGAACGGCATCGAGGAAGAGCGGCGCATGGATCTGCTGCTTGCCGAAAACGACAAGCTCAGTCGCAGCAACGCTGCCGAGCTCGGGGCCGAAAGGAAGCATTCCGAGGAACTGGCAGGCAAGGCGACCAGCCTCGAAGGCCTCGTCGCCTCCATGGAATCCGAGATCGCTTCGGTGCGGGATGCCGCCGCTGCCGCCCGCCAGGCGGAAGAGAACCGCAAGCTGCTGACGGACGAGCAGCGCGCCCAGGCCAAGGCACTCGCCGACAGCGGCGTGCCCGATAAAAACCGCATTGCGCCCGCATATCCCTTCGGAGAATTGAAGGCGAAATTGGAGGTGCCCGTTACGGGCGATATCCTGCGCCAGTTCGGCGATGCCGACGGCACCGGGCACGAAGCCATGGGAATGACGGTGGCCACCAATCCAGAGACGGTGGTGACGGCGCCTGCGGATGGTCTGGTGGTTTTCGCCGGCGCATTCCGCAGTTACGGCCAGATGATCATCCTCGACACGGGCGACGGATACCACCTGGTTCTCTCGGGAATGGATACGATCAATACCCGTCAGGGAAAATTCGTTTTCTCCGGCGAGCCACTTGCCGTGATGGGCGCGAAAAGAGTGGCAAGCGCAACTGCATTGGCGCTGGAAACGAACCGGCCAACGCTTTACATTGAATTTCGAAAGGACGGTAAACCGGTCGATTCCCGGCCGTGGTGGACCGCCAAAGACACTGGAAAGGCACGCAATGATTCGTAGGGCTTCTCTTGTTCTGGTCGGCGCATTGATGGGTGCGACCGCAATGAGCGTCATTTACTCGGCGGGTGTGCCGGCAGAAGCGGCCGGATCCTCGACTTACAAGGAACTTTCGGTTTTCGGAGATGTCTTCGAACGTGTGCGTGCGCAATATGTGACGCCGCCTGCGGAAGACAAGCTGATCGAGAACGCCATCAACGGCATGCTCTCCTCGCTCGATCCGCATTCGAGCTACATGAATTCGAAGGACGCCGAGGACATGCGCACCCAGACCAAGGGTGAGTTCGGCGGCCTCGGCATCGAAGTCACGATGGAAGACGAACTGGTCAAGGTCATCACCCCGATCGACGATACGCCCGCCGCCAAGGCCGGCGTTCTCGCCGGCGACTACATCTCCGAGATCGACGGCCAGTCCGTGCGCGGCCTGAAGCTGGAAGACGCCGTCGAGAAGATGCGCGGCGCCGTCAACACGCCGATCAAGCTGACGCTGATCCGCAAGGGTGCCGACAAGCCGATCGAGCTGACGATCGTCCGTGACGTCGTTGCCGTCCAGGCGGTCAAGTCGCGTGTCGAGGACGATGTCGGTTATCTCCGCATCATCTCCTTCACCGAGAAGACCTATCCCGACATGGAAAAGGCGATCAAGAAGATCAAGGACACCGTTCCGGCCGACAAGCTGAAGGGTTATGTTCTCGACCTGCGTCTCAATCCGGGCGGTCTGCTCGACCAGGCGATCAACGTCTCCGATGCCCTGCTGCAGCGCGGCGAAGTCGTTTCGACCCGCGGCCGCAACCCGGATGAAACCCGCCGCTTCAATGCCGGCCCGGGCGACCTGACGGATGGCAAGCCGGTGATCGTGCTGATTAACGGCGGTTCGGCTTCCGCGTCGGAAATCGTCGCCGGCGCTCTTCAGGATCTGCGCCGTGCCACCGTTCTCGGCACGCGCTCCTTCGGCAAAGGTTCCGTCCAGACGATCATCCCGCTCGGCGAAAACGGCGCGCTGCGCCTGACCACGGCGCTCTATTACACGCCGTCGGGCCGCTCGATCCAGGGTACCGGCATCACTCCCGACATCAAGGTTGAGGAGCCACTGCCGCAGGAACTGCAGGGAAAGATGGTGACCGAAGGCGAATCCAGCCTGCGCGGCCACATCAAGGGCCAGAGCGAAACCGACGAAGGTTCGGGCTCCGTTGCCTACGTCCCGCCGGACCCGAAGGATGACGTTCAGCTGAACTACGCGCTCGACCTTCTGCGCGGCAAGAAGACCGATCCGGCCTTCCCGCCGAACCCAGACAAGGCCGTCGTCGCCAAGTAATCGATCAGGTCAAGGCCGGGCACTTCGCCCGGCCTTGAGCCTTTCTGCTGTTTCCCGGTTTTGGAGCGGGCGAAAAATTGGGAACGGACCTGCATACGCCTCTGGGCCGCAACCGCAAAACCGGCCGCAAGCGTCCGGGTTTTCTGCGCCTGGGCCGCATCGCCGCCAGTCTTTGCCTTTTCGCCATAGGCGGCTTTTCCCTTTATACGGCATTTCGCGGCGATGAGTTCGAACGCAGCAAACCGCCGGCGGCCGAACAAGCCGCAACGCCCCCTTCCAATAGCCCTGAGCCGCCGACGGCCGCCCCGGACCAAGCGGGCGGCGGTATGCCCCGCGCCGACCCGCGCTCGGGCGCCAACGTCGAACAGATCGTCACGGGCGACGGCTCGGTTGTCACCAAATACAGTCCCCGCCCGCGCGACGGCGGCGGGCCGGTGCTGGTCGACGCCATGCCGATCGGCCAGGATCCGCGCATGGCGGCCCAGCCCAATGAAGCACTACTCGAAGAGACGCCTTTTGGCAGGCTGCCGATCGTCGGCCCCGATGGCCGGCGGCCGATGGATCAATATGCGCGTCCCTCGTCCGGGGCGCGCGGCGTCCGCATCGCCATCGTCGTCAGCGGCCTCGGGCTCAGCCAGACCGGAACGCAGCGCGCCATCGCGCAACTGCCGGAGGAGATCACCTTCGCTTTTGCCGCAAGTGGCAACAGCCTGCAGCGCTGGATGCAGGAAGCCCGCCGCGGCGGTCACGAGATCCTTCTCCAGGTGCCGCTCGAACCCTTTGATTATCCGGCAAACGATCCAGGCCCCGAAACGCTGTTGACCACGAAATCGGCCGCCCGCAACATCGAAAACCTGCACAAGGCGATGGGCGAGATCACCAACTATACCGGCGTCATGAATTATCTCGGCGGCCGTTTCCTGTCTGATCCCGCCGCCATGGAACCTGTCATGCGCGACATCGGCAAGCGCGGGTTGCTGTTTCTCGACGACGGCACCTCGGCGCAGTCGAAGACGGCGGCGATCGCCAAGGGAACCGAATTGCCCTATGCCTTCGCCGATCTGCAGCTCGACGGCCAGCTTGATATCAATGCCGTCCTGAAGAAGCTCGACGAACTCGAGCGCATCGCCCGCAAGAACGGCCAGGCGATCGGCGTCGCCTCGGCTTTCGATGAGAGCGTTGACGCCATCGCCAAATGGAGCGAGGAGGCAGCAATGCGCGGCATCGAGATCGTCGGCGTTGCCGCCCTTTCCAACGATCCCCGGAATCCTTGAGAGGAATTCCTTGCGAAGAATCCCAGAACGGAGAAGAAGATGAACCAGGCGACCGTGAGAGCCGAGGATCTGCCCTACCGCCCCTGCGTCGGGGTGATGATCCTGAACCGCGATGGCCTCGTCTGGGCCGGACGGCGCATCGCCGATGGCAATTCCGAATATGACGGCTCGCCGCAGCTCTGGCAGATGCCGCAGGGGGGCATCGACAAGGGCGAGGATCCATTGGACGCCGCCTACCGCGAGCTTTACGAAGAGACGGGCATAAAGACGGTGACCCTGCTTGCCGAAGCGAGAGATTGGATCAACTATGATCTGCCGCCGGCGCTGATCGGCATCGGGCTGAAGGGAAAATTTCGCGGCCAGGCGCAGCGCTGGTTCGCCTTCCGCTTCGACGGCGACGACAGCGAGATCGCCATCAACCCGCCGCCTGGCGGCCATGAACCGGAATTCGATGCTTGGGAATGGAAGCCGATGCAGCAACTGCCGGGGCTGATTGTGCCCTTCAAGCGCGCCGTCTACGACCAGGTGGTGGCCGAGTTCCAGCATTTGCAAACACTTCAATCGGAAGACTGATCACGACGGGATGACTGCCGCCGTTTGCGCTCCATCTCCGGCCGCCATGAGCGGCCGGCATCTCGCTCGAACCTTATTCGGCTTCGTTGGCGGAATCGGCGTTGAGCTGGCCGTATTTGCTCTCGCCGATTTTCTCGAGCAGGTCGATCTGTGTTTCGAGGAAGTCGATATGACCTTCCTCGTCCGCCAGCAGCTCCTCGAAAAGTTTCATGGAAACGTAGTCGCCGGCGTCATGGCAGATATCGCGCGACTTCTTGTAGGCCGTGCGGGCGTCGTACTCGCCGGCAAGATCGGCTTCCAGAACTTCCTTGACGTTCTGGCCGATGCGTAGAGGTGCAAGGGTCTGCAGATTGGGATGGCCTTCGAGGAAGATGATGCGGGCGACAAGCCTATCGGCATGGTGCATCTCTTCGATGGATTCGGCGCGCTCCTTCTTGGCGAGCTTGGTGTAACCCCAATCCTCAAGAAGACGATAGTGAACCCAATATTGGTTGACCGCCCCGAGTTCGAGGAACAAAGCCTCGTTAAGCCGCTCGATGACCTTTTTGTCGCCTTTCAATGTCCGCTCTCCTGTTTTCCTCATGGAATTGTTTCAAGCGGGACATGAAATCAAATATTTCGGTCTCCGTCGAGTGACGACGGGCGTGATATTCCTCGGTCGTCTGGATAATGAGGTCGACGACGCTGGGAAAACAGCCGCAGCAGCGGCCGCGTTTTTCCATGGCGTGGTAGACCTTCGCAGGCACAATAAGCTGCCAACAATCTTCATCGAGAAGGTTGGTGATAACCTCCCGGATTTCCTTATCGGTTATATAATTGCAGCTGCAGACAAGCACGTCTTCATTCCAAACATGACACTGACTATCGTGTTTTCTGCTAAAGAAGATGGTGACTGTCAAGAAAAAATTTGAGTCCCGTGTCATTCAGTCGGGCGGCCGAATGGCATTCCGGAGGCGGATAGTTTTTGAAGAATTGGCCTGAAATCCGAATTTCTATCTAAATCAAAGGCGTACAGTACAACGTCGTCCGAAAGCGCGTGGCGTTTTTTAGCATCACTCTCTAGTGGAAATTCCGCCCCCGCGGCATGAATTGGGCTGTTTCCGCCACAACCGCATGGCCGCTTGCGGCAGCCATCCGCTTTTCCAGCTCCGCCCTCTCTCGTGCCTGCGCGAGCTTTCTCTGCCGCTGATCGACACCCGGCCTCAGTACCTCGTCCGATCGCTCACAGACGCCGAAACGCCGGGCCTCGCGTTGCAGGATACCGAGCGCCGGCGTCATGTCCTCGATATGCTCAACAACGGTATGGATCACCCCGCTCTGGCTTTGCAGCCTGCCGCGGATTTTCACCAGCCGAGCACCCATGACGATCGCCCGGTATTTATCGAATACTTTGCTCCAGACGATGGCATTGGCGACCCCGGTTTCGTCCTCCAGCGTCATGAAGATCACCCCTTTGGCCGAACCTGGGCGCTGCCGCACCAGCACCAATCCAGCGATTGTCACCCTCTTTCCGTTCGGTACTGTCAGAAGATCGACATTGCGCGTGATGCCCATTTTCTGAAGTTCCTCCCGCAGGAAGGAAACCGGATGCGCCTTGAGCGACAGGGAGAGATAACGGTAATCCTCGATCACCTGTTCGCCCGGCAGCATATCCGGCAGCTTCGTCGCAGGCTCGGCCTGGAGGTCGACATGACGGACCTGCTCGAAAAGCGGCAGCTCCTCGGTCGCGCTTTTCACATCCAGCGCCCGTACCGCCCAGAGTGCGTCGCGTCGTGACAGTTTGAGGGACTGGAACGCATCCGCATCCGCCAGTCGCTCGATAACAGATTTTTGCAGGCCGGATCGCAGCCAGAGATCGCGCACCGAACTGTAGCCTTTACCTCGATGGTCGACGAGCCGTTCCATGTCGTCTGTCGAGAGACCCTTGATCTGCCGGAAACCCAGCCGCACCGCATGCCGGGTCTTGATGATCTCGCGCATCTTGTCATGCCGGAAATCGATGGCATTCCGATCGAAGGCAGCTTCTTCCAGACCGCAATCCCAGTTCGATTCATTGATGTCGACCGGCAGGATCTTTACCCCGTGCTCGCGTGCATCCCGCACCAGCTGCGCCGGCGCATAAAAGCCCATCGGTTGCGAATTCAGCATCGCCGCGCAAAAGACGTCGGGATAATAGGCCTTGAGCCATGAGGAGGCATAGACGAGCAGCGCAAAAGAGGCGGCATGGCTTTCCGGAAAACCATATTCACCGAAGCCTTTGATCTGGTTGAAACACTGTTGCGCGAACTCCGGATCATAGTCCTTTGCGACCATTCCCTCGATGAACCGCTTTTCGAAGTTACCGATCGTACCCGTTCTCTTGAATGTCGCCATCGCTCTGCGAAGCTTGTCGGCTTCCGCCGGTTTGAAGCCTGCGGCGGTAATGGCGATCTGCATGGCCTGTTCCTGGAACAAGGGCACGCCGAGGGTTCTTTCCAGAACCGTTTCCAGCTCCTTGCTCGGATATTTGATCGGAATGTTCTTGGCCCGCTGCTCCCGGCGTTTCAGATAGGGATGCACCATGTCGCCCTGGATCGGACCTGGCCGCACGATCGCCACCTCGATGACGAGATCGTAGAACACCTTCGGCTTAAGACGCGGCAGCATGCTCATCTGCGCCCGGCTTTCGATCTGGAAGACGCCGAGCGTATCGGCCCGGCCCATCATCTCGTAAACCGGCTTGCCCTCATCCCCATGCTCCTTGTGGCCAAGGTCTGCGAGCGTCTTCTTCACGTCGTAATGCAGCTCCAGCAGCGAAAAGGCCTTCCGCAGGCAGGTCAGCATGCCGAGCGCCAGCACATCCACCTTGAGGATCTTGACGTTGTCGAGGTCGTCCTTGTCCCACTCGATCATGTAGCGATCCGGCATCGCCGTCTTCATGATCGGCACCACCTCATCGAGCCGGTCCCGCGTGATGACGAAGCCGCCGACGTGCTGGGTGAGGTGGCGTGGGAAGCCGAGAAGCTCGGAGGCATATTTCAGCACGTTCTGGGTCACCGGATCCTTGACGTCGAGACCCGCCGCCTTGGCATCGCGTTCGGAGAGATTGTCCTCCGACCACCCCCAGACGAGGCTGCTGATCGCCGACTGGACATCCTCCGACAGCCCGAAGGCCTTGGCGACCTCGCGGCCGGCCGAACGGGTGCGGTAGGTGGTCACCCCCGCCGTCAGCCCGGCATGTTCTCTTTTGTATTTTTTGTAGATAAACTGAATGACCTCTTCGCGTCGGTCATGCTCGAAATCGACATCGATATCCGGCGGTTCGTCGCGATCCATCGAAATGAAGCGATCGAACAGCAGCGTGCTCTTTTCGGGATCGACCTCCGTTATCTCAAGACAATAGCAGATGACCGAATTTGCCGCCGATCCGCGCCCCTGGCACAAGACCTTGAGTTCATAGCGAGCGTGCTGGATGATCCTGTGCACCGTCAGGAAATAAGAGGCATATTTCTTATCCCCGATGAGTTTCAACTCATAATCGATCTGTTGCGCCACCTTGGGCGGGATACCGTCGGGATAGCGTCTTGCGGCTCCCGCTTTCGTCAGCCTTTCGAGTGTCTCCTGCGGCGTTTCGCCGGGATCGTTTTCTGGCGGATAATTGTGCTCCAGTTCCTTCAGCGAAAAGGTCAAGCTGTCGAAAAATACCTGCGCATTTTCGATCGCACCAGGATAGTCCCGGAAGACCCGGACCATTTCACGTGAATCCTTGAGGTAACGTTCGGCATTCGGCGCCAGCAGGAATCCGGCTTGCGCTATCTGCACATGCTCCCGGATCGCGATCACGACATCCGAAAGCGGCCGGCGTTCGGGATGATGGTAAAGTGGTTGGTTGGTCGCAATCAGCGGCACGCGATTTCGGGCAGCAAGCATGGAAAACACCGCAAAGACCTGCCTGTCGCGGCCGTCATAGGCTGGCGCCAGCGCCATAAAAAAAGCCTTGCGGAAGCGTCTGCGAAACCGTTCCAGATAATCTTTCAGCGTCGACTGACCCGCCTGATGATCGACAAGGGTGCGATCGGGAACGAGGGCAAGCATCATCTCGTCCCCCCATTCCATGAGCTCCGCTTCCGTCAGTATGCAGGTCCCCTTGACCGCCTCTTTTTTCAGATTACCGGCGCTGAGAAGACGGCAGAGATTTGCCCAGCCGCGCCGGTTGCGCGGATAGGCAAGGATATCAGGCGTTCCATCGCAAAAGACGAGACGGGCGCCCGGCTGAACCCGGATAGGATCGAAAATGACCTCCGTTTTTCCCTTCTTCTTCGCTTCGGCTAAAATCGCATCCCTGTTTTTGTATCTCTCCTCAAGCTGCTCCGCCTGCGCATGTGCCCGCACCACGCCGGCAACCGAATTCCGGTCCGCAATGCCGAGGCCGCCGAGCTTCATCGAAGCGGCCTGCACGACCATCTCTTCCGGGCTGGAGGCGCCTTCGAGAAACGAGAAATTCGTCCTCGCGCCGATCTCGCAAAATGCGGGCGCGGTTCTCATGCAAAGACACCATGCATGAACCAGCGCGGATCGAGTTCCCGACCATAGAAGCCGCGACGATAGATCCAGAAGCGATGTCCGGTCTCGTCCTCGATGCGGAAATAGTCACGCGCCTCGGCGTCATTCCCATCGATCCACCATTCCATGGCAATCCGTTCCGGCCCTTCGCTTCTTGCCACCTGATGCTGAATGCGCCGCCAGCGGAAGCTCTGCGGCGGACCGTCGGGCACCTCGGCAAGTATGGTCTCGACGGGCTCCGGCGTTGCAAAGAGCCGCAGCGGGCGCTCTTCGCGGAAAGGAAGCTGGATGTCCTGCTCCACCTTCCGCCTGGGAAGGCTCTCCATCACAGGAACCGTGATGACGGCGCGTTCCGGAACATGGCTCTCGCGAAGCTGGAAGCTTTGCAGGCAATCCGCACCCAGCCGGGCCGAGACCCGGTCGACGAAGGTCGAAAGCGACATCTCTCCCTGCCGGTCGCCCTCGAAATCACCCTGCGTCTCGTTGAAAGGATCGTGCCGCAACACATTCAACCGCAGGATCTCGAAGCCATAGCCGGCATCGAGATCGTCATAGACCGCCTGCAATCGCTCGGAAAAAAGCCCGGCGATGAACCTTGGTTCGCGAAGCGGCTGCGAAGCGCCGACGGAGATACGAAAGACCCTGCCGTCGACGCGGAACAGGACCAGTTCGAACACCCGCCCGCCAGCCCCCCGCGCCTCCAGCGACGGCTGCAGCGATAGGGCGACCTGCCTGGTGACGGCAAGGATCTGTTCTTCCGTCCCGATGGGCTCGATCAGCCGGCTTTCAGCCGAGAGGCTGGCAACAGGACGCCGGGGCGAGACCGGCTCCTCTTCACGTCCCAGCGCCTGGTCGAGACGCAGAAGCAGCTCCGGGCCGAACCGGCGGGTCAGCGGCGCGCGCGGTGCATCGATGATGTCGCCGATATATTTCAGACCGAGCTTCTTCAGGGCAGCGACGGTTTGTCCTTCCAGCCGCAAGGCTGCGACCGGCAAGGACATCAGCACATGTTCCGCCTCCTCGTCCCCGATCACGCCGCCTTGCCCGAAGCGGGACGCGGCCCAGGAAAGGCCTGATGACGATGAGACCGCGCCTCGGGCATCGAATCCCATATGGAAAAGCCGCGACAGCACATCCTTAAGAAGCGCCTTTTCACCGCCGAATAGATGGGCGCAGCCGCTAATGTCGAGAAACAGACCGTCGTTGCCGTCGAACGCCACCAGCGGCGTATAACGGTCGCACCAGTCGGCAATTGCCTCCAGCAACCGACGGTCGGCCGCCAGATCCTCTTCCGCTACCTCGAGCATGGGATACATGGCGCGCGCTTCGGCAGCGCCCAGCTCCTTCCTCAGCCCCAACCTTTCGGCCAACTCGTCCAGTGCCGTCAGCCGCATGGCATTGTTGAGCTTGCCGGAACAGACGATAGGCGGCGTTTCAGGACGCCCTTTCGAACGCCAGGAGAGCCCCCATCGCTTGCGGGCGATCCGGTCCGTCGGCAGATGCGGGAAGCTGAGCGCCAGAATGCGCTGACTGTTCGCCTGGAGAACGAACGAGGTTTGGTTCGGCGACAGGGAGAAATTGGCGGTCATGGGGGTTCCACTCCAGAAGAAAGGAGAGCGGGGCCGGATTGCGGCTCTTCTCCAGCGTGAGACGGAAAATCGGATTGCCGATGCTGCCGGAAAGTTTCGATCCACCCGGCAACGGCCGCAGACCGGACGGGGCCGGCTCAACATGCAGACGGAAGGCCGCACTGCTTGCCTCCTCTGCTCCGGCCTGGCGGACAAGGAATAGCGGACGGCGGGCAGCATGCGCCCTGAGACTGAGCCTGCGGCTTTCGGTCAGGCCAAAATGGGCGGGATTGCCTCGCACTTCGAAGATGACGGCCGAGAAGGCAGCGCTTTCCACCGCCGCCTCCGCCAGCCAGAGCGCCTCATCCAGCTTGCGCGGCGCGGCATGGAGAAACCGCTCCGGGTTCAACCCGAAATCCCGAAGCCCTGGTGCATAGGGACGACCGGCCTCCAGCGTGCCGACGGCATCGCCAATCCAGAGCAACGGCATAAGCCTGCCGGCATCCGCTTCCTGTTTCTGCAGCCGCGCGGCAACAGCCATCGCCAGCCCGCTTGCCGCACCGGCATCGCGAGACAGAGCCGAGCGGAATTCGGTGATCGCATCGAGCGGCAACCCGCCTTCCAGCGCGCTGTCTAGAAACTCAACCCCAAACGCCAAGGGCGGCAGAACGCGTCTCCTGGGTATCTGACCTCCTGCCGCCAGGGCTTCCCGCTCCGCCGCGGCAAGCGCCGGCGCGAGCCTTCCCTCCAGTCTGGCGATGGTTTCGCGGAGCGCAAAAAGCCGCTCGCGCGCCAGGGCGTGCTGCGCCATGGCGTTCTCCAATTCGTCTTGTTCCTGTTATGTTCTTATAGATTCCAGAGAGCTAATGAAGAGTCAACGGCCATTTTCTATGAATTTATTCCTGCCTTTGATTCCGCACTCGAAAATCGGCGATAAAGGTTCTATATGGGCCCGCAAAGGAAGGAATATTCATGGCCCGCATAGACCAGAGCGATGATTGGCGGGACCGCCATGCGCCGACGATCAGCACCTTCGAGTCGCTGGCGATGGAGGCCTATAGCCATTTGCCGGATGAATTTCGCCAGCTGACGACCAACCTCACGATCGAGATTGAAGATTTCCCCGATGACGACGTTTTCGAGGACATGGCGCTGGAAACCCCTTTCGATCTGCTCGGCCTTTTCGAGGGCAGGGGCATTTCCGAACGTTTCACGCTGGAAACCGGCGAGATGCCGAACCGCATCCGCCTCTACCGCCGCCCCATCCTCGATTACTGGGCTGAGAACGACGAGACGCTCGGCGATATCATCACCCACGTCCTGATCCACGAGATCGGTCACCATTTCGGACTGAGCGACGATGACATGGAGCGGATCGAGGCAAGCGCCGAGGAAGCTGCCGAACGCTAGAGCCGCGCGTCCAAGACGCGTTAAGGACCCTCTACCACTTTCAATCGCGCCTATGCGCCAAGCCTCACTGCTCGGAGAGTTTCATCTCGGGATCGTAGTCCTTGCCTTCGACATGCTTGACGACGGCCTGGCCGCACTGCATCGCACCGGTTGCGGCATTGAAGGCATAGGTCGGCGAGCCCTCCAGCGACCAGCCCTTGTTGAGGGCGGCGGTGACCTTGTGGCAGAAGGAAGCATCGTCGGGACCGGTCAGGAAGCGGTAGAGTTTCATTACATCGTCTTTCGTGCTGCAATCTGGCGGGCTGCGATCAGGCGGGCTTTATGGACCAGACTTTCCGCCTGGACAAGATGCAGCCGCTCGACCATCCGCCCGCCTGCATTGATGACGTTCAGCCCATCGGAGGCGGGATCGGCAAAGGCTGATATGATCGCCTCCGCTTCCGCAATCGCCGCCGGATCGGGGCCGAAATGGCGGTTGGCGGGCTCGATCTGCGCGGGGTGGATCAGCATCTTGCCGGCAAATCCCATGGCCCGACCCTGCAGGCATTCGGTATCGAAACCCTGTTCGTCCCTGAAATCGTTGAAGACGCTGTCGATCGCATCGAGCCCGTAGGCGCTGACCGCAAGGACGACCTGCATCAGCCACGGCACGAGATAGCTTCGCCCCGGCTGCTGCAGCACGCCGGTTTCCTTGCGCAGGTCGTTGAGCCCGACGACGAGGCAATCGAGCCGCGAGCCCGGCGTGCGCCCGGCTTCGGCGATAACAGCCGCATTCAGGATGCCGCGTGGCGTCTCGATCATCGCCCAGATACGTAGATCTTCCGGTGCATCGGCCTCGGAGAGAAGGTCACTGAGCGCCATGACATCCTGCGGTTGGTCGACCTTCGGCAGCAGCACGGCGTCGGGATTGAGCGCGATTACCAGTTCCATGTCCGCCAGGCTGAAATCGGTGGATAGGCTGTTGATGCGGATGATCCGCTCCTTGCCTTCGAGCGGCCGAGCCGAAAAGAAATTCCTTAGATTTTCCCGCGCTTCCACCTTCTTTTCCGGCGCCACGGAATCCTCGAGATCGAAGATCACGGCATCGCAATCGACCGCATGGGTCTTTTCGAGGGCGCGGGGATTGATGGCAGGCACGCTCAGCACCGAACGGCACAGGCGGGCGGAGCGGGTCGCTGGGTTTCGGCTCATGGCGAATTAGTGCCAAGCTTTGACAGTCGAAGCAAGCAGCCCACCCCAGAACATCGAGCAGAACAACAAAAAGCCATGCTTGCCTTGCAGAGAGGAAAGAGAAGGACCACATTCCTTTCCGAAGAAAGGTCTCTAACCATGCAGAACATTCGCTCCGTCTTCCTCATGCTTGCTGGCGCCACCGTGTTTGTGGCTATGCTGCTTCTCACCTTTTCGGTGACGCTCGCCGTCGGCGGCATTCTGACCGTGATCATGGTCGGACGTGCGCTTTCGATGAAGATGAAGCCCGCTCCGGTTCGCGCCAAGGCAAATCACGGCCAGCGCGAAATGCGGGTGTGGAACGACGGCCGCGGCACGATCATCGATCTCTGATCATCTTTTCGCTGAAAAATTTGCCCGACACTGTCGCATCGCGCTTCCATGTTACGTCTTTGAAGCAGCCAGGCATTCAGCCGGCGCTTCAAACACGAATGGAGGACAAGCATGGATACGACGACAGAGAGCAACCCGACCAAGATGCCACCGGTCAAGAATGGCCTGCTGCCCTATCTGACGGTCGATGGCGCGGTGAAAGCTGCGGAATTCTATAAGAAGGCTTTCGGCGCCGAAGAGGCCTATCTCGTGCCGGTCGACGAGAGCGGCAGAACGATGCATGTGCATCTCTATATCAACGGCAGTTCCCTCATGCTGTCGGATGCCTATCCCGAATACGGTCATCCCTTCAAAGGCCATGAAGGCTTCGCCATTCAGCTGGTGATCGACGATATCGATTTCTGGTGGGACCGTGCCGTGGCTGCCGGCGCTGATGTCGTCATGCCGGTCGAACTGATGTTCTGGGGCGACCGCTACGGCCAGCTTCGTGATCCGTTCGGCGTCCTCTGGGGCCTGAACGCACCGTCCAAATAGGGGACAGGCTCAATCGGCGGATCGCGCGAAGCGTCGCGTGGCCGCCGTCCGTGAAAAGATTCTCCTTCATTTCGGCGAAAAACTGGACTAGATGCAAATTCAGAAAGTAGATTTGCTGAAATGGAGCATGGATCATGGATAAATTCGTGAAGCTCACGGGCGTTGCAGCGCCGCTGCCGGTCGTCAACGTCGACACCGACATGATCATTCCGAAGGATTATCTGAAGACGATCAAGCGCACCGGCCTCGGCACCGGCCTCTTCGCGGAAGCCCGCTACAATGAGGACGGCTCAGAAAACCCGGATTTCGTGCTGAACAAGCCGGCCTATCGCGATGCCAAGATCCTCGTTGCCGGCGATAATTTCGGCTGCGGCTCCTCGCGCGAGCACGCCCCCTGGGCGCTTCTCGATTTCGGCATCCGCTGCGTCATCTCGACCAGCTTCGCCGACATCTTCTACAACAACTGTTTCAAGAACGGCATTCTGCCGATCAAGGTCAGCCAGGAAGATCTCGACAAGCTGATGGACGACGCCTCGCGCGGCTCCAACGCCATTCTGACCGTCGACCTCGAAAACCTCGAGATCACCGGCCCCGATGGTGGCTTGATCAAGTTCGATCTCGACGAATTCAAGCGCCACTGCCTGCTGAACGGTCTCGACGATATCGGTCTGACCCTGGAAAAGGGCAAGGCGATCGACAGCTTCGAAAAGAAGAACGCCGCTTCGCACCCCTGGGCAGCCTGAGCCCTATCCAATCGGTTACCGATCAAGCCGGGCTTTTCGCCCGGCTTTTTCTTTGGTGTGGGTCAAAGAAATTTTTCTTTCCAGGCCCTGAGTTTTTCGAGCGACACGCCGATGCCGCCGCAGACTTCGATAAGTGGACTATCGAAGGGCTGAAGCAGTCCGGCATGCACATCGGCAACGGCAAGCGCCGCACCGCAGGCCGGCTCGACCAGAATGCGCTGCGCATCGGCAAATTTCAGGCAGGCGGCAACGGCATCGGCGTCGCTGACGACAACACTTTCAATCGGATGCTGCTTCGGCAGGTCGAAGACATGCTGCGCCACCTGCCGCGCGCCGAGCGAATTGGCAATCGAGGTAATGGCGGGAAGGGTGATACGCTCATTCGCCCTGAGACTGGCGTTCAGCGAAGCCGCCCCTTCCGTTTCGACGGCGATAACAGGCACATCGGAAAGCCCGTTTCGCTTCAAGCCCTCGACAATGCCGGCAAGCAACCCGCCGCCGCCGACGCTGGTGACGACGCAATCGAATTTTGCCCCCTTCGCCACCACCTCGTCGATCAGCGTGGCATGGCCATCCCACAGAAGCGGATGGTCGAAGGGATGCACATAGGTTGCCTTGCGGCTCCGGGCGAGTTCGACTGCATGGGCATTGGCCTCATCGAAAACCGAACCATGAACGAGGACATTGGCGCCCGTTTCGGCAATCGTCTGGCGTACATCGGCCGCCGTCGTCTCCGGCACGACGATCGTGACCGGCACACCGAGCGCCCGGCCGGCATAAGCCGCCGCAATGCCGGCATTGCCGCCGGAAGCACAGAAGATCTCGCGCGCGCCATTTTCCACCTCGTACGGGCAAAGCCGGCCGACGCCGCGCAGCTTGAAGCTGCCGGAAGGCTGCAGCGCATCAAGCTTCAGCCAGAGCGGTTTGCCGCTGGCGCTATAGCCAGGTGCCGTCTGAACCAAGGGCGTGTCGAGATGGAGAGGTACGAAAGGCATGGGAACCATCCAGGGAAATAAAGGTGGAGCTGCCTTTCTAATCCGTTTGCGGGCGCAGGAGCAATCATCGCTGCTCAGAGCGATGCGTACCGATTCACCGCTTGTGTCGCTTGAAATGCCCATTTCCGGGGTCTAAGAAACCGCAACTTGTTTTTCCCAGGAGGGTTTCATGACAGCGCGCAATCTTTTCCTGCTGCCGGGTGACGGCATCGGTCCCGAGGCCATGGGCGAGGTCCGCAAGATCATCGCCTATATGAACGAGGCGATGAATGCCGGTTTCATCACCGACGAAGGCCTTGTCGGCGGCTGCGCCTATGATGCGCATGGTGCGGCGATCTCGGAAGCCGACATGCAGAAGGCGCTTGCCGCCGATGCCGTTCTCTTCGGCGCCGTCGGTGGCCCGAAATGGGATAGCGTGCCTTACGAAGTGCGCCCGGAAGCCGGCCTGCTGCGGCTACGCAAGGATCTGCAGCTCTTCGCAAACCTGCGCCCCGCCATCTGCTATCCAGCCCTTGCCTCGGCCTCGTCGCTGAAGCCGGAGCTGGTCGAAGGTCTTGACATTCTGATCATCCGCGAGCTGACGGGCGGCGTCTATTTCGGCGAGCCGAAGGAGATCATCGACCTCGGCAACGGCCAGAAACGCGGCATCGACACGCAGGTCTACGATACCTACGAGATCGAGCGTATCGCCGGTGTCGCCTTTGAAATGGCCCGCACGCGGCAAAACCGCGTCTGCTCCATGGAAAAGCGCAACGTCATGAAGTCGGGCGTGCTCTGGAACCAGGTGGTGACCGAGACGCACAAGGCGAAATATTCCGACGTCCAGCTCGAACACATGCTGGCCGATGCCGGCGGCATGCAGCTGGTGCGCCAGCCCAAGCAATTCGACGTCATCGTCACCGACAACCTCTTCGGCGACATGCTTTCCGACGTCGCCGCCATGCTGACCGGTTCGCTCGGCATGCTGCCGTCCGCCTCGCTCGGCGCGCCTGATGGCAAGACCGGCAAGCGCAAGGCGCTCTACGAACCGGTACATGGCTCGGCGCCCGATATTGCCGGCAAGGGCATCGCCAATCCGATTGCCATGATCGCCTCATTCGCCATGTGCCTGCGTTACTCCTTCAACCTGGTGAAGGAAGCCGACGATCTGGAAAAGGCGATCGCTAACGTGCTCGACAAGGGCATCCGCACTGGCGACATCATGGCCGACGGCGCAAGGCAGGTCGGCACCGTCGAGATGGGCGATGCGATCCTCGCCGAGTTCAAGACGCTTTCCGCCTGATATTTCACGTGAAACAGTTCCGGCTCTTCGCAGGAATCTTGCGGAGGGCTTTTTTCTCAAGACCGCGAGCCGCGTCGGCTTGGTCGAATTATCCCAAACCGACTATCCTCGGCCACGATCTCGTGTATTTTTGCGCCGGATTTTAACGGGCGCATAAACTCGGCATTGGAAACGATCTTCCAACGGATTATGGGCCAATTCAAAATAATAGAGCGTCCTTAGCGCGTCGTGGCACTTTAGGGCAAATTCGAACGGACGACGGAATGCGGGCATTTTGGGCTTCCCTGAACAGGCGCTGGCGCCGGAGCAGTGCCGGCATGCCGCCTTTGCGCTGGCAGACCTGCCTCTTCATCACGCTGAATGCCGTGATCCTCTCCATGCTGCTCTTCGATGCACCGATCGGCGCCAGCGAGGCTCCTGCACCGGTGAAGCACCTCGGCGAGATGCTGACCGGCTTCGGTGATTCCGCCTGGCTGATCTACACCAGCATCCTGCTGTTTTTTCAGGGCCGGGCGGGTTACAAGCTTGTCAAGACGGCGCGTTCCAAGGCGCAGGCGCTTTATGTCAGCTGGATCGGCGCCTATCTCTTCGCCACGGTCGTCTTCTCAGGACTTCTCGCCAATTTGCTGAAGCGTGCGATCGGCAGGGCGCGTCCCGATCATTTCCACGACTACGGCATCTTTTCCTTCACGCCCTTCTCAGGCCATGCCGCTTTCGAAAGTTTCCCGTCCGGCCATTCCACCACGGTCGGCGCCTTCTTCGCCGCCTTCGCTCTGCTGTTTCCGCGCTATCGCGTTGCCTTCATCGCCTGCGCCATCTGGCTCGGCATGACACGTGTCATGGTCGGCGCCCATTATCCGAGTGACGTCATCGCCGGCCTTGCCTTCGGCGCCTGGTTCTCGTTGCTGACGGCGATCGTCTTTGCGCGCTGTGGCCTGCTCTTCAAGCTGGCGCCGGATGGCTGGCCAGTCTCGAAGCGCCTGTTTCGCACTGCATAATTCAAAATGTTACAGCGTCCTTTGCACGTCCGAAAAGACGCGCGGCGCTGTAACATGGAAAAGCCCGGCGCCTTGTGAGCGCCGGGCTTCTTTTCTTGAACGCTGAAGCGCCCCTCAATCCATGGCGTGGATATCCCTGTTCTTCGTTTCCGGCAGGAAGATCAGGCCGATCACCAGCGTGATCGTCGCAAAGACGATCGGATACCAGAGACCGTAATAGATATCGCCCGCGGCAGCGCTCATCGCGAAGGCCATCGCCGGCAGCAGGCCGCCGAACCAGCCATTGCCGATGTGATAGGGCAGCGACATGCCGGTATAGCGGATGCGGGTCGGGAAAAGCTCGACCAGCAGAGCGGCGATCGGGCCGTAGACCATCGTCACATAGAGGACGAGGACGAACAGCACGGCGATCGTTCCGATCCAATTGACGCGGGCCGGATCGGCGACCATGGCGAAGGTGCCGCCATTGGCGATGTTATAGACCGCCATGTCGGTGACGCCATTGGCCTCATCCGCAGTCAGCAGCTTGGTCTCGACCAGCTTGGCCGCCGGCACGGTTTCCTTCTCGCCGGCGCGCACGGCATCGGCATTGAGCGACAGTTCCGGATTGGCTGCGATAAAGGCATCGAGCTTGGCGTCCGGCACCTTGACGGCGCCGCGGTTCAGCGGGTAGCCGGCATCGTGGAGCGCGCTGTTGACGCCCTTTTCGAAGGCGGCGGTCATGCCCTTGGCCTTGTCGCCGGCAGCGACGACGTCGAAGCTTGGGATCGTCGCATTACCGACCTTCACCGTTGCCGGCTGTCCGGCGGTACCGGGCACGACGTCGTAAGGCACCGAGTTTTTCGTCAGGAACGCCGTTGCCACGTCGCAGGAGCTGGTGAACTTGGCCGTGCCGGTCGGGTTGAACTGGAACCGGCAATCCGCCGGATCAGCCGTGACCGTCGCCCGAATCGAAGCCTGCGCTTCCGCCAGCGCCGGGTTCGCCGTCCAGGTCATCGCCTTGAACAGCGGATTATAGGTCACCGCCGCAATGAGAAGGCCCGCCATGATGATCGGCTTGCGGCCGATCTTGTCGGAGAGACCGCCGAAGATGACGAAGAACGGCGTGCCGAGGAGGAGTGCGATGGCGACCATGACATTGGCCGAGAACAGATCCACCTTCAGCACGTTCTGCAGGAAGAACAACGCATAGAACTGGCCGCCGTACCAGACCACCGCCTGGCCCATGGTGGCGCCGAGCAGCGCGATGATCGCGATCTTGGCGTTTTTCCACGTCCCAAAGGCCTCGGTCAGCGGCGCCTTGGAGCCTTTGCCTTCCGCCTTCATCCGCTGGAACGCCGGCGATTCGTTCATCTTCAAGCGAATCCAGACGGAAACGCCGAGCAAGACGACCGAGACCAGGAACGGAATGCGCCAACCCCAGGCGGCAAACTGAGCCGCACCCATCAGATATTGCACAAAGACGATGACGATCAGCGACAGGAACAGGCCAAGCGTCGCCGTTGTCTGGATCCACGACGTGAAGTAGCCGCGGCGCCCGTTCGGCGCATGTTCGGCGACATAGGTTGCTGCACCGCCATATTCACCACCCAGCGCCAGACCCTGGAGCAGGCGCAGCCCAATCAGGATGATCGGGGCTGCGATGCCGATCGTGGCGGCGCCCGGCAGGACGCCGACGAGGAAGGTCGACAGACCCATGATCATGATTGTCACTAGGAAGGTGTATTTACGGCCGACGAGATCGCCGAGACGGCCAAACACCAGCGCGCCGAAGGGGCGTACCAGGAAGCCGGCGGCAAAGGCGAGCAGCGTGAAGATGTTGCGCGTTGCCTCAGGATATTGGGTGAAATAGGTCGCGCCGATATAGGTGGCGAGCGAACCATAGAGATAGAAATCGTACCATTCGAAAACGGTGCCGAGCGAAGAGGCGAAGATGACCTTCTTCTCCTCGCCGGTCATCGGGCCGGCCTTCGCGCCGTCGACGCTTGCGACATTTGCCATTGTCTGTCCTCCACAGAGTGATGAGCACGCGCGCGGCCTACTTTCCTCAAAGCATACCCCTGGCCGCGACACGCCTGACGAGAGTGTGCCAGAAACGACAGATCAAAAAGAGAGATGCTTTGGGATTATGACTTTAGTCTAATGGCGCCACGCTTTGTCATGCGCATCAAGCTCGCCACCGCCGTGACGATGGAGCTGCCGGAGGTTTGGAAGAAGGCTTCACCGCGGTTTGTGATGTGGACCGTTACGCTCGCAACGCCTGCGCCGGCGATTGCCGGTAGGCGAGCATTGCCGGCAGCGCGGCAAGAATTGTGGCAAAGGCAAGCAGCACCGCCGCAAGCCCGGCGTCTTCCCGCGCGAAGCCGACCGGCATGGCGACCCCACTCGTTTGTGAGAGCATGCCGGACAATATGAGGGCCGCGGCATAACCGAGCGCGAATCCGAGTGCGATGCCAATTGCCACCAGGAAGAAGAATTCCAGCCATACGATACCCAAAATCGCGCCGCGCGGGGCACCGAAGGCCCTGAGTGCGCCGATCTGACGGCGGCGCTGGCCGATATGGATGACCGTGACCAGCACCAGCGAGGCTGCGACGAGAGCTTGCGCGCCGAAGGCGACCGCGACGAGGATCTGTTTGGCGTCGCCGAGCGTGGCGTAGAGATTGGTCAGCACCTCGCCGGGAAAGACGGCGACGGTATTGCCGCTGCGATAGTCCTGCCGCAGCTTGTAGGCATCGGCGATCGTCTTCGGCTTGACGAGAATGGCGGGAAGGCCGGGAGCGCCCGCGGTCCAGCTCTCATCAAGCGCGGCATCGGGATCGGCCTCGCCGTGATGCTCATGCCCGTTATGATCAGCGCCGGCTTTCTCATGCTCATGGCCATGTTCAGCGTTGTCCGTTCCGGACGCCGCTTCATCCTTGTGCTCACCGTCCTCCGCATGTTCCTCCGCCTCCATGCCATGGATGTGCCAGACGGCCTGAATGGGAACGAGAATCGCCCGGTCCCAGGCGGTGCCGGTCGGCCGCAAACGGCCGGCGATATGATAGACGAGCTCGGTATGGGTCTCGCCGCCCTCTTCCAGCGACCCGTGCATCGGCTTGATCTCGCCACCGAGCGGCAGCCTGACGGCCGAGCCGATCACTGCCTCGCCCTCGCGCGCAAAAATCTTGCCTTCGGCCAAGTCGCCGGACAGGTTCTGCGCCAGCATGGTCGTTGTGCCGACGATCGGATAGCCGGAGAAGGAATCGCCAAATCCGATCGGGGCTGCCCAATCGACCCGTGGATCCGCGGCAAGCTTGCCCAGGACCTCGCCCGGCATCAGCGGCAGCGGCGAGGGCTGCAGGAAGACGGAGGACAGCACGAGCTGCGTCTCGCTGCCGCCGGCGCCGATCACAAGATCGAACTTGTCGGCGGCGCGTGCGCTGCCGAGACGAAGCGCCCGTTCCTGAAGGACGACGGAAACGCCAAGCGCGGTCGCAAGCGCCACCAGCAGCACGACCACCAGCGATCCCGCCCAGAGGCGACGAAGATCCGAAAGGATGAAGCGGATCATGCAGCCTCTCCCGCCGTTGCCGCGGAATCTTCGCTGATCCGGCCGGAACCAAAGGTGATGCGCCGGTCGAGGCGGCTGGCCAAGCGATGGTCGTGTGAAACGACGATCAGCGTGCTGCCTTCGGCAATGGCCAGATCGAGGATGAGATCGCCGACCGCCTCGCCGCTTTCGGCATCGAGGCTTGCGGTCGGCTCGTCGGCGATGATGACGCCGGGCTTGCGCAGCAGCGCTCGGCCGATCGCCACGCGCTGCATCTCGCCGCGTGACATGGTTTCGATTTTCTGGCCGGGCCGGGAAAGACCGACCGTCCTCAAAAGTGCATGCGCCCGCTCGATGACATCAACTGTCGCAGCGCCGGCGAGCCGCGCCGGCAGCAGCACGTTTTCCACCGCCGACAGGCCGGGGAAGAGATGGAACTCCTGCATGACCAGGCCGATATTGGCGGCACGGAACCGGTCGCGCTGGCTTTCTGAAAAAGTCGCGATATCCTCGCCGTTCCAGCGGACGCGGCCTTGCCGTGTCCGCTCCAGCCCGGCAACGATATTAACGAAGGTGCTCTTGCCGGAGCCGGACGCGCCTGTAATGGCGACCCTGCTGCCTGCATCGATCGACAGGCGGCCGATCGCCAGTGCCGGCGAGGACAGGCCTGAGAAAGTGACGGTCAGGTTTTCGATATCGAGAGCGAGCATATCGGTTCAGACGGCGAAATATTCGGCCTGGCGGATCCGCAACAGGCTGACGAAACCGGTGTCCGGATCCGTCCAGGAGCCGTATTCCAGCGTGCCGCGCACTTCGATCGTCTGGCGCGGCTGCACGAAGGTCTGTTTCTCCAAGAGATAGACGACGACGATATTGTCCGGCCAGTCCGCATCCGAGGAGCAGAAGGGGCAGAGCGACATCGGCACTTCGGTAAGCACGAAGAACTGCGCTTCGGCCTTCAGCGGCGGCGCCATGAAGCCCTTCATACTGATTTCCTGACCGGCAAGGCGCTTCACCTTGTCGGAGAATTCGAGGCCGAGCACGCCGAACTTGCCGTAGAGCTCACCGAATGCAAGCGAAGAATCGGCAGCACGAACGAGGCAAGCGGTGAAGGGAAGCACAATGGCGGCGCCGATCAGCCGGCGGCGGCTGAGATGCAACGAAGAAAATGTTTCCATGGCGACCTCCAAGAAGCAAATCCCGGCCGCTGAACGGCCGGGACCATGATCGCCGAAAGAAGCAAGGCCGGCAAGCGGCCTTGGCGGATCAGCTGCAGATCAATTCGTCTGCTTGGCGCCGAGAGCAAAGGTGTCGGCGAGGACGCGGTAGACGTCGCTCTGTTCCATGTAACCATGGAACTCTTCCGAACCCGGGCCAGCCGACTGCAGGACGACGTCGTCGACTGCATGAACGCCGCTTTCGCTGGTCTTCGGAAGGTTGCCCTGAACGAAGACGGCGCCGGGAACATCCTTATACTGCTCGTTGGCGACATATTCCTTCTTTTCGTTCTGGACAGCCGGAACGAACGGACCATCGAGCTTCGGACGGAAGGTCTCGTAGTGATCGGGACCGTTGTTGGCGCTCAGGAACAGCCGGCGGCTAACGTCGACCTTATCGGGATAGCCGTCGCCGTTTTCGTCCTTGTAGTTCGGGAAGCCGGCTTCGGCATAGGTCCCGACCTTTTCGCGCATTTCCGTGCCGGGCTTTTCATCATCGACGGTACCGATGATGGATACGCCATGCGTGTGGTCGCCGGTGACGACGATCAGCGTGTCCGGATGGGCCTTCTGGAATTCGCGGGCAACGCCGATGGCCTGGTCGAATTCGATGGTTTCGTAGACGGCACGATCCCAATCGAGCGGATGGGACATTTTGTCGATCGAGGAGCCTTCGACCATCAGGAAGAAACCATCAGGATTCTTGGAGAGGCGGTCGAGCGCAACCTTGGTCATGGCGACGAGACCCGGCTGGTTCGGGAACTTGTCGACCGTGCCCTTCTTCAGGAACTCGCGATCAAGCGTGACGTCCATATTGCCGGTGTGGAACAGGCCAAGGAGATTGCCTTCAGCCGATGCATTGGCTGCGAGCTCGCTCTTGTCGGTCGCAAGCTTGTAGCCGGCATTCTGGAACTGCTTGATGTAGTCCTGATTGTCTTTGCGCTTGGAACCGGCGACTTCCTTGCCGAGGAAATAGGCCGAGCCACCGCAAGGAGGACTTCCGGCTTGACGTCGAGCAGCATGCCGACGATGTCGGCCTTGTCGCTACGGTTGCGGGTGTGGGCCACGACGGCAGCCGGCGTAGCGTCTTCGACTTCGGATGTCGCAACGATGCCGATAGACTTTTTCGTTGTGCGGCGAACGGCTTCGCCGAAAGTTTCGACGCGCGGATCATCGAGCGAGGACGGCGTACGATCAGCGTAAACGCCGATCGCGTTGACGGCCGTCTTGTGGCCGGTCATGAAGGCCGACATGGTGTTGGCCGAGTCCGTGGCAACGGCATTCGTCGCCGACGTGCCGATAAAAGCCATACGCTCGAGATCGTCCATATTCAGGCGGCCATTCGCCTTACCTTCAGTCATGCCCTTGGACATGATGCGGGCAGCGGTGCGATGTGCAACTGAAAGCCCGTCGCCCAGCAGGAAGATGATGTTCTTGGCCTTCGGCTGGGCTGCCGTTTCGTAAACGTTCCAGGTGACGGACTTCGTTTCGTCTCCGGCCACGACTTCGATCTTGTAGTCGCCCGGCGCGGAAATCTTCAGGCCGCGCAGCAGGATAGCGGAGCCGATAGCCTTGTCGTCCTTGCCTTTTTCCAGTTCAACGAACTGCGCCTCGCCCCCGAGGACGGCCTTGTAGTCCTGGCCATTGACCGTAATCTTCACGTCTTCGGCCTTAACCTGCTTGTTGAGTTCGACCTTGAAATCGAACGGCGAACCGGCAAGGATCGTCGCGCGATCAAGCGGATAGACCGTCGTCGCCTGAGCGGCGCCCGCAAGGATGGTGGTGGCCGCAAAGGCGGCGAGAAGCATGCGCATGGAAAAACCCCCGTTTTCGTTGCAGACATTGACAGCCGGGTCGGGATACCTCCCAGGGATGACAGCGGCATGACAATACGTCGCAGCATTGCGGCCGCCGCTTTCGTCTGCGGCTCTGAGCGCAAAAAACCTTGACTCCTGTGGAAAACCTTCTAAGAGCAACAGCGGAAAAGGAATCTCCATGGTTCGCGACGAACACGCCATTGCTGATCGCAGTGACCGGGCACGAGTTGCCGGGGTGGATATTGCCGTTCCGGTTTCTTCCAAAACCAAGGCCAAAACGACGACGAAAACCGTCTGACGTCTCTGGCCTGCCGCTCTCTCCCCGGCTCGGCTGGGGACAGGAAGACGCGATTAATCGCGCCTTTCCCCTCACCGGACAAGAGGAGAGAAGAGAAAGAGAGCTTGAGAAATGGGTTTCAAAGTAGCAGTTGCGGGAGCGACCGGAAATGTTGGCCGGGAGATGCTCAACATCCTCTCCGAGCGTGGCTTCCCCGCCGATGAGGTCGTGGCACTCGCCTCCTCGCGTTCGCAGGGCACCGAGGTTTCCTTCGGTGACCGGACGCTGAAGGTCTCCAATCTGGAGAATTACGATTTCTCCGATACCGACATCTGCCTGATGTCGGCCGGCGGCGAGATCTCCAAGAAGTTCTCCCCGAAGATCGGCCAGCAGGGCTGCATTGTCATCGACAATTCCTCGGCCTGGCGCTACGACGCCGACGTGCCGCTGATCGTGCCGGAAGTGAACCCGGATGCCATCAGTCAGTTCACCAAGCGCAACATCATCGCCAATCCGAACTGCTCGACCGCCCAGCTGGTGGTGGCGCTGAAGCCGCTGCATGACTTCGCCAAGATCAAGCGTGTCGTCATCTCGACCTACCAGTCGGTCTCCGGCGCCGGCAAGGACGGCATGGACGAACTCTTCAACCAGACGCGCGCCGTCTTCGTCGCCGATCCGATCGAGAACAAGAAGTTCACCAAGCGTATCGCCTTCAATGTCATCCCGCACATCGACGTCTTCATGGAGGACGGCTACACCAAGGAAGAATGGAAGGTGCTGGCCGAGACGAAGAAGATGCTCGACCCGAAGATCAAGGTGACCTGCACGGCGGTGCGCGTGCCGGTTTTCATCGGTCATTCGGAATCGGTCAACATCGAATTCGAAAACGAGATCACTGCCGACCAGGCCCGCGACATCCTGCGCGACGCACCGGGCTGCCTCGTCATCGACAAGCGCGAGGATGGCGGCTACATCACGCCATATGAATCCGCCGGCGAGGATGCGACCTACATCTCGCGCATCCGCGAGGATGCGACGGTCGAAAACGGCCTCAACATCTGGGTGGTCTCCGACAATCTGCGCAAGGGCGCTGCGTTGAACGCCATCCAGATCGCCGAGCTGCTCGTCAATCGTGGTCTCGTCAAGCCGCGCAAGCAGGCCGCCTGATACCATTTGTAAACCATAATATGCTAAAGCCCTGCTGATGATGAAGGCAGGGCTTTTTGCCGAATTGTGGACGCTTCTGTCCATAAGCGCTTGCTGAAAAAGGTGGTCGTGACAACATCGCCTTCGGCTGGCATTGTGCCCGGCATCAAGCCAAAGCATGCCGTCCAAAACCGTGCAGCGGTTCGGGACAGCGACATGAACAGAACGAAGACTTTGAGCGCGTCGCATGGCCCCGATCGGCCGCGCGCGCTTCAGTAGATCGGAAGCGGGGTTTCTCATGCGCATGACAACATTCTTTCTGGCGGCGTTTACGGCGGCGGGCGTCCTCCACGCGCTGCCGGCAGCGGCCCAGGGCGCTCAATGCGGCAATAATGGCAGCGGTTTCGGTGCATGGGTCGCCGACTTCAAGCAGGAAGCAGCAGCTAACGGCGTCAGCCGCTCGGTCCTCGACCGCGCCTTCGCCAACGTCAATTACAACAAGCCGACGATCGCCGCCGACCGCGGCCAGAAGAGCTTCAAACTATCCTTCGACGCGTTCATGCAGAAGCGCGGCGGTGCCACCGTCATCTCCCGCGGCCGCAGCATGAAGGCCGCCAATCAGGCACTCTTTGCCTCGATCGAGCGCCGTTTCGGCGTTCCGGCCGGCCCGCTGATCGCGATCTGGGGCATGGAGACCGGTTTTGGCAGCTATATGGGCAACCAGCACACATTGTCGGCTGTTTCGACCCTCGCCTATGACTGCCGTCGCTCGGAATATTTCACCGACCAGCTCTATGCAGCACTCCAACTTGTCTCAGAGGGTTATCTGAGCCCGCAGGCAAAGGGTGCTGCCCATGGTGAAATCGGCCAGACGCAGTTTCTGCCGCGCAATGTCGTGCGCTTCGGCGCCGACGGCGACGGCGACGGCCGCGTCGACATGGTCGGTTCCCGCGCCGATGCCCTGGCATCGACTGCGAATTTCCTCAAGGGCCACGGCTGGCGCGCCGGCGCCGGCTACCAGCCTGGAGAGCCGAATTTCGTCGCCATCCAGGGCTGGAACGCCGCCAGCGTCTACCAGCAGGCGATTGCCTATATCGGTCAGCAGATCGACGGCAGATAGGTCTTTACCGCGGATAGGCCTTCATCGACACCAATACCCGAAACGCCGCTGCGATATGCGGCGTTTTTCATTTGCGTGGAATCAAAGCCGCCGCCGGACAATCGCCACGGTGATCAAAACGTCGGTCGTGCGCGACCAATTGACGGCGAGCTTAACAACAATCCTTAAAAAAGCGATAAACCGGCATGTCCCTAGATTTCGGGACGAATGAAGTCGCGTGTCTCGGCGTCCATGACCCAGAGTTCACCGGTCGAAATGTCGAACCAGGCGCCGTGGAGATGAAGGCTTCCCGCTTCCTCGAGAGCCTTGATGTCGGGGAAGCTTCTGAGATTGTTGATTGAATTGCGGATGGAGACACGCTCAAGCGCCGTCTGCCGCTCGGCGGTCGTCATCACGTCGTTGCTCTGGATCTGCTCGGCGGCAGGTTTGACCAGCGACATCCAGCGGCCGATGAAGTCACCAGGCGACAATGGTTCGGCATTCGGATCGAGTGCTGAGCGGATGCCGCCGCAGCGGCCATGGCCCATCACGACGATATCCGAGACCTTCAGCACCTGCACGGCAAATTCGAGTGCGGCCGACGTCGAATGAAAATGGCCATCCGGCTCGTAGGGCGGCACCATGTTGGCGACGTTGCGGATGACGAAGAGCTCGCCCGGGCCGGCATCGAAGATCAGCTCCGGTGCTGCGCGAGAATCCGAACAGGCAATGACAAGCGTATGGGGATTCTGACCGTCTTCGGCAAGCTGCCGATACCTGTTGCGGGCGTCGGCATAACGCCCGTTCATAAAGTTGCGATAGCCGTCCAGAAGAGGGTTTGGAAAACGCTGCATGCTCCTGGATTAGCGCGCGCGGACGACAAGATCAACTGCTGCACCGCAAAATGAACATATTGGCAAATGCGTCATTTTTTCCGCCGCTGCGCCGGGTGCACGAGCCGGCGCATCTGCACCATGGCCATCGGCGTCGAAAGACTGGAAGCATCGCTTGCCAGCATCAACTCGTTGCTGCCGCGCTTGACGGCACGCGCAAGCACCTCGAAGACGCTGGCGGTGGCAAGCTGCAGCGCCTTTTCGTCCTCGAGCCCGGAAAGCAGGCGCGACAGGAAGACGGCGGCGAGCAGGTCGCCAAGACCATTCGGCGGGTTTTCGACGACGCGGTGCTCGGCAAGAAGCGCGTGACGGCCGGAAAGATAGAGATTGCCGGTACCGCCCGCCATCATCGGCACGGCTGAAGTGACGAGCATGCGCGATGGTCCGAGCGCGAGCGCCGCCTCCATGATCGCGCTGTTATCTTCGAGGGCCGCCCCCGAAAGCCATGCGAGCTCGTACCGGTTCGGCGTCGCGAGCGAGGCGAGCGGAATGAGATGGTCGCGAATGGCCTCTGCGGTCGCTTCCGGCACGTAAAGGCCGCCGAGATCGCCCATGACGGGATCGCAGACATAAAGCAGTTCGGGATTGTTTTGCCTGAGTGCATCGATCAGTCGGGCGACGGAGCGCGCCTGGCCGGCATTGCCGAAATAGCCCGAAAGCACCGCCTTGACTTCGCCGATCCAGGGCGCGCGGATCAGATCGTCGATCGCCGCGTCGAAATCCGCTTCTGCGAAAGTCAGCCGTGTCGAGCGGCCGTGGCCGGGATGCCAGGGCAGCACGATGGTCGGCAGGGCCCAGACCGGATGACCGAGCGTCTCCAGCGCAAAGACGGCTGCCCGATTTCCGACCGAGCCGCGCACCACATGGCTGGAGATGACAATGATTGCGCCCGCTGCATTTTCCGACATGATATCCAAGATCCGATGATGACCGCGTTTGATGATCTTTTTAACGCGACGCTGTCAACCATTCTTCATGCGAGCGTGGAAATGTTCGTCGCAACGAAAAACCGGAAGACCGGACTTTCCCTTTCGTTTGGCGACGAAAGCGGAAAATCTCTTAAAATTTCTCATTTCCAGCGCCAAAAAGCGGCAAAACAACCCTTCGGACCTCTCTTTTAGAGATTTTTTCGAAGAATCTTCTGCTAGCTTGCGAAAAACCAGACATTGAGGGAGGCGATCCATGACTGCCAGAAACAATCCGAAACGGGAAAAGCAGATCGAAAGCGCGCGCAAGATCGCCAAGGCGACGGGTGAGGCGCATCTCGATCCGGAAATTCTCTTCGGCCGGGCAAGCAATGACGATCTCGAACTCTATACACCCGAAATGCTGGCACTCTCCGCCGTGCATTCGGCAAAGGAACTCGACGCCTGGAACGGCAAGGCGCCCCGCGTCAGCATCGACACCATTGCCGATGTGGCGCCTGATGGCATTGCGGTCTCGGTGCTGTCAGTCACCGACCAGAACATGCCTTTTCTTTTTGAATCGGTCATGGGCGAAGTGACGAGCACCTATCGCGACCTCTTCATGGCCGTGCATCCCATCCTGGTCATGGAAAAGGGCAAGGCGCCGGCGCTTTATTCCGCCGATCACCCAAGCGATCCGGCCAACCGCGTCAGCCATATCCAACTTCATGTTGCGCCGCTCAATTCCGCCCAGGCGGCCGATCTCGTCAAACGCATCGAAAAAGTGCTCGAACAGGTCCGCCTCTCGGTGTCCGACTGGAAGCCGATGCTTTCCAAGATCGACGGAGTGATCGCCGAGCTTGCGGCCAATGGCGCCAGCCGGAAGAAGGCCGATCGCGACGAAGCCGTCGCTTTCCTGACCTGGCTGCGCGATGAGAATTTCACGTTCCTCGGCATGCGGGAATATGTCTATTCCGGCAAGGGGATCGATGCCAAGGTCGAACGCGACAAGGGTGCTGGCCTCGGCATCCTTTCCAATCCCGATGTTCTGGTGCTGCGCACCGGCAAGGACGCCGTCACGACAACGCCTGAGATCCTTGCCTTCCTCGACGGCCCCGACTTCCTGATTGTCACCAAGGCGAATGTGAAATCGATCGTCCATCGCCGGGCCTATATGGATTATGTCGGCGTCAAGCGCTTCGACGCTGAGGGCAATGTCACCGGCGAACTGCGCATCGTCGGCCTTTTCACCTCGACGGCCTATACGTCGCTCGCCTCCGAAATCCCGCTGCTGCGTTCCAAGATCGAGAAGGTGAAGGAACATTTCGGCTTCGACCCGATGAGCCATTCCGGCCGCATGCTCGACAACACGCTGGAATCCTATCCGCGCGACGACCTTTTCCAGATCGACACGACGCTGCTTGCAAGTTTTGCCGAGCAGATCAACGACCTGGCCGATCGGCCGCGCGTGCGCGTCCTGCCGCGCATCGACCATTTCGACCGCTTCGTCTCGGTGATCGTCTACGTGCCGCGCGAGGAATATGACTCGATCGTCCGCGAACGGATCGGCACTTATCTGAAGACTGTCTATGACGGCCGTGTCTCTGCCTATTACCCGGCTTTCCCGGAAGGAGGCGTGGCGCGCGTACATTTCATCATCGGCCGCTCCGGCGGCAAGACGCCACGCATTCCGCAGGCAAAGCTCGAGCAGGTGATCCGCGAGATCACCGCCCGCTGGGACGACCGTTTCGAGGCGCTGGCCGGGGCCAAGGCGCCGAAGATATCGGTCGACCAAGCCTTCCAGGATTCCTTCACTCCGGAGGAAACCGTGGCCGACCTGGCCGATATCGGCGCCTGCGCCGCCGGCGAGCCGCTGCGCATCCAGTTCTACCATCGTCAGGAAGAACAGGGCCGCGTCCTTTCCCTGAAGATCTTTCACGCCGGCGGCCAGCTGGCGCTATCGCGCCGCGTGCCGCTTCTCGAGAATCTCGGCTTCAATGTCGTCAGCGAACGCACCTTCGACATCGGGGTGCCGGCCGCCGATGGAGAAACCAAACTCGTCGTGCTGCACGATATGGAACTCGAGGCCCGCAATGGCGGAGAGATCGATCTGCAGCGTTACGGCGCCGCCCTCGAGGAAGCCTTCGTCGCCGCCTTCGCCGGCACGATCGACAATGATAGCTTCAACCGGCTGATCCTTTCAGCCGGTCTTTCCGCGCGCGAGACGAACGTTCTGCGCGCCTATGCGCGTTATCTCCGCCAGGCCGGCATCGCCTATTCGCAGGATTATATCGCGACGACCCTCGACAAATATCCTGGTGTCGCCGCTGCTATCTTTCGTCTCTTCCATGACACGCTCGACACCACGCTTTCGGAAAAGGCTCGCGTCAAGAAGCTTGCCGAACTGCACCGGGCGATCGAAGCCGAGCTTGCCGACGTGCCGAGCCTCGACGACGACCGTATCCTGCGCCGCTACGTCAATGTCGTCGATGCGACGCTGCGCACCAATTATTTCCAGAAGAACCCGGATGGCTCGCCGAAGCCGATGCTGGCCTTCAAGCTCGATCCGCATCTGGTGGACGGGCTGCCACAGCCAAAACCCTTCCGCGAGATTTTCGTCTACGGCGTCGAAGTAGAAGGCGTGCACCTGCGCTTCGGCAAGGTGGCGCGCGGCGGCCTGCGCTGGTCGGATCGCGCCGAGGATTACCGCACCGAAGTGCTCGGCCTCGTCAAGGCCCAGCAGGTCAAGAACGCGGTGATCGTGCCGGTCGGCGCCAAGGGCGGTTTCTATCCGAAGAAGCTTCCCGTCGGCGGCAGCCGCGACGAGATCTTCAATGCCGGCCGCGAGGCTTACAAGACCTATATCCGCACGCTGCTTTCGATCACTGACAATATATCGGGCGCCGATATCGTACCGCCGAAGGATACGGTCAGGCTCGATGGCGACGACCCCTATTTCGTCGTCGCCGCCGACAAGGGCACCGCGACCTTCTCCGACACCGCCAATGCACTGGCGCAGGAAGCCGGCTTCTGGCTGGACGACGCCTTTGCCTCCGGCGGCTCGGCCGGTTACGACCATAAAAAGATGGGCATCACTGCCCGCGGCGCTTGGGAAACCGTGAAACGCCATTTCCGTGAAATGGACATCGATATCCAGACGACGCCCTTCACCGTTGCCGGCGTCGGCGACATGTCGGGCGACGTCTTCGGCAACGGCATGCTGCTCTCTCCCAAGATCCGGCTCATTGCCGCCTTCGATCACCGCGACATCATCATCGATCCCGATCCCGATATGGAAAAGACGCTGGCCGAACGCCAACGGCTCTTCGACCTGCCGCGTTCAAGCTGGCAGGATTTCGACAGAAACGTGCTGTCGAAGGGTGCGATGATCATTTCCCGCGCAGCGAAATCGGTCACGCTGACGCCGGAAGCGGTTGCCGCGATCGGCATCGACAAGGCCGTGGCCACGCCCTTCGAGATCATGATGGCGATCCTGAAGAGCCCGGTCGACCTGCTCTGGTTCGGCGGCATCGGCACCTATGTGAAAGCGCCGTCCGAAACCGACACCGAAGTCGGCGATCGCGCCAACGACCCGATCCGCATCACCGCGGTTGAGGTGCGCGCCAAGGTGATCGGCGAGGGCGCAAACCTCGGCGTTACCCAGAAAGGCCGCATCGCCTACGGACTGAAGGGCGGGCGCTGCAATTCCGACGCCATCGACAACTCGGCCGGCGTCAACACATCGGACGTCGAGGTCAATATCAAGATCGCGCTGGCAGCCGCCATGCATGACGGACGCCTGACGCGCGCAAAACGCGACCAGCTTCTTTCCTCGATGACCGGCGAAGTGGCGACCCTGGTGCTGCGCAACAACTACCTGCAGTCGCTGGCGATCTCCCTGACGGAGCGCAAGGGCACGGCAAACGGTCTGCAGCTTGGTCGCTTCATGAGCGTGCTCGAGGGCGCCGGCCAGCTGAACCGCAAGGTCGAGACGCTGCCGGACGACCAGACCCTCGCCGAACGCTATGCGGCCGGCAAGCCGCTGACGCGGCCGGAAATCGGCGTGCTGGTGTCTTATGCCAAGATCGTGCTCTTCGATGCGCTGGCCGCAAGCGACCTGCCTGATGATCCCTATTTCATCGCAACGCTTTTGAATTATTTCCCCGTGAAGATGCAGAAGTCGAATGCCGGCGATATCGCCAACCACCGCCTGAAGCGCGAAATCGTCGCGACCGTGCTTGCCAACGAAGCGATCAACCGTGGCGGACCAAGCTTCACCGTCGCCATGATGGACGCGACGGCAGCTTCGGCACCGGAAGTGGTGCGCGCCGCAATCGTTGCCCGCGACGGTTTCGATCTGACCCGCCTTTGGGCCGAAACGGACGCCCTGGACGGCAAGATATCAGGCGAGATGCAGAACCGCATCTACGAGGAGATCAGCCACAGCTTTGTCGTACTGACGCGCCTGCTGCTGAAGACGGGCATGACCAAGGCCGATATGGCGCAAGTGATTAGCCGGCTGCAGGCGGCCCTGAGGAAGCTGAAAACCGCCTTCGCCGGACAATTGGCCGGCGAGGTCGCCGTGCGTCAGGCGGAGTACAGCCAGGCGGGCCTGCCCGAAAAACTCGCGGCCGAGATCGCCAGCCTCCCGATCTTCGCACTGGTGCCGGAGATCATGCAGATCGCCGAACGCACCGGCGAACCCCTGGTGCGCGCCGCCGAGAACTACATCGCTGTGTCGCAAACCTTCCGTATCGGCAGGCTGCTGGCGGCGGGCGGGCGGATCCTCACCTCAGACCATTACGAGAATCTGGCGCTTGCCCGCAGCATCGACCAAATCGCCAGCGCAAGACGCGACATCGTCATCTCGGCTCTTTCCGATCACGGCAGGGAAAAGCTTCCCGTTCAAGCCTGGCATGCACAGGATCGCATCCGCATCAACCGTATCCTCGAGGAGCTTTCAAGCCTCAGCGACGGCGGGGATCCCAATCTCGCGCGTATTACCGTTGCTGCAGGTATCCTGACCGATCTTGCGCGCGACCGGGCGAGGTGAGACAGTCCGCGTCAAAACAAGGAGCGGATGTTGAATCGCATTGACTGGACAGGAACGCAGCCGCCGAAGGCCACCGAGAAGGGCATCTGGGGGTGGATGTTCTTCGACTGGGCAGCACAGCCCTTCTTTACCGTGGTCACAACCTTCATCTTCGGACCCTATTTCGTTTCCCGCCTGACCGATGACCCAGTTTCCGCCCAGACGACGTGGAGCAACATGGCGACGATCTCCTCGGTGATCATCGCCCTGCTCTCACCCGTCCTCGGCTCGATCGCCGACCAGTCCGGCGCACGCAAACCCTGGATCGGCTTCTTCGCGATCATCAAGATCGCCAGCCTCTTCTGCCTGTGGTTCGCAGCCCCCGGTTCGCCTGTTGTCTATCCCGTCATTTTCATGATCCTCGCCTCGATCTCGGCCGAGTTTTCGATCGTCTTCAACGATTCGATGATGCCGCGCCTGGTCGGCAAGCACGAGGTCGGCAAGCTCTCCAACACCGCCTGGGGGCTCGGTTATCTCGGCGGCATGATCGTGCTCATTGCCGTCGTGACGCTTTTGGCGGCGAGCCCTGAGACCGGCAAAACCATCCTCGGCCTCGATCCGCTATTCGGTCTCGATCCTCAGACCGGCCAGGATGCACGCATCACCGGGCCGATCTCGGCCGTCTGGTATCTGATCTTCATCCTGCCGATGTTCTTCTTCACGCCGGATGTCGGCAGGGGTCTTCCCTTCGGTACTGCCGTCCGCTCCGGCTTGCGGGAACTCAAGAACACGCTTGGCGAACTCCGGGAGCGCCGCGGCATCCTGACATTCCTCATCGCCCGCATGATCTATCAGGACGGCGTCAACGGCCTGCTGATCCTTGGCGGTATCTTCGCGGCCGGCATGTTTGGCTGGGCAACGATCGAGATCGGTATCTACGGCATCATCCTGAATGTTGTCGCGATCTTCGGCTGCCTGATCGCCGGCCGCGTCGACAAGGGCGTCGGTTCGAAGGTAACCGTCGTCATCAGCCTCACCATGCTGCTTCTCGCCACCATCGGCATCATCTCGACAGGACCGGGTTACACCCTGTTCGGACTGATGCCGCTGCCGACGGCCGATTCCGGCGGCCTTTTCGGCACTGCGGCGGAAAAGGCCTATATCCTCTATGGTCTGCTGATCGGGCTCGCCTTCGGTCCGGTGCAGGCCTCGTCGCGCTCCTATCTTGCCCGCAGCGTCAGTCCGGAGGAAGCCGGCCGCTACTTCGGCATCTACGCGCTTTCGGGCCGCGCCACGAGTTTCATGGCGACGCTGCTCTTCTCCCTGGTGACCTATATGAGCGGATCACCGCGGCTCGGGATGGCAACGCTGATCCTGTTTCTTGCCGGCGGACTGGTGCTCTTGTTCCGTACACCCTATCCGGCCGATCGGGCATAGCAATCAACTCTGCCCTGGCCGACGGCGGCGTACAATCACTCAGTGCCGGAAATGGCGCATGCCGGTAAAGACCATTGCGACGCCGTGTTCGTTAGCGGCATCGATGACCTCCTGGTCGCGCATCGATCCGCCCGGCTGAATAACCGCCGTCGCCCCTGCCGCGATCATCGACAAAAGACCGTCGGCAAAGGGCAGGAAGGCTTCGGAGGCAACCGCCGACCCGTGCGTCATCGGCACTGCAAGGCCAAGCGCCTTGGCGGCCTCTTCGGCCTTCAGCGCGGCGATGCGGGCGGAATCGACCCGGCTCATTTGGCCTGCGCCGATACCGGCGGTCTGGCCGTCCTTGGCATAGACCACGGCATTCGATTTCACATGTTTGCCAACCTTGAAGGCGAACTTCATGTCATCAAGTTCCCGTGCCGTCGGCGCGCGCTTGGTGACGACCTTGAGTTCCAGATCCTCGACCATGCCGTTGTCGCGGCTCTGGACCAGCAGGCCGCCGGAAACGGTCTTTGCCGTCAGGCCCGCGGCACGCGGATCAGGCAGCCCGCCGGCGGACAGCAGCCGCAGGTTCGGCTTACGGGCGACGATCGCCTTTGCCTCCTGCGTGACATCGGGCGCGATGATCACTTCGGTGAAGAGCTTGACGATCTCCTCAGCCGTTGCGGCATCCAGCGTCCGGTTGAGCGCGATGATGCCGCCAAAGGCGGAAACGGAATCGCAGGCGAGCGCCCGCTGATAGGCCTCGACCAGGCTGGATCCGGTGGCGACGCCGCAGGGATTAGCATGCTTGATGATCGCGCAGGCCGGCGCCCCCTCAGGCAGGAACTCGGCGACCAGTTCGTAGGCGGCATCCGTATCGTTGATGTTGTTGTAGGAGAGCTGCTTGCCTTGGAGAAGAGCGGCCGTCGAAACACCCGGACGCTTCTCGCCGGTCACATAGAAGGCGGCCTTCTGATGCGGGTTTTCGCCATAGCGCATCTCTTCCTTCAGCGCGCCGCCGATGACCCGGTGGCGCGGCGTGTCGATCGACAGCGCCTCGGCGAACCAGTTGGAGATCATTGCATCATAGGCGGCGGTACGGGCATAGGCCTTGGCGGCCATCCGCTGGCGGAAGGCATAGGCTGTCTTGCCGTCATCTGCGGAAAGCTGCTCCAGCAGTTCGGCATAATCGGCCGGATCGGTCAGGGTCGTCACATAGGCATGGTTCTTGGCCGATGCGCGGATCATCGCCGGACCGCCGATGTCGATATTCTCGACCGTCGTCGGATAGTCGCCGCCGGCCGCACGCACCTCCTCGAAGGGATAGAGGTTGATGACGGCGAGGTCGATGCCCTCGATGCCGTGCTTTTTCATCGCTTCCTGGTGTTCGCTGTCGTCACGGATCGCCAGCAGGCCGCCATGCACCATCGGATGCAGCGTCTTGACCCGCCCGTCCATGATCTCGGGAAAACCGGTGATTTCGGAGACATCGGTGACGGCAAGACCGGCAGCAGTAATCGCTTTAAACGTGCCGCCGGTCGAAAGCAGTCGCACACCTCTGGCAGACAAGGCGTGGGCGAGGTCGACGATCCCGGTCTTGTCGAAGACGGAGATGAGCGCGGTCTTGATTTCGACCTTGTCGGGGGCGGGGATCTTCTTGGAAATGACGGCCATGAAACCTTCTCCGTTCGGGCTTCGGGAGGACATCCGCAAGGGATGTTCGCATGCTGGCGCCGCGTTAGCACAGCTTTGCCGCCACGCAAACAGGCGTCAGAGCAGATGTCGAAAAGCACGAGCCATTTTTGGATAGCATCATACCCTACTTCCTTGCAGTGGAAGCGATCCCAATCTTCGGCCACTCGGCCTGAGATCATCCGCCTCTAAAGCATGTCGCGCAAAAGTGTACAGCGGTTGTCTAATCGCATTGCCTTAGTCAAGGCTGTTTTGTTTTGTCATTCGGCATTGGCTCTGTTTTTGGAGAACGCGTAACGCGACGTATTCGATGGGTTGGGCGATGTTGTCTTCAAAGCTGTCCAGCGCCGGGAGCAGGGTTGTCTGCGCGGTCGACACCTGGTCGCCGCATAATGGGTCTCCGCAG
>NZ_LWBS01000359.1 GCF_001652265.1 Rhizobium leguminosarum
TTGTTGGCGGTTGCGGGCTTGGGCGGGCGTGAGGTCGCGGCTGCGGGCATGGGTGTCGGTTTTGATGCGGTTTGGTGCAACCCTGCCGTTGGCGGCGGCGGAGATCCGGCGGGGGTGGCAGCCGCCTGTGCGGCAGCGTGTGGCGGCGGGAATCAAGTCTGTAATACGGGTGTGATGGAGGGGGGGGGAAGCAACACGCGACATCCGAGGCACAAAAAGAAAGGAAAAAGGGGGAAAGAAAGGAAGAGGGGGGGAGGAAAAGAAAGGGAGGAAGGGGGGAGGAAAGAGGACCAAGAAGCCATAATACACGAGGGGGAGAGCTGGAGGGAAGGCATGTGCGCTGTTCTTCATAGTGGTGCACGGGAAAGGGAGAGGAGAGGTGAAGGCGCCCCAGGTTAGGATGTCGGCGGGGGTGATGCCGGCGATTTCGGCGTT
>NZ_LWBS01000360.1 GCF_001652265.1 Rhizobium leguminosarum
ATTGATGATCCGCATGACCGAGAACATGAAGGACAATCCGCAGGCGATGACGGCGTAGTAGCCGCCGAGCAGGATGCCCTGGAGCAGGGTATTGATCACGATGCGCTCCTTTCGCCGGCTGCCCGGTGTAGTCCGAAATAGGCCTGGGTGACGTGCTCGCGCGTGACGGCCGCCGCCGGCCGGTCGAGGACGATGCGTCCTTCCAGCTTCCAGATGACACGGCTTGCGACGCTCATGGCGCGGGCGAGATCCTGCTCGACGAGCACGATGGTCGTTCCCGATGTGAGCAGTGCCTGCAGGTGGGCATAGACGCGATCGACGACCAGAGGCGAAAGCCCGAGCGAGACCTCGTCCAGGAGAAGAATATCGGGATTGCTCATCAGCGCCCGGCCGATGGCGGTCGCCTGCTGTTCTCCGCCCGAAAGATGCCCTGT
>NZ_LWBS01000361.1 GCF_001652265.1 Rhizobium leguminosarum
GGTCCAGCTGCTCGGCGTTCCCGTCGGGTCGGCGTTGATATGCTTCACTCCCAGTTGCGCGAAAATACGATAATCGTCGTCATCCCGCGCTGCGACCTGTGTTCCCAGATACATTTTAGTCGCTTTCGAAATTACACAATGTCGTATGACATAATATGAATGTTGAAGAGTGTCGAGCCCTATTGCTGCTCGGCGAGCATGCGGTAGCGGCGTTGGCTGTCCAGCATATGGGCGCGCATTGCCTGGCGGGCGCGTTCGGGATCCTGATCGGCGATTGCCGAGAGGATTTCGACATGTTAGGCATAAACCTTCTGAAGATAGCTGCGGTCATTGGCTTCCGGCAGCGTCGGAAACTGGACGCGGGGGATGGCTCAGGGGCGGAACAGGCGCAGGACATCGACGTAAAATCGGTTGTTCGTGCCGGAGGCAATAC
>NZ_LWBS01000362.1 GCF_001652265.1 Rhizobium leguminosarum
TCGCATTGCCGGCAGGCACGACGGACGGTCACGAGATCAGGCTCAAGCGACAAGGCTTCAAACTGCCTGGCATGCAGCTCCGCGACGCCCTCGCCAACCATCGCATTGCAGCCGCTCCGCGCTTCCCGGCAGAAGCTTTCGCCCCGCCCGTCGTGCTGCCGACCAGCCTCGAAAATGCCGTACTCGGCACCGCGGCGAGCATCGACAGGACGAGAGGACAGCTGAAAGTGACGAACAAGGCATGGTCCGGCTCGGCCAAGCTTATCCGGGTGATCGGACAAGCGTTGCGCAGCGAAAGAGTGGACGGAAGCGTCCAGATCTTGGAGGTGGCCGTAACATTATAGGAAAAACCCGAAGACAACATCACCGAACTAATACGGAGCATTCGCGAAGGCCTTATCCTCAGAAATTTTTATGACATACACCACCTTTA
>NZ_LWBS01000363.1 GCF_001652265.1 Rhizobium leguminosarum
CGAAGACGGGACGCTGCGTCGTCGTACATGAGGCAACCCTGACATCCGGCTTCGGCGCCGAGGTCGCAGCACTGGTTCAGGAGCATTGCTTCTATCATCTCGAAGCCCCGGTGGTGCGCGTTGCCGGCGGGGACACGCCCTATCCGCATGCGCAGGAGTGGGACTCTTTCCCCGGTCCCGGCCGTGTCGGGCGGGCGCTTGCCGTGGTCATGGAGGCCTGACCCATCGGCGAATTCATCATCAAGATGCCCGATGGCGGGGACGGGGTCGCCGAGGCCGAGATTGTGGAATGGCAGGTTAAGACCGGAGATCCCGTCCGTGAGGCCATGGTGCTCGCCGCCGCCATGACCGACCAGGCCCCCCTGAAAATCCCGTCCCCTGTCAACCGCCCACTACACTGTCTTTCCTGCCACATGGTCCACCGCAACTCTGT
>NZ_LWBS01000364.1 GCF_001652265.1 Rhizobium leguminosarum
AATCTGAGTGCGTATTGTTGCCGACGGGACAGCAGCCCGTTGGCATCTCGTTCGGGAATCTCCCGCAGGCTCAAACTCAACCCGCCTACGGGGTGACGAGCTTCTGGTACGCGCCCATACCAATCAAGACTTGAAGCGCCTGAACGAAGCGCTGCGATCGGGGATGACCAACGAGGGTCCGCTGGGTGAGAGCCGCCCTTCCCGGACCGAACGCGGCGCGCGGGAGTTGGCCGCCGGCGACCGCATCATCTTCCTCGAGAATGCCCGTTTCCTCGAGCGGCGTGCTCCCCGTCTTGGTCCGCAATATGTCAAGAACGGCATGCTCCGCACGGTCGTGTCCACCGGCGACAAACGTGGGCACACCTTGCTTTCGGTCCATCTCGACACATGTCGTGATGTCGTCATCAGTGAGTACAGCTATCGCAATTTCCA
>NZ_LWBS01000365.1 GCF_001652265.1 Rhizobium leguminosarum
ATGACCGGATGCGGCGAGTACGCGAGCACCGCCTGGGCAACGCTGCCGGCCACCAGCGTGCTCAGCCCCCTGCGTCCGTGCGATCCCATGACGATCAGATCGCAGGCGTACTCGCGCGCCGCATCCAGGATACCGCGCGCCGGGTCGAGCACGAGGATGGCCACCGGCCGGCAGTCCACGCCCGCTTCGCGCGCGTGCGCGGCTAGCGCCCCGACCTGCGCATGGGCACGGTCCAGCAGCACCTCGGACGTTGGCGCTGGTGCGACCACCATCGCGCCCGCAGCGGATTGCAGCACCGACTCGGGCAGGGGGACCGGCAGTGCGACGATCTCGGCGCCGCAGGACCGGGACAGCGCGCGCGCGGCCCCGGCCGCCGCGTCGGCGACGGACGAGCCGTCGGTTGGTACCAGAATGCGCTTGTACATGGCTGTC
>NZ_LWBS01000366.1 GCF_001652265.1 Rhizobium leguminosarum
CCCTTCGCTGCAGGTGATCGCGATCGCGTTCACGCTCGAGTAAATGGCGCGCTCGCGTACCCGCAGGCCTTGCTCGGTCTGCTTGCGCGCCTCGATGTCGAGCCCGGTGCCGAACACGCACGGCAAACTGCCCAGGCTGGTACGTGCGCAGTGGAACAGGAAGGTCGTGCGCTTGCCGTGCTTGCCGATCATCTCGGCTTCGTGCGACGAGGCGCCGTAGTCGAAGGCATCGAGGATCTTCTGGACGATGGCCGGCCGCTCCTTCTCGTCGAAGAAGAATTTCACGTTACTGGTCGGCAGCTCCTCGCTCGACATTTCCAGCGCTTCTTCGAGCTGGTGGTTCCACAGCAGCAGGTGGCCGCTCTGGTCGATCACGTAGAACACGCAGGGCAGGCCCTCGATGATGTCGGCGACGGGCAGGTCCTGGATCAG
>NZ_LWBS01000367.1 GCF_001652265.1 Rhizobium leguminosarum
GCCCGAACAGGTGGACAACCTGTACATCGGCCCGCTCGACCTGACGCCGGCCGGCCAGCCCATCAGCCTGGTCGACTTCCACCAGCCCGACCTGGACCGCTTTCCGCAGTTCGAGGCAGCCATGCGCCATGCCCGGGTGGCCGAACTGGCGCCGGGCGACGCCCTCTTCATCCCGAGCATGTGGTGGCACCACATCGAGGCGCTGGACCGCTTCAACGTGCTGGTGAACTACTGGTGGCGCCAGTCGCCCGATTACATGGACACGCCGATCAACGCGCTGATGCACGCCTTGATGAGCGTGCGCGACCTGCCGCCGGAGCAGCGGCGCGCCTGGCAGGGCCTGTTCCGGCGCTACGTGTTCGAGGCCGGCGACGAGACCGCGGCCCACATCGCGCCGCATGCGCGCGGCGTATTGAATCCGCTCGACGATGC
>NZ_LWBS01000368.1 GCF_001652265.1 Rhizobium leguminosarum
CAATGATACCGGTCGCTGCCGCCCGCTTCGAGCAGCAGGACGCGGGTTTTCGGCTCGGCCGAAAGCCGGCTGTCCACAACGCATCACGCCGATCGCGCGCCGACCATGACGAAGGCGTAGCTTTCCGCATCAATGGCTGCATCGTCCACACGCATATTCACTCCGCCGCCCCCGCTGTTACCGACGGGACCGCCGTCAGACGCCGCCAGAGCGTGTCCATCGCTTCGGCAATATCCTGATAGAGAGCGGAGCGGCGCGCATAATGCGCCTTAAGCGAGACATCCGGACGATAATGCCGCTCGGGGCGGACCATGGCGGCAGCACCAGCGCCGAAATCCGCGAAGACGCCGACGCCGGTTCCGGCAGCGATCGCCGCCCCCAGTGCACCGGTTTCGCGCGAGCGGGCGACTGTGACGGGTACGCCGAGCACAT
>NZ_LWBS01000369.1 GCF_001652265.1 Rhizobium leguminosarum
GGCTTGCCGATGCCACCTGCGGCACGATCCGATTGAAGCTGTTGAAGATCGGCGCGCAGGTCCGCGTCTCAGTCCGCCGCATCAAGGTGGCGATGGCTTCGGCCTGTCCCTATGCCGAGGAATTTGCGCTGGCTCACGCCCGAATATGCGCTGCGGCCCGATGATGCCGCCGGACCTGAACCCACCCACCAACGAAAAAGGATACATCACCGGCCCAGACAAAACGCCCCACATCGCGGCGACGGCCGCGCTCGTCTTCGCCGGCGAGCCCGGCCCCGACCGCCGCCAACAGCCCAACGTCAACCAAAGCCACGGGCGCTGTGAGAGATGCGGGCTAGATGGTTCGGCAGGTACCCAGAAAAGTACCCACCGCGAGAACCCGCCGATTCATGTCTGCCGCTTTGCGCTACTTCGACTTCATTGAGCGCAATCCACACGCCCTGTTGTCAGCCGTGCGCGGATATTAATAACAAGATCGAAGGCCATACATCGCCGCCAACTTAAGGAGGCTTCGGTCTGTATGGAAAGCGCAATCGTCTCAATGCCCGCCGAGCACCGAATAAAAGGTTTCCAACTGTTCCTTTCCACCGTCTGTATCCATAGGCGATATTCCGAGGAAGACTGGCGCCTCACCGGACGCCCTCACTCGAACGCCAAAACTGCTGGAGGACGCAATCATGCGAGCCTCAGTGTCATCTAGCTTTACAATGATGTTGACGTCGTCCCCATTGACCACCCGGAGTGCTCTTTGTGAAATGTCCCATACGGTTGCTTCGTGATCCAGGACGAGTTCTACCAGAGGAAACTCTGTCAGTTCGGTTTGCCGCCCTTGGGCTTCGATCACAGCATGGAATAGGAAGCCGCTTCCTTTAGCGTAAACCAGCATAACCTTGTGATGCCCAAACATTGAATCCCGCTCGCCTCGAACGTACAGAACTCCACTGCGAGCTTGTACTGTCCAGCGAACATCCGTAATTCCGCCGGTTGTGACGCCCAGGCGGCTGAGCGTATCTTTGTCAATCAGTTTGAGGTCATTACTGGGGGTTGACGACGATATTTCCAGGAAGTCGGGGGATACTCCCATATCCGCGACATAACCCGCGATCTTGGCGGATAAAATCTGAGATTGCCCAACATGTTCCGGCGAAGGGTTTTTATAAGAGAATTGGTGGACACCAAACTGTGCGCCGTCGTGGAAATGCCGCAGTCGTCCTCCGAGATACAATAGAGTTGCCGCACTCATACAGTTGCCGGGCAGCAGATTGCGCCGGATGATTGGGGCTGAAACGTCTTCGTGGTGAAGCACGTATGTTCCGATTTCGGTTGATAGCCTCCAAGCCCGTATTGCTCGGCCGATATTGATCGCGGACTCTACGTCTCCACCAATCGAATTTATGTAAATACACGTAACGGACGGCGGAGAAGCGCCGGTCAGCAGTTTTTGGAATTTCACGTCATCGCCCGGTTCTATGCGTCCAAAGGCGTTGATGTAGTAGAATCCGCCCACCAACCTCTCTAATTCCGTTTGTGGATCAGTATATTCAAATTCCAAGACCGTTTCTCCCGGCACGTTTCATCATGTGTTCCGCTCAAAGCTGCGGAGCCAGGAGGTCGCTGGATAGGCACCGCGTTATGGGAAGCATATGCAAATGATTGCGATAGAGCCAAGGCTGCGATGCCTGCTGTGTGGCAACCGTCGGATTAAAGGGTGGCGATCGGAATGCTGCCAAGGGATTAATTTGGCGGGCGCATCACGTTCGTTGTCAAATAGCTGGGAGACGTGAACAGGGCTGACTTTCGGACCTTCACGTCGGCGTCAAACTTTTCCACCATCCGTTTAACCGTATCTAAGAACCAGTCCGCAGCCAGGGGGCTCATGACAAGCTCCTCAATTAGTGCTGAAAGGTCACATGGAACAGTAATTCCGGCTGGCTGGAGTCCGTCGGGAAACAATATGCCGTTGAGAAGAGAGACGGCTTTCTCGCTTCGATCGCTGGCGAGCGAATAGTAGATCGTCTGGCCGGGTCCCGATAGGCCTCTCCTGTCACCAGCGCACGTCGCCGGAATCCAACCGTCGAGCAACGGGATGCCGGCTTCTGACGGATGTCGATGCGGTCTATCTCGATTACGGCACGAGGCCCGTGCCTTGAAGAGGGTCGCACCGGATACGATAGATGAACAGCATTTTTCCACGGGTTCGATGGCGCCAAAGGTTGCCGCCGCGATTCAGTTCGCAAAAAGCACGGGCAGGCAAGCCGCAATCGGCAAGCTGGGGGTTGGTTGCCGCCACTATTGCCCGTGGTGAAAACGGAACGCTGTTCGATCCGCAATCGTCCGGCGACGAAAGCAGGGCGCTGGCTTCAGCTTGACTATGCCAGCCATTTCGCCTCACGGCATCATGCGGTCGCGCTAGCGGACGGCTGATGCGGCTCAGGACGAGCAGTCTGCCGGCTGACAGGGGATGGGCTCGAGGACTTTTACCTTAATGCGCAGCATGATCTCCTCGGCGAGCCTTTCGGCGGGCTGCGTGGCATCGAGGCGCGGCCATGCGACGTCACCCGTCTCGTGCGCCAACTGGTGCGCCAGGATATCGACCGTCGCGTCGGAGGGGCTGCCAATGCGTGCCGCAACGCGCTGCCACAGCAGCGCCGGATCGGCTTCGAGCCAGAAGGCCGAAAAGGGATGGTGGCCTTCTTCCGCCGCTTCCTCGATCATCCGCCGGTGGACCGGCTTGTCGAAGACCGCATCGGCCACCGCCGAATTGCCTTCCGCAAGGATGAGACGGGCGCGCCAGGCCATCTCCTGATAGACCTTTGTCGAGACCTCTGGCCGGTACGCGGCCTTCGGCAGCCTGGTCTCCGCCGGAACTCCGTGCATTGCCTTGCGGATGCGGTCGCTTTCGATGATGCGTGCTCCCGGCGCGAGGCCGATCCGCGACGCCAGCACTTCTGCAAGCGTTGTCTTTCCCGATCCGCTGAGGCCGCCGAGCGCGACGAGTTGTCCCGGCACCCGATGCAGGAGAGACCGGGCGAGCTGGAAATAGGAGCGCGCCTCATCGGTCAACATCGCCGCACGATCACCGGCATCCTCCGCCTGAGTGGCGATCACATGCGCCCGCACGGCAGCGCGTACGGCAATGAAGAACGGCAGTGCTGCAAAGCCGTCGTCCTCGTCCGTCTCGTCGAGATAACGGTTCATCACGAGGTTCGCGAACTCGGGATGCCCACGATGCCAGAGATCCATCAGCAGGAAGGCGAGGTCGTAGAGAATGTCGGTGGTGGCAATCTGATCGTTGAACTCGATGCAATCGAACAGGCATGGTTCGCCATCAAGCAAGAATATATTGCGGAGATGCAAGTCGCCATGGCAACGCCGGACCTTGCCGGCCAGCCCCCGTCGGTCCAGGAGCTGGGCGAGCCGCGCGAGGTGCCTCTCGAAGGCCCCAGTCAGTTCCTCGATCTCCTTGGCGGAAAAGACATGGCTGGTCGCAAAGCCGGCCTTATTGACCTTCAGCACCGCAGCCATGCTGACCGCCCCGCCGTTGGCACTCACGACCGGCGCGAGACGATGAAAGCCGACGATCGCCCTTGCAAGGGATGTCATCATTGACGACGTCAATCCGCCGGAGGTGGCGATATGATCGAGTAGCAGCGACTGATCGAAACGCCGCATTTCCACCAGAGCATCATGCAGGGTCCCTTGACCATCAAGCGCAAGGCCACCGTCCTTTTCCAGCGTGATCGTCCTGACACCGAGATAGATGCCCGGCGCTGTGGGCGTGTTCAATTCCACCTCTTTCCGGCATGTCGCCAGCCTTTTCTCCGCTGAGGAGAAATCGGCATAGGGCAGCTTCACGGCGCGCTTCATCTTGTAGGCCCGGTCCCCGGCAAGAAAAATGCGCGAGATATGCGTCTCGATCACTTCGACCGGCTGCCCATCCTGGGGCAATGCGTCGTTGAGAAAGGAAATGGTTGCCGACTGGTCTTCCGTGATCATCTGCAAACTTTCAGCTGACATGCCGCACTATCGAAAGCATCGCCCTGCCTCCGCGACAATGCATTGACCCGCATCAATGATCGGACCGCCGCCACATCTCAGAATGAAAGCGAGGGCCTGGGGTCGCGGGGGTGAAAATGAACCTGTCTTCGAGAAGGCAGCTTGTCGAAGCGCTGATCTCGTGATCCGGAAAGCCGGCGATGCCGCGCTCGCGCTGCAGGACAACGACGGTAAGAGCCAAACAGGACGGTTCACCCGTCACCTCCGCCGATCTTGCCGGCAATTACATCCTGCGCGCGGCATGCCTGGCGCTCTTTCCGGCAATGCCTGTCGTCAGCGAAGAAGATAGCCGTGTCTTCGAGGCCGGCAAGGACTCAGATTCCGTTCTCGTAATCGATCCGCTCGACGGCACGAAGGAATTCATAAAAGGCCGTGACGAGTTTGCGGTCAATATCGCCCTGGTCGAGGATGGCCATGCGAGCGCGGGACTGATCTATGCACTCGCCCGTGACCGGCTTTTCTTCTCCTATGGCGCCGGACTTGCATTCGAGCAAACAGCCGGCGGTCAGCGCCGCAGCCTGCCCCGCCCTTCCGCTCCACGGCGTCATCCGATCGCGCTCGTCATCCGCTCTCATCTCGATCCCCGGACCGAAGCGCTTCTGGCCGCGCTGCAGCCCTGCGATTTTGAAGAAATCGGCTCATCGCTGAAATTCGCTCTGCTGGCCACGGCCGAGGTCGATTTCTATCTGCGGCTCGCCGCGACATGATCTGGGACTGCGCTGCCGGCCAGGCGATCATCGAAGCAGCTGGCGGCGTCGTTCTGCAGACGGACGGAACGTCCCTCATTTGCGACTGCAAGGGGAAACTCAAGCTGGATGGCTTCATCGCCGTGCGAACGCCGCCGCTTGCTGCACGGCTGATTGCAACCCTTCGGGAACTCGAAACCACGTCCGCGGTTGCAGCCCAGCAATAGGCCGCTCAAGGCTTCAAGACGGCCGCTCCGCTCAATCGGCCGGCACGCAAGTCGTCAAGCGCCGTATTGGCTTCGGTAAGCGGATAGACAATCGTATGGGTTCTGATGCCTGCCTGGCGGGCGATGGGGAAGAATTCCTCCGCATCCTTGCGCGTGAGATTTGCGACCGAAACAACGCTTCTCTCCCCCCAAATCAGCGCATAGGGCATAGCCGGAAGATCACTCATGTGGATACCTCCGCAGACGACCCTGCCGCCCTTGCGTACCGTCTTCAGCGCTGCCGGCACGAGTTCGCCGACCGGAGCGAAGATGATTGCCGCGTCGAGCATGACGGGCGAAGGTTCATCCGAGCTTCCTGCCCACGAAGCGCCAAGGCTGAGCGCGAAACGTTGCGCTGCCTGATCGCCGGTGCGTGAGAAAGCATAGACCTGACGGCCCTGCCAGCGGCATATTTGCGCGATGATATGGGCGGCTGCACCGAATCCGTAAAGCCCGATCCGGGCACCGTCACCAGCCTTTTTCAGCGAACGCCAGCCAATGAGACCCGCACATAGCAGCGGCGCAAGAGCGACCGGATCGGTCTCGCCGTCAAGTGCAAATGCATAATCTACGTCGGCAACCACATGAGTGGCAAAACCTCCGTCGCGCGTATAGCCGGTAAATTGCGGCTCGTCGCAGAGATTTTCCTCTCCGGTGCGGCAGAACGAGCAGCAGCCGCATGTGTGGCCGAGCCAGGGCACCCCAACCCTTTGCCCTACGCGCGATGACGCGACACCTTCCCCAACAGCCTCGACGATGCCGACGATCTCATGGCCGGGAACGAGTGGAAGCTTCGGGTTCGGAAGGTCGCCGTCACAGACGTGAAGATCCGTCCTGCAGACGGCGCAAGCTTCGATTCTCAACATCAACTGGCCCGTTCCAGGCACGGGATTAGCGCGCTCTACCAGACGCAAGGAGGTCCCGATCCTCTCCAAAATCATCGCTTGCATCAGCTTCTCCTCATCTCGCAAACCGGCACCCTTTCGAAAACGCGTCAATCGGCATGGACGCGCGTCAAGGATACGTCCCGCCCATTCTCGTTTGCCGTTTTCGTTACGTGCCGACGGCCCAGATTGATCCTTCTCAATGCATCGGCATTCCATGTCACATCGTGGTATAGTTGAAATGGAATAGCGCGCGCGGAGGCCACTTCATGAATGACGCTGTGAACGAGGCATGGAGGCCGAGCATTTCGCCGGAGACCGTCCGCTTTCTCATCCTCAAGGGCAAGCAGTTCGACGTCAAGGATGTTGTCACTGAACCCGATCCGGGCTCGAATCCGAGTGACGACGGGATGATCGAAGTGCTGGAGGACCATGGCGACGATCCCGTGGAGGCGGAACTCAGGAGTGCAATCTGGGCTCTCAACGAAGACGAACAGATCGACCTGGTCGCGTTGGCATGGCTCGGCCGAGGCGATGGGAATGTCGATGATTGGGACGAACTGCGCAGCTTGGCTGCCGATGCGCACAATACGCGCACGGCGGCTTATCTTCTCGGCCTGCCCCTCCTGCCGGATTATCTCGAAGAGGCGCTCGACCAGTTCGGGGAGACGTCCACGGACGACGCGCTGGGCCGGCTCTGATATCGCCGGTACCCAAAGCGGCAGCCAGGGAATTTCCTCAGCTGCAAGGAATGTCGATCCAACGCCACGACCTGAGCTGCATGACTGTGAATGGCTCTTGGAGAGCAAGGAGATCAGCAATGAACCGTCGCCGTTGGCAAGACCACATCGCCTTTATCGTGGGAATATGGCTCATCAGTTCCCCTTGGGCGTTCGGAAGATTTAGTCCGGACTCCATGCCTATGGGGTCCGCCGCCTGGAATTTCCTTGTCTGCGGAACCGCCATCTCTATCCTAGGCTTGGCCGCTCTGGCATCGTACCGTTTTTGGGAAGAATGGGTTAATCTTCTGATCGGTGTCTGGCTTGTCGCCTCGCCATGGATTCTCCAGTACGTTCAAGAGCCGCTCCTCGTTTGGAATGCTTTCATCTGCGGCATTCTCCTCGTTGTTCTCGGCGTATGGGCACTTCGCGGAGCAAACCTATCTGAACGCCACTGAACGACGGCTTGCGGATGACGAAATGACATATACGGCGCAGGTGCCTTCACGATCGGATGGGCCGGCAACGTCTGGACCCATCGGATGATGACGTCATTGGTAACGACTGAAGAAGCCTTCCAGCGCCTCAGTCTCGCGCTTGCGATTGGTATTCTGGTCGGCATCGAGCGCGGCTGGCAGGATCGTGAGGCCGCGCCGGGCAAAAGGGTGGCGGGGATCCGCACCTATGGCTTGTCCAGTTTCCTGGGCGGCTTCTGCGGTTTCCTGCAGCCCGTGACGGGGCCAATTCTGCCGACAGCCATCTTTGCTTCCTTTTGCGTCACAATTCTCGTTTTCAGCCGCATGCAGGCAACACATGACAAAGACTACAGCGCAACCGGTACCATTGCGGCAATAACGGTCTTCGCGCTGGGCTTCGGCGCAGTCGTTGCGGATATGACGGCAACGGCGGCAAGCGCTGTTGCAATAACAGCCCTCCTCGCCGCGCGCGAACCGTTGCATGGATTTCTTCGTCAATTGACTTGGCTCGAGCTCAGGGCCGCCCTGATCCTCCTGACGATGACGGTCGTCATCCTCCCGATCCTTCCCAATCAGCCAGTTGACCGCTGGCAGGCGATCAACCCCTTCGAACTTTGGATGCTGACGATCCTGGTGGGAACTGTTTCCTTTGCCGGCTATATCCTGATCAGGCTCAGCGGCGCCCGCGCCGGCATCCTGCTGACCGGGGCAAGCGGCGGCATTGTCTCGTCGACGGCCTTGACGCTTTCCTTTGCCCGCCAGTCGACACAGATGCCTGCCCTCTCACCATTGCTTTCAGGGGGAGCGATGCTGGCGGGCGCCGTTTCCCTCGCCCGGGTGCTTTTGATTTGCGGCGTCATTGCACCGGCTGTTTTCAGAGAGCTGGCTCCATCGCTCGCACCCGCTGCTGTGATCTTCGCCATGGCAGGCGGCCTCGCCGCATCGTGGCGCCGCCCGGATGACAGCACTGATTTCTTGCCGCGAAACCCACTTGAGGTGATGGTCGTGCTGCGTTTCGCGCTTGTTCTCGCCGTCGTGACGGTCCTGACGCGCGTGACCCTGAACGTCTTCGGAACCCAGTCGCTGGTCGCCCTTGCGTTCATCACGGGACTGGGCGATCTCGATGCGATAACACTTTCCGTGGCTAAACTGTCATCCATCCAGGTGCCGGCGGATGCGGCGGCTCGCGCCATAGCGGTCGCGGCGTTCGCCAATCTGCTTGCGAAAGCTGTTCTTGCAGCAAGTATGGGCAGCATCGCCTATGCGGTTCGTTTCGCGATCGCCGGCGGTGTCGCGACTTTTGCCGGAATTGCCGGCTTGGTTCTGGCGTGAGCGCTTGTTCGCATAATCGTGGCCGGCACTTGCCTTCCAGCCGGCGCAAAGCATGGGCCTTTCAAGCCAGATCGCCGGCGTCGTTCACGGACGTGTTGTCGAGGCTGCCGTTGCGGCGCTCCAGCTGCAGAGTTTTCACTCCGAAATCCGTCCAGCGTTTTCCGGCTTGCCTTTGACAAGCGCACGTTGCCGCCATGCAAGGAGATCATCTGCGCCAATTCGGATGCGCCCATCCGGTTCGACGTCGCCGCGATCATATTTCGCTTACGCAATCCGGCTGAACAGATCGATATTTTCCTGAAGCCGGTTCTCATCGCAACGTCGTGGTTCTGCGACCTCGAGGAGGGCTCCTCTGTCAATGACGACCATCTGATTTGCGCCGCCAGCATCCATCGCAAGCAACGCTTCGTCGCCGGAAGACTTCATCATTCCACTGATCAGCTTTAGTGACATCACCTCATCTCCGGACCGGTTGATCTCCCAGGAGAACCTGCCGCAGGAAAGCTCTTGGGCTCCCTCGGCAAGTTGCCTGAAACCATATCCCCCGCTCGAAAAACATGCCTTGATACATATCAAAGGAAATGGCTTGCCGAATGAATGACAAAAGTGCTGCAGGGTAGGGGGAGCTGCACGGGCTCGCCAGAACGCCTCCGGATGGTCCGCCAGGACACCAGCGATGACGTCGCCGGTCTCGCGACGCTTCCCACAGTGTCTCGGAAAGGGCGCTCCCCCGACCTGAACTCCGGCGGGCGGCTTGCGCAGCCTGCCGGCGCCTCACGCTCTTCACATCTCGACGATAACAGCCGTCACCCGCTTTACCACCGGCAGCATCAATAGCAGGACGGGAAAGGCGATCGCCCAGGAGAGCGCCCATGCGGAGGGCCACATTGCAAGTGCAGGGGCGGTCAGGCCCTGTGCTCTCACGATGCTGATCGCCGAGACGACTGATGTCATCAGCAGCGAGAGGATGAGTGGCATGACGATCGTATTGTAACGTTTGGGGAGTTTGCCTTTGGGCATTTTGATCTCCGTAAGGTGCCGATCAGACAATTGCGCAGCGCCGATCGGCGGGTTGCGCGTTGATTGACGTAAACGGTTACGGAGCTTCGATCTGAAGCAACGCCGCCTCTATGGCCGAAAATGTCTTGCCATTCAAGTCTCCCCCATCCCCTTCCGATCGCCTTTGCCAATTCCTCAATGCGAGGATGTATGCTTGTTGCTGGAATCTCAGCGATTCGGCTCCGGGACCCTCAGCCAATGACCAGATCAAGACGCCGCCGCATCATCCGTACCCGCCGAACCCTGACCGGGCTCGCCCTCGTCGGCTCGATTTCGTTTCTGGCCGGCATGACCGATGCGACCGGTCTTCTGCTCACCGGCGATTTCGTTTCCTTCATGACGGGCAATACGACGCGTGCCGCACTCGCCCTGAGCGAGGGCAATCTTTATCACGCGGCTGTCCTGGTCTGCGCCATCATCGTCTTCGTGCTTGGAAATGCGGCAGGCATCGTCATCTCCCATGTCTCGCAACGCCGCATTTTCGTGGTGCTTTGCTGCGTCGGGCTGGTTCTGGCGCTCGCCTCGATGATGACGGTGCAGAACATGCTGTTCGCGCGGTTCTACATGATCGTTTTTTCCATGGGCATGGTGAACGCTGCCGTCGAGCATATCGAAGGCCTGCCGATCGGGCTGACCTACGTGACCGGTGCCCTGTCGCGTTTCGGCCGCGGCATCGGCCGCTGGATCATCGGCGATCGTCGTGTCGAATGGACGATCCAGATCGTGCCCTGGGGCGGCATGGTGCTCGGCGCGATCGTCGGCGCCGTCCTGACGCGGCTGACAGGTGCGCACGCGCTGTGGCTGGTCTCCCTCTTCGCCATGGTGCTTGCACTTGCCGCCATGCTCATCCCGCGGCCGCTTCAGCGCCGCTTCAATCAGAAGATCGCACCGAGCGGATCGGCCATCACGCGCGCGAGATAAAACCGTCGCATTCCTGTCACCGTCGAATCGGATAGGAAGGATCGCCGCCAATCCTCAAGGAGTGGGTCTTGTTCCTGATTTCGAAGCTTGTCTGGATTTTCGCTCAGCCGCTGTCGCTGGCATTCTTCCTCGTCTTCCTTGCCCTGCTTGCCGGCCTTCTGCGCTGGCGTATCTTAAGCATCCTCGGCTCAGCTGGTTCGGCCCTCATCCTTTTCGTGACGATTTACACCACCACCGGAAACCTCTTGATGCAGGGTCTCGAGGAGCGCTTCGCAAAGCCCGCTGCCGATCCTGATAGCCTGCAATGCATGATCGTGCTCGGCGGCGGCTTCGAAAACGAGGTGAACACGGCGCGCCACGGCATAGAATTCAACGGCGGAGCCGACCGCTTCGTCGAAGCCTTGCGACTCGCGCAGAAATTTCCGCAGTCACGCATTCTGGTATCGGGCGGCGACGGCTCCATCTCAGGCATCTATGAAGGCGATGCGGCCGCATCCGAGCGTTTCTTCCCACTCTTCGGCGTTGGCAGGGATCGCCTGATCGAAGAGAGGCAGTCGCGCACGACCTTCGAAAACGCCGTCAACACCAAGGAATTCCTGGCAAGCCAGGGCCTTTCCAATTGCCTGCTGATCACCTCGGGTTTTCACATGCCACGATCCGTCGGCATCTTCCGCAAGCTCGGCATCGATATCGTGCCCTGGCCGACCGATTATCGCACCGACGGCCAGGTGAGGCTTGGGTTTGATTTCACCCAGCCGAACCTCAATGCGCAGAACATGGCGACGGCGATCCGCGAATGGTACGGCCTGGTCGGCTATTATCTCGCCGGCCGCACGTCGGAACTTTATCCGCAATAGAGCAATTCCAGGAAAAGTGCGAAGCGGTTTTCCCAGGCAAAGCGCGAAGCGCTTTTGCCGGGAATTGCGTCAAAACAAAAGGCTAGAGCGGTTCCGCGCTTCCAGGAAGGAACGGCTCTAAGATTTACTTCTTCGAGATGGTGACGAATTTCGTGCCGCGGACACGCGCCGTCACGATGCAGGGATCACCTTCGGTGCGGTCGCAGAAACGCGGATGCATCTTCATCGCCAGCACCATGTTGCCGAAGCGCTGGACGAAATCGTAGCCGTAGATCTGTGCGGTCGCGATCATGAAATAACCGCCTTCGGCAACCTGCAGGTAGAAATTATGGGTGCAGCCGTCGTCATTGCATTGCGGCCCCTTCTGCCCGTCGCAGGTCAGTTGGCCCTCGTTGACCACGGCGTCGATCAGGCCGTCATTGTTGATGTCCTGCCGGATGATGAAGCCGTCGGCAAATTCAGCCGTCTTGCACTGCTCCTGGAAATGTTTCTTCTCGTAGATCTCAGGATCGGAAATCAGCGATTGCTGACTGAGGGCGACAGCCGGCATGGCAAGCAGCAGGACGATATTCAGAACGGCGAGCACCAGCGTTTTCACGGCTTTCCTCCTTTGGATAAAGGCTCTGCAGCCTAATGCACGTCGCCCTAAACTGTGCAGCGGTTTTTGGACGACGACATGCATTAAATCAAAGACTTCAGCTTTATGGCCGCGCCGCCTTGCGCCGCCCTTGCCGCCGTGATTGATTCCGCAAAACTTCTGCCGGTTCCGGGGTTCGCATGTCCTTGCTCGTCTATCTCGATTATGCCGGCATTGCGCTGTTTGCCGCGACAGGCGCGCTCGCCGCCTCGCGCAAGCAACTGGACCTGATCGGTTTTTTGTTTTTCGCCATGGTGACGGGAACGGGCGGCGGCACCGTGCGCGACATCGTGCTCGGCCGCGTGCCGGTCTTCTGGGTGCTGAACCCCGCCTATATCCTCGTCTGCTGCATCATGGGCGTCATCGTTTTCTTCACCGCCCACCTGCTGGAATCGCGCTATCGGCTGCTGATCTGGCTGGATGCGATCGGCCTTGCCGCCTATTGCGTGATCGGCGCCGCCAAGGGCCTCGCCGCCACCGGTTCGCCGACCATCGCGATCGTCACCGGCACGCTGACGGCGACCTTCGGCGGCATATTGCGCGATCTGATGGCAAACGAGCCTTCGGTGCTGTTGCGGCCGGAAATCTACGTGACCGCAGCCCTCATCGGCGCCGGCGTGTTCACGCTCGCCAATGGGCTCGGAATGCAGCTCTATCTGGCGTCTGCCTGCGGCGTCGTGGCGGCCTTTGCGGTGCGCGGTGGAGCCCTGTGGTTCGGCTGGACCTTCCCGACCTACAGGCACAAGCCCGGCCGGCATCCCGACGATGTCATGTGAAGCCCAATGCATGTCGCCTAAAAGTGCGCAGCGGTTTTGGGACAACGACATGCATAAACATAAAGATCTAAAGGGCGTCGCATGAGGCCGATCCGGCGCGACGCGCTTTAGAGGTATCGTCAGCCCTGCTTTGCCCGCAGGCGGATCACCACGTCGACATGGGCGATCTCCATGCCCTCAGGCGGTTCCGGCAGATTGGCGATCGTCAGGTTGCTGACGGGAATGTCGAGCACCTCGTTCTCGCCTTCGACGAAGAAATGGTGATGGTCGGAAACATTGGTGTCGAAATAGGTCTTGGCGCTCTCGACGGCGAGAACGCGGATAAGACCGGCTTCCGTGAACTGGTGCAGCGTGTTGTAGACGGTTGCCAAGGACACCGGCACGCCGGCGGCAACCGCCTCCTCATGCAGTTCCTCGACGGTCAAATGCCGGTCGCCCTTGGCAAACAGGAGGTCGCCGAGCGCGACGCGCTGGCGGGTGGGGCGCAGGCCTGCACCGCGCAGCCTTACCTCTATTGCGATCGGGAATGCACCCGTCATCAAAACCAACTCCGGTTATTCTGGCATAAAGCAATCATGTTTCTTTAAGCGGTATAACTTTTGCATCCGAGCCTTTCAATAGTTCAATGGGGACGGGAGCCTGATAAACGCGGCAAAAACGGGCTTTTGACGCAAATAGGTCTGGTCCCGGCCCTAGCCTTCCTGTATGCGACCACCAAATAATGGCGCAAGCCTGGTCCGGGGCGATGAATGAAGCTGCCTTGCTTGTGCTTCATTTTCTGAAGATCTTGGACTACACGTTCACATCCATCGGCTTGACGCGGGGGGAAAAAGAAACTTTATGACGACCAGACAGTCCAGCTTCTCGTATGAAGACCTCATCGCTTGCGCACATGGCGAGCTGTTCGGCCCCGGCAATGCGCAGCTGCCCCTGCCGCCCATGCTGATGGTTCACCGCATCACGGAGATTTCCGAAACGGGCGGCACCTTCGATAAGGGCTACCTCCGGGCCGAATACGACGTTCGCCCCGACGACTGGTATTTCCCCTGCCATTTCGAAGGCAATCCGATCATGCCGGGCTGCCTCGGTCTTGACGGCATGTGGCAGCTGACCGGTTTCTTTCTGGGTTGGCTCGGCGAGCAAGGCCGCGGCATGGCGCTTTCGACAGGCGAAGTGAAATTCAAGGGCATGGTCCGGCCACAGACGAAGCTGATCGAATATGGCATCGACTTCAAGCGTGTCATGCGCGGCCGTCTGGTCCTCGGCACGGCCGATGGCTGGCTAAAGGCGGACGGCGAGACCATATATCAGGCGGCCGACCTTCGCGTCGGTCTATCGAAAGACAAGACGGCCTGAAACCGCATTTCGAGCGGCTGACGAAAACAACAAAGGTTTGATCAGATGAGACGGGTAGTTGTCACGGGTCTGGGTGTCGTGTCCTCGATCGGAAACGACGCGGCCGAAGTCACCGAATCCTTGCGGCAGGCAAAGTCGGGTATCTCCTTTTCGAGCGATTTCGCCGAACACGGGTTCAAGTGCCAGGTCTGGGGCAGTCCGAAGCTCGGTTCGGCGGAACTTGCCGAACTGGTCGACCGCCGCGCCATGCGTTTCCTGTCGCAGGGCGGCGCCTGGAACCATGTGGCCATGAAACAGGCACTTGCCGATTCCGGCCTGGAAGAAAAAGACTACGCTCAGAATGAGCGTACCGGCATCATCATGGGCTCCGGCGGTCCCTCCACCCGCACCCTGATCGAAGCTGCCGAAATCACCGTGAAGAACAACAGTCCGAAGCGCATCGGCCCCTTCGCCGTGCCGAAGGCGATGTCCTCGACCGCATCGGCCACGCTCGCCACCTGGTTCAAGATCCACGGCGTCAATTATTCGATCTCGTCGGCCTGCTCGACCTCGGCGCATTGCATCGGCAACGCCGCCGAGATGATCCAGTGGGGCAAGCAGGACGTGATGTTCGCCGGCGGCCACGAGGATCTCGACTGGACGATGTCCAACCTCTTCGACGCCATGGGCGCCATGTCCTCCAAATATAACGACACGCCGGACAGCGCCTCGCGCGCCTATGACGTCAACCGCGATGGTTTCGTCATCGCCGGCGGCGCCGGCGTGCTAGTGCTCGAGGAGCTGGAGCGCGCCAAGGCGCGCGGTGCCAAGATCTACGCCGAAATCGTCGGCTACGGCGCAACTTCGGACGGCTACGACATGGTCGCCCCCTCGGGCGAAGGCGCCATCCGCTGCATGCGCCAGGCGCTCGCCACCGTCAAAGGCGATGTCGACTACGTCAACACCCACGGCACCTCGACGCCGGTCGGCGACAGCAAGGAAATCGGCGCCATCCGCGAAGTATTCGGCTCGAAGATCCCGCATATCCAGTCGACCAAGTCGCTGACCGGCCATTCGCTTGGCGCTGCCGGCGTGCAGGAATCGATCTATTCCCTGCTGATGATGCAGCAAGGCTTCATCGGCGAAAGCGCCCATATCACCGAGCTCGATCCCGAATTCGAAGGCGTGCCGATCGTGCGCAAGCGCATCGACGACGCGAAGATCGACATTGCCCTCTCCAATTCCTTTGGCTTCGGCGGAACCAACGCCACGCTCGTCTTCCAGCGCTATAACGGATAATAATAATATGACGGGAATCATGCAGGGTAAGCGCGGGCTCGTCATGGGCGTCGCCAACAACCACTCGATCGCCTGGGGGATTTCAAAAGCTCTCGCCGCACAGGGTGCGGAACTCGCCTTCACCTATCAGGGCGATGCGCTCGGCAAGCGCGTCAAGCCGCTTGCTGCCGAGGTCAACTCGGATTTCGTGCTGCCCTGCGACGTCGAGGACGTCGCCTCGGTCGATGCCGTCGTCGACGCGATAAGCGAGCGCTGGGGCAAGCTCGATTTCATCGTCCATGCCATCGGCTTTTCCGACAAGAACGAGCTGAAGGGTCTCTACGCCGATACGACGCGTGAGAATTTCAGCCGCACCATGGTCATTTCCTGTTTCTCCTTCACCGAGATCGCCAAGCGCTGCGCTCCGTTGATGGAAGATGGTGGTGCGATGCTGACGCTGACCTATAATGGCTCGACGCGCGTCATCCCGAACTACAACGTCATGGGCGTTGCCAAGGCAGCGCTCGAGGCTTCGGTGCGCTATCTCGCCGCCGACTACGGCCCGCGCGGCATCCGCGTCAATGCCATTTCCGCCGGCCCGATCCGCACGCTCGCCGGCGCCGGCATCTCCGATGCACGCGCGATCCTCTCCTGGAACCAGCGCAATGCGCCGCTGCGCAAGACCGTGAGCATCGATCAGGTCGGCAGCTCGGCTCTCTACCTGCTCTCCGACCTTTCCTCGGGCGTCACCGGCGAAATCCACTTCGTCGACGCCGGCTTCAACGTCACCTCCATGCCGACGCTGGAAACGCTGCGCAGGGCGGACGTCGAATAAACACTTATTCGATTGAAACTCAAAGGCCGTGCGCAGATGATGCGCACGGCCTTCTTCTATCAATCGCAATGGTTCCGTATCGAGGCTGCTTGAGCCCTATTTCTTCGCCCACAGCACCTTGAACCGGGCGTTGCGGCAGGTTTCGCCGCTTTCCCTGAAATTCGCCGCCAGAACCGGCTCGTAAGGCAGGCCGCGATTGGCGACGAGCATCAGGCGGCCGCCGCCGCGAAGGGCGGATGCGGCGGTCTTGATCATCGCCTGGCCGAGCGCCGGGTCGGCGGCGTGGCCCTCGTGGAAGGGCGGGTTCATGATGACGAGGTCGTATTTATCCTTGACCGGTTCGCCCGCCAGATCGTGCCAGAGGAAGCGCGCAGGCGCGTTCGGGCAGTTCCTGGCCAGATTATCCCTGGCAGCCTCCAGAGCCGCGTGATCGGCCTCGTAGAGGTCGAGGCGCGTCAGTCCACGCGACTTCTGCGCCATCTCGACGGAGAGATAGCCCCAGCCGGCGCCGAAATCCGCCACGTCGCCGGTGAAATCCTCAGGCAGGCGCGAGGCGAGCAGCTCCGATCCGGCATCGATGCGGTCATGCGAGAACATGCCAGCGGTTGCATTGAAACGGCCGTCGACGCGCACCGCCGCCTTTGCCAGCTTGGAGATAATCTCATCTGCATCCGCCGGCCGGCCGAACCAGAAGGCGACGCCGTGATATTTCGGCATATGGTCGACTGCGAGATTGAAACCTTCCATCCGCTTGCGCAGCGGCTGGATGCCGTCTTCCTTGGCGCCGGCAACGACGATCAGGCCGCCGAGCCGCGTACGGGCGATCGCGGCAGCAAGATTGGCCTCGTTCTCGCCCTTGTGTTTGGTGCAGAGCACCAGAGCCGCATCATAGTCCTCGCCGTCGATCTCCGGCTTCGCTTCGATCCGCTGCGCCAGCAGCTGCCGATAGAGCGGCCGGAAGCCCTGGACGGCGCTGAGCGAGGCGGCAAAGCCTTCCGGCAGCGCAAAGCCTGCCTCGGCGCCCAGGAAGAGCACGCGCTCGCTTTCGCCGGGCGCCGCGACTGTGCCGCTGGCAAAGGGATGGAACAGGGTCTTCAGCGTCTCGCTGCTCATGGTCTCGTCTCGTCTTAAAGCATGTCGCGCAAAGTGTTCAGCGGTTTTGCGAGCACGACATGCGCAAAACCAAAGGCGTGAAGTGCGGTAAGCGATCTGAAGGATCGCGCCGCGCTTTAGGATACAAAAAAGGGCGCGGAAGCATTCCCGCGCCCGGTATTGAATCTGGAAGGCGGCTTACTCGGCCGCTTCTTCCTTCTTCTTCTCGTTCGGGATTTCCTGGCCGGTGGCCTGGTCGACGACCTTCATCGACAGGCGAACCTTGCCGCGTTCGTCGAAGCCGAGCAGCTTGACCCAGACCTTATCGCCCTCCTTGACGACGTCCTGCGTCTTGGCAACACGCTCGGAAGCGAGCTGCGAGATGTGGACGAGGCCGTCGCGGGCGCCGAAGAAGTTGACGAAGGCGCCGAAGTCGGCGGTCTTGACGACCGTGCCTTCGTAGACTTGGCCGATCTCAGGTTCGGCGACGATCGAGTGGATCCACTTGCGGGCCGCTTCGATCTCCTTGCCGGAGGACGACGCGATCTTGACGGTGCCGTCGTCCTCGATGTTGATCTTCGCGCCGGTCTTTTCGACGATTTCGCGAATGACCTTGCCGCCGGAGCCGATGACTTCACGGATCTTGTCGACCGGGATGTTCATGACTTCGATGCGCGGAGCGAATTCGCCGAGCTGGCCGCGGCTTTCGGTGATGGCCTTGGACATCTCGCCGAGGATGTGGACGCGACCGCCTTGAGCCTGGCCAAGGGCGACCTTCATGATCTCTTCGGTGATACCGGTGATCTTGATGTCCATCTGCAGCGAGGTAATGCCGTCGGCGGTACCGGCGACCTTGAAGTCCATATCGCCGAGGTGGTCTTCGTCACCGAGAATGTCGGAGAGGACAGCGAAGCGATCGCCTTCCAGGATCAGACCCATCGCGATACCGGCAACCGGCTTTGCCAGCGGAACGCCGGCGTCCATCAGAGCGAGTGAGGTACCGCAGACGGTCGCCATCGAGGACGAACCATTCGACTCGGTGATCTCGGAGACGACGCGCAGCGTGTAGGGGAACTGCTCAACGGTCGGCAGCATCGGACGGATCGCACGCCATGCGAGCTTGCCGTGGCCGATTTCGCGGCGACCCGGGGAGCCCATGCGGCCGGTCTCACCAACCGAGTAGGGAGGGAAGTTGTAATGGAGCAGGAAGCGCTCCTTGTACATGCCCGTCAGGCTGTCGACATACTGCTCGTCTTCGCCGGTGCCGAGGGTGGCAACGACGATCGCCTGGGTTTCGCCGCGGGTGAACAGCGCCGAACCGTGCGTGCGCGGCAGGAGACCGACTTCCGACACGATCGGACGGACGGTTTCGAGGTTGCGGCCGTCGATGCGGCTCTTGGTGTCGAGGATGTTCCAGCGGACGATCTTCGCCTGCAGATGCTTGAAGATCGCGCCGACTTCTTCGGCTGTGTACCGGGCTTCGCCTTCCTCGGGGAGGAAGTGCGCCTTCACCTTCGCCTTGACGGCGTCGACGGCGGCGTAGCGGTCGGCCTTCTGGGTGATCTTGTAGGCTTCGCGAAGTTCACCTTCGGCAAGGCCGAGCATCTCGGTTTCGAGAGCGGAGTAGTCTGCCGGCTGGAAGTCGCGCGGCTCCTTGGCGGCCACTTCGGCGAGCTTGATGATCGCGTCGAGAACCGGCTGGAACCCCCTGTGGCCGAACATGACGGCGCCGAGCATGACGTCTTCGTTGAGTTCCTTGGCTTCGGATTCCACCATCAGCACGGCGTCGTAGGTGCCGGCGACGACGAGGTCGAGGCTCGATTCGTCCATCTCGTCGAGATGCGGGTTGAGAACGTATTCGCCGTTGATGTAGCCGACGCGTGCACCGCCGACCGGACCCATGAAAGGAACGCCGGAGAGGGTCAGCGCTGCGGAGGTAGCGACCATCGACAAGATGTCCGGGTCGTTTTCGAGGTCATGCTGGATAACGGTAACGACGACCTGCGTGTCGTTCTTGTAGCCCTCAGGGAAAAGCGGGCGGATCGGGCGATCGATCAGGCGGGAAACCAGGGTTTCCTTTTCGCTCGGGCGGCCTTCGCGCTTGAAATAGCCGCCGGGAATCTTGCCGGCCGCGTAGGTCTTTTCCTGGTAGTTGACGGTGAGCGGAAAGAAGTCCTGGCCCGCCTTCGGCGCCTTGGCCGAGACGACGGTGGCGAGGACGACAGTTTCGCCGTAGGTGGCGAGAACCGCGCCGTCGGCCTGACGGGCGATCTTGCCGGTTTCGAGCTTCAGCGGCCGGCCGGCCCACTCGATTTCAACTGTGTGTGTATCAAACATGTCTTGTCCTTCAATGCGGGAGCACGCGCCATCGCCGATATCAAGGCGCAGCGCACAGTCGACCGCAATCAATGTGACGTATCACGGGCAAGACAACGGGAGGCTTTTCATCCTCGGTTTCCTCAGAAGTTCCTGAGAAACCGGGCCAAAGCTCATTGATAAGCCTTGGCCGAAAGCATCCGGCAATCCTGCCCCATGACAGGTCAACGGTTGGTTTGGCAGATCCGGCCCATCCGGGTCTGCCGGTCTTTCCACCGCTTAAAAGATAGGGCGCGGCTGGAACATTTCATCGGGAACGTCGTCCCGAAACACATCCGGCGGGCGCTTGGAAAGCGCCCGCCGGACAATCTTAGCGGCGGATACCCAGGCTGGTGATCAGCTTGGAATAGCGGCCTTCATCCTTCTTCTTGAGATAATCAAGAAGCGAGCGGCGGCTCGAAACCATCGTCAGCAGGCCACGGCGGGAATGGTTATCCTTCTTGTGGTCCTTGAAGTGTTCGGTCAGGTTGTTGATGCGTTCGGTCAGGATCGCGACCTGGACTTCCGGAGAACCGGTATCGCCTTCAACGGTCGCATATTCCTTGATCAGCGCAGACTTGCGCTCAGCAGTGATCGACATCGGGTGATCCTTTCTAAGAGGAGGAGATAAAGTCGCCAAAAGCCGGGATGTCGTCCAGCTTTGGCCGTGAATGCGAGCAGGCAAACCTGACGCTGGCGCTGCCTATAAACCAAATAAGCCGCAATGGAAAGAGGGGAGCTCCCGCAGCGGCTTTCAGCGGCCCGCCATGGCGTCCCGGATCATCGCATCGTAACCTATGGGATCCTGCAGCATGGCGAAATGGCTGGCATCTTTCAGGATCACCAGCTTGGCGCCGGGAATGTCTTTCGCCATCATCTCCGTATGGTCGAGCTTTACGGCCTCGTCATGATCGCCGATAGCGAGCGTGACCGGCACCGATATCTTCGCAAGCTCGGCGGCTGTCCAGGCTGGCTGAGTGGCCCACATCTCGAACATCTTCCTGGAGAAGGCTTCATATTCGGTCGGCGTCGGCGAAAGCTTCCTGTACTGGTCGCCGGCAACCTCGATGTAGTGGCGGAAGGTCTTGTTCTTCAAAACGTCGTCTTTGACGCCATCCGTCGTGACGTTGGCCGCCTGGGCGACGACGCGGCTTAGTTTCTCCGGATGTTTCATCGCCATGTCGATGCCGATGATGCCACCGTCCGACCAGCCCACCAGCGTCACCTTGTCGATCTTCAGATAGTCGAGAAGCGCGACGTAGTCAGACGTCATCAGGTCGTAACCGAAGGGCTGCCGGCTGCGCGTCGAGCGCCCATGTCCGCGGCTGTCGGCAACGATGACCAGATGATCCTTGGCAAAATCGGCGACCTGGTGACCCCAGACGTCGGCATTTCCAAGACCGCCATGGATGAAGAGGATAGGTTCGCCTTCGCCATATTCGGCGTAATACATCTTGATGTCGTTGACATCGGCCATGCCGCTCGTCTTTGCCACCGGCATTGAAGGAAAGGCCGGAAGCTCGGCCCAGCGCTCGGCGGATTGAGCGCCGGCGACGGCAAGCAACATCGAAAAGAACGTCAGGATTGCGATAACATTTCCGCGCATAGTCTTCCCCTGTCGGGCCGCCATGGCCCGACAGGGAAAATACCGCATTGCTGCCGGCTGACAATCTCTGTCGTTGTCACAAACCCAAACAGGTTCAGGCGAAAACCCGCTTCGGGCGAAACTCGCCCTGGCCGATCTCGCCGATCGCGATCAGCCTGCCGCGGGCCGTCGCATAGGCTTCGCTTTCGGCAATCGGCGCATCGCGGCCACGCACCAGGATCGGGTTGCCCATCTTCAGCCGGTGCGCCTGGTCGTCGTTGATGACGAGATGGGGCAGGGACGATAGCGCTTCGCAGGTGTCGATCAGCAGCGCGTCGAGGGCCGCCAGGCGCTCGTCCATATCCTCGATCGCCTCCAGTGCCAGGAGATCTGCGAGCGGCACCATGGCCTCTTCCGCGAAAGGGGCGACGAAGGTGCGCCGCAGCCCCGACACGTGGCCGTAGCAGCCGAGCTCCCGGCCGAAATCGCGCGCCAGCGCCCTGACATAGGTGCCCTTGCCGCATTCCACTTCGAAATGCGCGCTATTGGCGTCCGGGCAGGCCAGCAAGGTCAGCCGGAAGATATCGACCTCACGCGAGGGGATTTCGACGGTTTCGCCTTCGCGCGCCAGATCATAGGCCCGTTCACCGGATATCTTGATAGCGGAAAACTGCGGCGGCACCTGGCTGATGGTGCCGATATATCGAGGCAGAATATCGCGGATCTGCTGTTCGCTCGGGCGTTTGTCAGAGCTCTCAGTCACTTCGCCCTCGAGATCGTCCGTCGCCCGCTCCTCGCCCCAGCTCACGGTGAACTCATAGATCTTGCGGCCGTCCATTACGTAGGGAACGGTCTTCGTCGCATCGCCGAGCGCGATCGGCAGCATGCCGGAGGCGAGCGGGTCGAGCGTGCCGGCATGACCGGCCTTCTCAGCCTTGTAGAGCCACTTGATCTTGGAAACGGCTTCCGTCGAGCCGAAATCCACCGGCTTGTCGAGGATCAGCCAGCCGGAAATCGGCCGGCCCTTGGGTTTACGTGGTTTGGACATGCGTCTCTTCTGTTTATTGTTCGTCATTATCGCCGTCGAGGTCGCGGCTCACCTCGGGCGAACGCAGCAGCTCGTCGATCTTCTTGTAATTGTCGAAGCTGGTATCGTCGCGGAAGCGCACTTCCGGCATGTACTTCATCTGCCGAAGCTGCTGCCCGAGCCGGCCGCGGATGAACCTTGCATTGCGGTTCAACGCCTCGATGACGGTGCTGTGGTCGGAAACGCCGAGCGGCGTCACATAAGCGGTGGCGATCTTGAGGTCCGGCGACATGCGCACTTCCGAGATCGAGATCACGGTCGCTTCGATGACGTCGTCGCGCACCTCGCCGCGCTGCAGCACCTGGGTGATAGCGGCGCGAACCTGTTCGCCAACGCGCAGCATGCGCTGCGAAGGCGCGGAAGAAGTTGCTCTGGTCATTGTTATCTCTATTTGCCAATGCGGCTGGGAATCGAACCCGTCAAAGGAGAGCGTCCATGACTCTTTTGGTCGAAAAGGTCAAGTCGCCAGATGCTCGAAAGCCATCCGACGGCTGGCGGATGGCTCTCGAAAAAGTTCAGGCGCAGCAGTTTAGAGCGTGCGCGTGATATGCTCGACGCGGAAGCACTCGATGACATCGCCGGCGCGCATGTCCTCGTAGTTTTCGAAGGCCATGCCGCATTCCTGACCCATCGGCACTTCGGACACTTCGTCCTTGAAGCGCTTGAGGGTCTTGAGCTTGCCTTCGTGAACGACGACGTCGTTGCGGATGAGGCGGACGCCCGCACCACGTTCGACCTTGCCTTCGACGACTCGGCAGCCTGCGACCTTGCCGACCTTGGTGATGTTGAACACCTCGAGGATCTCGGCATTGCCGATGAAGGTTTCGCGCCGTTCCGGAGACAGGAGGCCCGACATCGCTGCTTTCACGTCATCCACGAGGTCGTAGATGATGTTGTAGTAGCGGATTTCGATGCCTTCGCGCTCAGCGAACTGGCGTGCCTGCGTATTCGCACGAACGTTGAAGCCGATGATGGCCGCGTTCGAGGCTTCGGCGAGCGAGATATCCGACTCGGTGATGCCGCCGGCACCCGAATGGACGATGCGGGCGCGGACTTCGTCGGTGCCGAGCTTCTCCAGTGCGCCGGCAATCGCTTCGATCGAGCCCTGCACGTCACCCTTGATGACCAGCGGGAACTCCTTGATGCCGACGCTCTGGCGCTGCATCATCATCTGTTCCAGCGAACCGCGCTGTCCCGACTGGCGGGCAGCCGCCTTGTCGCGGGCCAGACGCTGACGATATTCCGAGATTTCGCGGGCGCGGCTTTCGCTTTCGACGACGGCGAATTTGTCGCCCGCCTGCGGCGTACCGGACAGACCGAGCACCTCGACCGGCGTTGCCGGACCTGCTTCCTTCACATGGTCGCCCTTGTCGGTGACGAGAGCGCGCACGCGGCCCCAGACGTCGCCGGCGACAATGATCTGGCCCGGACGCAGCGTGCCCTTCTGGACGAGCACGGTCGCGACCGAACCGCGACCGCGGTCGAGCTGGGCTTCGATGACAGTACCTTCCGCGGTCCGGTTCGCATTGGCCTTGAGATCGAGAATTTCCGCCTGCAGCAGGATCGCCTCGAGCAGCTTGTCGAGGTTCTTGCCGGTCTTGGCCGAAACCTCGACGTCAAGCACTTCACCGCCCATGGATTCCACGAAGACTTCGTGCTGCAGCAGCTGGTTGCGAACCTTCTGCGGATCAGCCTCGTGCTTGTCGACCTTGTTGATCGCAACGATGATCGGAACACCGGCCGCCTTGGCGTGGTTGATCGATTCGATCGTCTGCGGCATCACGCTGTCGTCGGCTGCGACGACCAGGATCGCGATATCCGTCGCCTGCGCACCGCGGGCACGCATTGCCGTGAAAGCGGCGTGGCCGGGCGTATCGATGAAGGTGATCTTCTGACCGTTCTGCTCCACCTGATAGGCGCCGATATGCTGGGTGATGCCACCGGCTTCGCCGGAGACCACGTTGGCATGGCGGATGGCGTCGAGCAGCGAGGTCTTGCCGTGGTCGACATGGCCCATGATGGTAACGACGGGCGGGCGGGAAACCAGTTCGCCATCGTCGTCGGACACGTTGAAGATGCCGAGTTCGACGTCGGATTCCGACACGCGCCTGACCGTATGACCGAATTCGCCGGCGATGATTTCGGCAAGGTCGGCGTCAATGATGTCGCCTGGCTTCATCATCTGGCCTTCCTTCATCAGGTACTTGATGACGTCGACGGCGCGTTCGGACATGCGCTGCGACAGTTCCTGAATGGTGATGGTCTCGGGCAGAACCACTTCGCGGGAGATCTTCTCGCGGGTTTCCTGCATCTGACCGCGGCGGAACTTCTCCTGCCGGCGACGCATCGCCGAGAGCGAACGACCACGGGCATTGTCCTCGCCGTCGACGTTGGCAGTGGTGATCGTCAACTTGCCGCGACGGCGCTCTTCATCCGTCTTCGGACGAGTCGTGACCGGCTTTGCCGGTTCCGGGCGAACGACGCGGCCACGGACAGGACCGCCGCGCGCGGCGCCACGATCGTCTTCTTCCTTTTCGTCGCGACGGCCGCGAACGGCACCGGGGACGGCAGCGCCGGGTGCCGGACGGGCGGCAGGTGCTCCAGCCGCGTCGGGACGGCGTGCGGCCGGTGCCGACGATGCGGGCTGCTGCGGCCGTGCCGCGTCGGTGCGTGCTTCGGCCGGAGCCGGTTCTGCGGCTGCGGATTCAGCAACAGCGGGTGCTTCAGCCTGCCGGATAGCCTCTTCAGCGGCCCTGCGGGTAGCTTCTTCCGCTTCGGCCGCCTTGCGGATAACCTCTTCGGCGGCACGGCGCTTTTCTTCCTCGGCGCGGCGGATCGCATCCTGGGCGTCACGCGCCTGAGAGTCGGCAAGCGCGCGGCGGCGGGCGTCCATCTCTTCCGGCGACAGATGGTTCAGCACCACCGGGCGCGGACGATCGTTCTGGCGCGGCGGCTGGTGGGACGGCAGCGGACGCTGGTTCGTCTGGTTGTTGTTGCCCTGCTGAACCCGCGGAGCCGGCGTCGGCTGCTGCGGACGCGCCTGCACGGGTGCGGGCGCCGGTTCGGCTGCGCGGACGGGGGCCGCCGGAGCGACGGGTGTGATCGGCTTTTCGTCTTCCGGGCGCATCGGGCGCCGCTTACGGGTCTCGACGACGACCGCCTTGGTGCGACCTCGACCCATATCCTGGCGAACGGTACCCTGGCTCATCCCCGATGGTTTCAGAGTGAGTGTCTTTTTGCCCGCTACGCTGATTGTCTTGTCGTCGTTACTATCGGTCATTCGTTCCCGTTCCTTCGGACAGGGAGCGATGACTAGATCAGACCCTGTCGTTCAATACTGTCGATCAATGAGGACGGGACCGGCCGATGCCGGTGACCGCCTCATTGTTTTTGCCGGCCAGCGCCGCCCGCTGCCCGGGACTGACCGCCAATACGGTACTGTTCGAGCATCTTTGCGCGCTTCACTACACCTTCACCCGCCTGCCCTGCAAGCACTGCGGCATGGATAAAAGCATTCTGGCCCATCAGGCCTTCCATTTCGCTCTCCGAGAAGAGACGGAAGGAAGGTATCTCCTCCTCGGTCTCCATTCCGAGGTGCCAGGCCTTGCGGGCCTGGTCGATTTTCCGGACGCCGTCGTCCGCTGCACCAGTCGCGTGGAACACCGCAAGGGCTGCTCCGCTTCTGACCGCGGCATCCACTTTCGAGGACCCGCTGACGAACTGGCCGGCTTTCCGCGCCATGTTCATCATCTGCATCAATTGCGCCGCGAGCAGCCGATCGACACTCGCGCCGAGATCGTCCGCCGCCTTTACATCCGTCTTCAGCGCGCGGGCGAAGAGCTTCTTCGCCACCGCCCTGTCGACCAGCGACCGGTCGATTTTCACCCAGCATCCGCGCCCCGGAAGCTCGCGCTTCAGATCGGCGACAACTGTTCCATCGGGAGCGGCGACGAAGCGGATCAGCTCTTCCGCCGATCCGCTTTCGCGCGTCACGATGCACATGCGTCCGTTCACGTCATAACCTGCAAGATCGTCGTCCTCGAGAGGAGCGTCCGGTTCATGCGCGGTCATCATGCTTCTTGTTCGGCTTCGGTGACCTCTTCTTCGGTCCCCTTCGCCAGGTCCTCTTGCGTGATCCAGCCGGCCGAAAGGCGGGCCTGGACGATCATCTGTTCTGCTTCGACGCGCGAGACGTCGAACTTCGAGAACAGCCCTTCGAACTTCTTCGTTTCACCGTTCTTGCGTTCCGACCAGCCGACGAGATCGTCGGCAGCGCAGCCGGCAAAGTCTTCGATCGTCTTGATGCCATCTTCGCCGAGCGCCACCATCATCTGGGCGGTCATGCCGTTAATTTCACGCAGTTCGTCCTGAACACCGAGCGCCTTGCGCTTTTCGTCCATCTCGGCTTCGAGACGCTCGAGGAATTCGCGGGCACGCTGCTGGATTTCCTGCGCCGTCTCCTCGTCGAAACCGTCGATCGAAGAGATTTCGTCGAGATCGACATAAGCCAGTTCTTCAACCGCGGCAAAACCTTCCGAAGCCAGAACCTGGCCGACCATCTCGTCGACATCGAGCGAATCCATGAACAGGTTGGTGCGCTCGTTGAATTCCTTCTGGCGGCGCTCCGATTCCTCGGCCTCCGTCATGATGTCGATATCCCAGCCGGTCAGCTGCGAGGCGAGGCGGACGTTCTGGCCGCGGCGGCCAATCGCAAGCGACAGCTGCTCGTCGGGAACGACAACTTCGATACGCTCGGCATCCTCGTCAAGAACGACCTTGGCGACTTCGGCCGGCTGCAGGGCATTGACGACGAAGGTCGCCGGGTCTTGGCTCCACGGGATGATGTCGATCTTCTCGCCCTGGAGCTCGCCGACGACGGCCTGGACGCGCGAGCCGCGCATACCGACGCAGGCGCCGACCGGATCGATCGAGCTGTCGTTCGAGATCACCGCGATCTTGGCGCGCGAACCCGGATCGCGGGCGACCGACTTCACCTGAATGATGCCGTCGTAAATCTCCGGCACTTCCATGGTGAAGAGTTTCACCATGAACTGCGGATGGGTGCGCGACAGGAAGATCTGCGGGCCGCGCTGCTCGCGACGGACATCATAGACGTATGCACGGACGCGATCGCCATAGCGGACGTTTTCGCGCGGGATCATTTCGTCGCGGCGGATGATGCCTTCGCCACGGCCGAGATCGACGATGACGTTGCCGTATTCGACGCGCTTGACGGTACCGTTGACGATTTCGCCGACGCGATCCTTGAATTCGTCGAACTGGCGGTCACGCTCGGCTTCGCGGACCTTCTGGACGATCACCTGCTTGGCCGACTGTGCGGCGATACGGCCGAAATCCATCGGCGGCAGCGGATCGGCGATGAAGTCGCCGAGTGCGGCGTCCGGATTGCGGTCGCGGGCAAGTTCCAGCGGGATCTGCGTCGAATAATCCTCGGCCTTCTCGACGACTTCGAGCAGGCGCTGCAGACGGATTTCGCCGGTCTTCGGATTGATGTCGGCTCGGATGTTGGACTCGGTGCCGTAACGGGAGCGTGCCGCCTTCTGGATGGCATCGGCCATTGCGGCCAGCACGATCTCGCGGTCGATGACTTTTTCGCGCGCCACTGCATCTGCGATCTGCAGAAGTTCGAGCCGGTTCGCACTGACTGCCATTGTCTTGTTTCTCCGTCTTTACTCCAGGGTTCCCGTCCCTGGAGCGGTCTGTTGATCGGTTATTCTTCGCCGTCTGCTTCGTTCTGGTTGGCGGCCTGGGCTTTCGCCAGCTTGTCGGCGCGCAACGCATCGCGGATCAGGTCGTCGGTCAGAATGAGCTTCGCATCGCTAAGCGCCGTGAAGGGAATGGTGACCTTCTGCTCTTCCCCATAGGCAACCTGGTCACGCTCGAGCGTGAAACCATCTGCGCCTGCTTCGACGATCTTGCCGCGGAAGCGCTTGCGATTGTCGATCAAGATCGACGTCTCGCATTTCACAAGGTGGCCCTGCCAGCGGACGAAATCGGATTTCCGCACCATCGGACGGTCGATGCCGGGCGAAGACACTTCCAGATGATACTCTTTATCGATCGGATCTTCCACATCAAGGACGGGAGAAATCGCCATCGAGACTTCTTCGCAATCCTGAACCGACATCGTGCCGTCGTTGCGTTCGGCCATAACCTGCATCGTCGCGCCGTTCTGGTTCAGCATACGGACGCGGATAAGCCTAAAGCCGATGCCGACGAGAACGGGTTCGATGATATCGGCAAGACGCTGGTCGAGCCCGGTTTCGGTAATCAGCCGCGGCTCAAGTTCGTTGTCTGCGTTTGTCATGTCCGACAAGCGGTGCGCTCCTCGCAATTTCATGCTGTTTAAGCGATCGCGGTAATAAAAAAGAGCGGGTCCTTGCGGCCCACTCTTCATCAAGCGATCAAGAATTTGAGAGGCATATAGTCGGGTTTTTCCGAAATTGCAAGGTCTGCGACCGATTCGGCCAATTCGCTTCCGGTGACGTGATGAGGCCTATGGCCAGCGCCGGTCTTGCGCATATATTGCCGTTGGCGCGCAATAACAAAAGCGGGAGAAATCGTGGCCTACACTTCGTCGACATTGGCGCCTTTGCGGCACGATACCTACCGCACCATCTGGTTTGCGAGCCTTTCCTCCAATTTCGGCGGCCTGATCCAGGCGGTCGGCGCCGCCTGGATGATGACGACGATTACCGCGTCGGAGGACATGGTCGCGCTGGTGCAGACCTCGACGGCGCTGCCGATCATGTTGTTTTCGCTGATATCGGGCGCTCTGGCCGACAATTATGACCGCCGCCGGGTCATGCTGACGGCGCAGTGCATGATGCTCACGGTCTCGGCGCTGCTGACGGCCTCCGCCCTTCTCGGCTGGATCACGCCCTGGCTGCTGCTCTTCTTCACCTTCCTGATCGGCTGCGGCACCGCGCTCAACAATCCCTCCTGGCAGGCCTCGGTCGGCGACATGGTGCCGCGCGCCGATCTGCCGGCCGCGGTCACGCTGAACAGCATGGGTTTCAACATCACCCGCAGCGTCGGCCCGGCAATCGGCGGCGTCATCGTCGCTGCTGCCGGCGCGGCCGCGGCCTTCGCGGTGAACACGCTGAGCTACCTCGCCTTGATCTATGCCCTGCTGCGCTGGCGGCCAGCCGCCCCTATCTCGACCCTGCCGCGGGAGGCGCTCGGCAGCGCCATCTTTGCCGGCCTGCGTTATGTCTCGATGTCGCCCAATCTCGAAAAGGTCCTCGTCAGAGGGCTGCTCTTCGGCATCGGCGCCAGCTCGATCCTGGCGCTGCTACCGGTCGTCGCCCTCGATCTTGTTGCCGGCGGCCCGCTGACTTATGGTTTCATGCTCGGCGCCTTCGGTATCGGCGCGATCGGCGGCGCGGTGCTGAATGCCAGGCTTCGCCAGGTGCTTTCCAGCGAGATGATCATCCGCCTCTCTTTTGCCGGCTTTGCACTGAGTGCTGTCATCGCGGCCTTCAGCCCGAGTGCCGTCCTCACGTCTGCCGGACTGCTCGTTTCCGGCGCCTGCTGGGTCTCCGCACTTTCGCTCTTCAACACCATCGTCCAGCTTTCGACGCCGCGCTGGGTGGTCGGCCGGGCGCTGTCGCTTTATCAGACCGTCACCTTCGGCGGCATCGCCGGCGGCAGCTGGCTGTGGGGCATCGCTGCCGATCGCTACGGCGTTGCCGATGCGCTGCTGATGTCATCCGTCGTCATGCTGCTCGGCATCGCCATCGGCCTGCGTTTTTCGATGCCGGCCTTCGCCTCGCTCAATCTCGACCCGCTGAACCGCTTCACCGAACCGGCCCTCAGTCTCGACATCACGCCGCGCAGCGGCCCGATCGTCATCCAGGTTGATTACGAGATCGGAGATGACGACCTTGCCGAGTTCATGGAATTGATGGGCGAACGCCGCCGTATCCGCATCCGCGATGGCGCCCGCAACTGGGCGCTGATGCGTGATCTCGAAAATCCCAGCCTTTGGACGGAAACCTACCACACGCCGACCTGGGTCGAATACATAAGACACAACCAGCGGCGCACGCAGGCCGATGCCGAAAACACCGACAGGCTTCGTGCGCTTCACCGCGGCGAAGGTCCGCTGCATGTCCACCGCATGATCGAACGTCAGGCCATTCCACCGGGCGACGACGTCTTCCACAAGACGCCGATCGATCTGCATCATTGAGACCAGCTATGCAGAGATCAAGCATGTGTAGATTCAGGCTCGCCCGGCAATCCGATCTTGCCGCCATCGTCCGGCTTCTGGCCGATGACGATCTCGGCGGCACCAGGGAGATCGTTTCGGATCCTGTCGACGCGCGTTATCTCTCGGCCTTTGCCGCGATCGAGGCGGACGCCAATCAGCTTCTGGCCGTCGCAAGCGACGCGACCGATCGGGTCGTCGGCTGCCTGCAGCTGAGTTTTGTTCCCGGTCTTTCGAGGACAGGCATGTGGCGCGGCCAGATCGAAAGCGTGCGTGTCGCAAGCGATCGTCGCGGCTCTGGCCTCGGCGCCCACTTCATCGAATGGGCGATCGCCCAATGCGCCGAGCGTGGCTGCGGCCTCGTGCAGCTGACATCGGACAAGACGCGAGGGGATGCGATCCGCTTCTACGAGAAGCTCGGTTTCGTCGCCAGCCATGAAGGTTTGAAACGCAACCTCTGAAGCAATTCCTGGAAAAGTGTGAAGCGATTTTGCCGGGAATTGCGTAAAACAAAAATAAGAGCGGTTCTGTGCTTCCATGAAAACTGAACCGCTCCGAAGCCGATTACTTCAGCTTGCCCTTCATCGCAGCCTCGGGAAAACATGTCGGCTTCATGCCGTTCTTTGCCTGCCACTGGCCGATCGAACGCCGCGTCTTGTAGCCCGGCAGACCGTCGGATCCGCCGACATCATAGCCCTGCCGTTCCAGCGCTTTCTGCATGGCGGCGACATCCGAGCGCAACATCTTGCCGACATCGCCCCATCTGCCTTGAAAGGCGCCGCCATTATAGGCGATCCGGTCGGCAAGATTGCCGATATAGAGCGCGTAGAGATCGGAATTATTGTATTCCTTGATGATGTAGAAATTCGGCGTGACGATGAATTCCGGCCCGTCGCGGCCGGCGGGCACCAGCATCATGCCCTCAGCCTTCATCTCGCCGGAGGGAAAGCCTTTGCCCGAGCTGCGGTCGATGCCGAGCGAGGCCCAGTCCGACAGCGGCTTTGCCAGATCGGGTCCCTCCTGCGCGCAGGAGACCGCCTCCGGTATCGACACCTCGAAGCCCCAGTCGCGGTCGCGCTGCCAGCCTTTCTTGACCAGAAAATTGGCGATGGAGGCGAGCGTATCGGGCACCGAAGTCCAGATATTGCGGTGACCGTCGCCATCGAAATCCACGGCATATTTTAGATAGCTCGTCGGCATGAACTGCGGTTGGCCGAGCGCGCCTGCCCATGACCCCTTGAAATCGGCAGGTGTGACGTCGCCGCCGTCGAGAATATGGAGTGCGGCCACCAGCTCGGTGCGGAACATCTCCTTGCGCGTCGACATGAAGGCCTTGGTCGCCAGCACCTCGATCGCCGAATTCGGGATCTTCGCCGCACCAAAGCCGGTCTCACGGCCCCAGATGGCCAGCACGATCGAGCCCGGCACGCCATAGGTCTTTTCGATCCGCTTCAGCGTCGAGCCGTATTGGGCGGCAAAGCCGCGTCCCGTTGCGGCAAGCTTCTTCAGTCGCTCTTCGTTGAAATAGGGAGCCGGCGAAGAAAATTCGGCCTGCGTCTGCTTCTGCTCCTTTGGCGGCGGGAAACCCGGCGGAGCGAGATCGGGCAGGTTCCAGTTCAGCGTGATGCCGGAGAAAGCGGCTTGAAAGACCTTCTCCGAAATGCCGTTCGCCTTCGCTTCCGGCCAGAGGTCGCTCTGCACCCATGTCTCGAACTGCGCCTCGACATCGGCTTTGGAGGCGGCGAGGGCGGGCAGAGGCATCAGAGCGGTCACGAGTATAAGGATAATCGATATGACCTGCCGCGGCCCACCCCCCTCTGCCCTGCCGGGCATCTCCCCCACAGGGGGGGAGATCGGAAACAGGCGATGCTTTGCCCTTAGCAACCGTCGCACGTACTGAAGCGTCGAAACGCGAGGAACGGATGAGCGTGCCTCTAGCCGATCTCCCCCCTTGTGGGGGAGATGCCCGGCAGGGCAGAGGGGGGTATGGTGCAACATACGCAAGCCTCCCTATATCACCGTCCGCGCCCGAAGTGCGGCTGCAAGCGTGCCCTCGTCGAGATAGTCGAGCTCACCGCCGACCGGCACGCCATGCGCCAGGCGCGTGATCTTCACGTCGAGCCCCTGCAGCTGGTCGGTGATATAGTGCGCCGTCGTCTGTCCCTCGACCGTGGCATTGACCGCGATAATCAGTTCCCGGATGCCGCCTTCGCCGACCCTGTCGATTAGCCCGCGAATATTGAGATCCTCAGGACCGACCCCGTCGAGCGGCGACAGCGTGCCGCCGAGCACGTGATAGGCGGCGTTCATTGCGCCTGCCCGCTCCAGCGCCCAGAGATCCGATACGTCCTCGACGACGATGATGACGGATTGATCGCGTTGCGTGTCGGTGCAGACAATGCAGGGATCGACCGTATCGACATTGCCGCAGCGCGAGCAGATCTTCACCTTGTCATAGGCTTCGCCCATCGCATTCGACAGCGGGCCGAGCAGCTGGTCCTTCTTCTTGATCAGATGCAGTGCCGCCCGGCGCGCCGAGCGCGGCCCGAGGCCCGGCACCTTCGCCAGAAGCTGGATGAGTTTTTCGATTTCGGGGCCGGTGACTCGTTTTGCCATGCGCCGTTCTTAACTGATATGGAACGGAAACGGAATCGCGGAAGGATTGGCCATCCCATGAAAATCCTGGCGCTGTGCACCGGCAATCCGGAAAGACTGCTGGGCAAGAGCGACAAGACCGGCATCTTCAAACATGCCGTCAATGGCGCGGTGATCATCGGTGCCGATGGTCTTGTCGGCGATGCCATCTGCAACCGCAAACACCATGGCGGCGTCGACCAGGCTGTTTATGTCGAGGGATCGCTGACGCTCGACTGGTGGAGCAGGGAGCTCGGCGGGCCTTATGAACCCGGCACGTTCGGCGAAAACATGGTGATATCGAATCTCGACAATCGCGACGTCGCCGTCGGCGATCGTTTCCTCGCCGGCGATCTCGTCCTCGAAGTCACATCATGCCGTATGCCCTGCGCCACCTTCGCCGCCAGGATGGCCGATCCGAAATTCGTCAAGCGTTACACCGGCGCCGCCCGCCCCGGCATCTATTGCCGCGTCATCCGGGGCGGCGTGGTCGAGCCCGGAATGCCGATGGAATACACGTCTTTTTCGGGAGACAAGATTACGATGCCCGAGCTAATGGAGAACTTCGGCCGAAGGCTTCAGGGGGCAGATCGGGCGCGATATCTCGCGGCCCCAATTCACTACAAGCTTAGGGCCATGCTGGAATCTCAAGCCGACGAAGCGCACTAGATCACACTTTACACCTTGATATGTGGGCCGCCTCAGAACGGCAGCTTGAAGCCGGGCGGGATCGGCAGGCCGGCGGTAAGCGCCTTGGTCTTTTCGGCGGCAAGCGCCTCGGCCTTGTCCTTGGCGTCCTTGTGAGCGGCGACGATCAGATCCTCGAGGATCTCGACATCGTCTTCCTTAAACAGCGACGGGTCGATCTTCAGGCTCTTCAGCTCGCCCTTGCCCGTGATGACGACGGCGACGAGACCGCCGCCCGCTTTGCCTTCGGCGGAGAGCTCGGCGATCTCCGCCTGCATCTGCTCCATCTTGGCCTGCATTTCCTTGACTTTGCCCATCATGCCCATGATGTCGCGCATCGTCTCGCTCCTTGTTGAAACTTTAGAATTCTATGTCGTCGCCCGGCAGGATGTCACCTTCCTCGGATTCGGCGGCGGCCGGCGGCGTCGCCTCGCCTTCCTCCTCCGGTTCGGGCGCCCGCACGCGCACGTCGATGATCTTAGCACCGGGAAAATGTGCAAGGATTGCCGCCACGTCAGGGTCCTGGCGGGCGTCAATGACCTGCTGCTCCCGGGTCCTGGCCTCCGCTTCGACAAGCGTCGGCTGACCCTCGTCGCGGCTGAGGCTGACGATCCAATGGATGCCGGTCCATTCCTTCAGCTTGACGGCAAGCTCGTTGAGCAGTGTGGTCGGCGCACCGGGAGCCAGGCTGACGTCGAGCCGGCCGGCTTCAATCCTGACCGGGCGCAGGAAGGTGCGCACCATCGCCTTCAGCTTCGGATCGCGTTTCTCGGTGGCGAGGTTGACGATATCATTGACCGAATTGACCGGGACGAGCGGCTTTAATGCTTCCGCCGGTTTTGGCTCGATCCGCCCGACAGGCATCGTTTCGGGCTGGCTGCTCGGCACGGCACGCAGCATCGCCACCGGTGCGGAAGGCTGTGGCTGGCTCGGTGCGGTTTCCGCCGCGCGCGCCGTGACACTGTTCTGATAGGAAACCCGTGTCCCGTTGCCGCCGCCATTGCCGGACGGCGGAGCCGCGGGTCGCGGGCCGGCATTGTCGCCGGAAAATTCGGCAAGCCGCCGCGCCGCATCCTCGGGCGCCGGCAGATGGGCGGCATGTGCAAGCCGGATCAGCACCATCTCGGCGGCCCCTGCCGTCCGCGACGAGCCTTCCGTTTCCGGAATGCCCTTGAGCAGCATCTGCCAGATGCGTGACAGCGTCGTCACCGCAACGCCCTTGGCGAATTCCGCCGCCTTGGTGCGCTCGACCTCGCTGAGCGAAGGATCGTTGGCCGCATCCGGCACATATTTCAGCCGCGTCACCAGATGGGTGAAATCGGCAAGATCGGTCAGCACCACCACCGGGTTGGCGCCGGCTTCGTATTGGTTCTGGAATTCGCTAAGGGCGGCAGCCACATCGCCCTTGACGATATGCTGGAAGAGATCGACGATCCGGGCGCGATCGGCAAGGCCGAGCATGCCGCGCACAGCTTCCGCCTGCACGACGCCTGCGCCATGAGCGATCGCCTGGTCGAGCAGCGACAGGCCGTCGCGCGCCGAGCCTTCGGCCGCACGCGCGATCATTGCCAGCGCGTCCGGTTCCGCCTCGATGCCTTCCTTGGCCGCGATTGTCGTGAACAGCCCGACGAGATCGGAGGCGCTGATGCGGCGCAGGTCGAAACGCTGGCAGCGCGACAGCACGGTGATCGGCACCTTGCGGATTTCGGTGGTGGCGAAGATGAACTTCACATGCTCCGGCGGCTCTTCCAGCGTCTTCAACAGGCCGTTGAAGGCCTGCGTCGACAGCATGTGCACTTCGTCGATGATATAGACCTTGTAGCGCGCCGAAACCGGGCGGTAGCGCACCTGCTCGATGATCTCGCGGATATCGTCGATACCGGTATGGGAGGCGGCATCCATCTCGATCACGTCGACATGCCGGCCTTCCATGATCGCCTGGCAGTGCTCGCCGGGCGTGCGAAGGTCGATCGTCGGCTTGTCGATCTCCGATGTCTTGTAGTTCAGCGCCCGCGCCAGGATGCGCGCCGTCGTCGTCTTGCCGACGCCGCGCACGCCGGTCAGCATATAGGCCTGCGCGATGCGGCCGGTTTCGAAGGCGTTGGTGAGAGTGCGGACCATCGGCTCCTGGCCGACCATCAAGTCCGTGAAATCCTTGGGGCGGTATTTGCGAGCCAGCACCCGGTATCCGGTGCCCGTCGAGGCGGCATCTTTTGATTGTCGCTCGGTGTCGCTCATCGCCCTGCTTGTCGCCCGGATCGTCGGGCACTTCGTGGAGAGAAGGTGGGAGGCTGGCACGATGACCCGTGCCGGGCTCGTTAGGGCTGCTTCCTTCCGGATCTGACCCGGTTGGCGAGTGGCTCGTCCACCACCAACCTCCCGGATGCACATATCGGCAATATCGTCATCAAAAGCAAGCCAACATGCAAAAAAACTGCTAGTCGTTGGAAAACATGAGGAGAATGCCCTTTGAAAGGTTTCGCGCTCGACCCTCGGCTGGAAAATGACAGCGTCAGCATCATGGTCACCGGTCTCTGCGATCTGAGATTGTCGAGGGATGCCCGCTGGCCGTGGCTCATTCTCGTGCCGCGCCGGGCCGATATCACCGAAATCTTCGAGCTGACGCCGCTCGACCAGGTGCTGCTTACCTTCGAGACGGAGCTGGTCGCCAAGGCGCTGAAGGAGATCACCGGCGCGACAAAAATCAACGTCGGGGCTCTTGGCAATATCGTCCGCCAGCTTCATGTTCATGTCATTGCCCGCTTCGAAGGCGATGCCAACTGGCCGGGTCCCGTCTGGGGCTTCGGGCGCGCGGAGCCCTACGAGGACGGAAAGAGAGACGAATTTACAGCGAAGCTGCGGGAAGCCCTTTCATCATGAGTCATTCGCTTTTCGATTCGGATGTGCCGCATCCGGAACCCAGCAATCTCACGGCCTTTGCCGCCAACGACCTCAATCGCGATTCCGAGCATCGCGACGAACAATCCGTCGAAAAGGCGCTGGCCAAGGAGGGTACCCATATTTTCGCCTTCGCCAGAGATAAGCTGGTGCTGAAGCATGACGGCCAGGTACTCGATCCGCTCTTTGCCCGCTATGAACTGCAGGAATTGCAGCCGGACTGGGATGAAACGGTGCTTCTCGGCTACCGCAAGACCGGCGAGCCGCGCCTTGCCGTTCCCGTCGGCATCGACGCCGACGACCTCACCAGCCATTACAAGCCTGCAGACGGCCGCACGCTGTTTCGCGAAATGCTGATCGACGAGGTGTTGCTCGGGGAATTCGCCCAGGCCGCAAGCCTCATCCGCTGGAACGGCGATAACCGCTTCTGCGGCCGCTGCGGCTCGGCGATGGAGATCCACATCGGCGGCTACAAGCGCGTCTGCGCCGCCTGCGAACACGTGATCTTCCCCCGCACCGACCCCGTCGTCATCATGCTAACGGTTGACGAGCAGCGCGACCTCTGCCTGCTCGGCCGCAGTCCGCATTTCGCGCCCGGCATGTATTCCTGTCTGGCCGGCTTCCTCGAGCCCGGCGAAACCATCGAGAACGCCGTGCGCCGCGAAACGCTGGAGGAATCGGGTATCCGAACCGGCCGCATCCGCTATCACGCCTCGCAGCCCTGGCCGATGCCGCATTCCTTGATGATCGGCTGTTATGCCGAGGCGAAATCCACCGAGATCAGCCGCGACGAGACCGAGCTGGAGGATTGCCGCTGGTTCACCCGCGAGGAAACGATCGAGATGCTGGAACGCCCGAGCGCGACAGGCAAGGCCTCGCCGCCGAAAGGGGCGATCGCCCACCGCCTGATGCGCGACTGGGTGGAGTGGAAGCGGTAGCGTCATGCCGGTCGCCCGCTCGGAACGGCTGCTGACGCTGCTCCAGACGCTCCGGCGTTACCGGCGGCCGGTGACTGGAACCGTGCTCGCCCAGGAGACCGGCGTCAGCCTGCGCACGCTCTATCGCGATATTGCCAGCCTGCAGGCCCAGGGCGCGATGATCGAAGGCGAAGCCGGCATCGGCTACGTGCTGAAGCCCGGCTTTATGCTGCCGCCGATGATGTTTTCCGAAGAAGAGCTCGAGGCATTGGTGCTCGGCTCGCGTTGGGTGGCCCGCGCCGCCGAGCCGCGCCTTGCCGGCGCCGGCGCCGACGCACTGGCCAAGATTGCCGCCGTGCTGCCGGCCGATATGCGCGAGATGGTCGATTCGGCAGCGCTGTTCGTCGGTCCCAAACGCAGGGACGAGGACAAGGCTGACGTTTCGGCCATCCGCAAGGCGATCCGCCTGGAGCGTATCCTCGAGCTGCATTATGGCGACGAGCAGGGTCGTATCTCGCGCCGCCGCGTCTGGCCTTTCGCGCTCGGCTATTTCGAGCATGTGCGCGTCCTCATGGCCTGGTGCGAACTGCGCCAGGATTTTCGCCATTTCCGCACCGATCGCATCATCGATATGGCCTTGCACGAGGTGCGTTATCCGCGCCGCCGCACGGTGCTCCTCAAGGAATGGCGCGAGACGCAGGACGTACCGGTCGAGAACTGAACGCTGCTGCCATAAACTGTCAGCAGATGGAGTTATTATCAGTACACTTCACCAGGAAGGAGTACTGATCATGGTAACGCCTCCAGCCATTCATTTCACTAACGACCGTTTTGCGGCTGAGTCCTTTGCCGATGTCATTTCGGCCGAGACTTTTGCCGATGTCCACCAGTCAGCGCGCTCCGGCCTGCTGCACCTGGTCATGAACATTTTCCGATTTCGCAGAGGAGACCGCACCGGCCTCGACCTTGAAGCGACACCGGATTACCGGAAGCGCGACCTCGGCTTCATCGACGGACGCGACCCGCGCCGCGAGGACCGTTTTCCGCTCTAAAGCATATCGCACAAAAGTGTGCAGCGGTTTGCGACAACGACATGCGCGACCACTTTAGGCCGCCCATCCTTATCAACATTCTGCCCGACGAGAACGGGGCGTTGCGATCGCAACGCCCTCGGTAGTCTGCTGCCATTCATTGTCAGCAGACGAGATCTCTCGCGGCGCAATTCGTAAACAACGGGAGAACCGAAATGACCAGCCCCAACCTCATCATTCTTTACGTCAAGGACCCGGGCGAAAGCGCCAGCTTCTACCGGAACCTCTTGAACCGCGAACCGGCCGTGGAAGCGCCGAATTTCGTCGCCTTTCCGCTTGAGGGCGGCTTCACGCTCGGCCTCTGGCGGCGCAGCAAGGTCGAGCCGCAGCCCTCCGCCATCGGCAATCGAGGCGAAGTGGCGTTCATGGTCGCGGGAGAAAATGCCGTCGCCAGGCATTATGAAGACTGGCGCCAGCGCGGTCTGCCGATCGCCCAGGAACTGACCGAACTGGATTTCGGCCCGACCTTCGTCGTGCTCGACCCGGATGGGCATCGGCTGCGTGTCTGTGAGCCGGATAAATAATTCAGGCGAGTTGCGGGCTTGCCTTACAGCAGGCCTCGCATCGCATGCCCCTTGTAGACGCCGAGGATGCGGACTTTCTCGGAGAAGAACCGCAGTTCCTCCAATGCCCGGCGCACGTTCGGATCGTTCGGATGGCCTTCGATATCGGCGTAAAACTGCGTCGCCACAAATTTTCCGCCGAGCTGGTAGCTTTCCAGCTTCGTCATGTTGATGTTGTTGGTGGCAAAGCCGCCAAGCGCCTTGTAGAGCGCGGCCGGAATGTTGCGGACGTTGAAGACGAAGGTGGTGACGACCTTTTCTTCCGCCGAATTCCGTTGCGCCCATTCCTCGTCGCGGGACAGGACGACGAAACGGGTCACATTGTTTTCCGTATCCTCGACATTTTCGGCGATGATCTCGAGCCCGTACAGATCGGCGGCAAGGCGCGGTGCCAAGGCGGCCATCGAGCGGTCGCCGGTTTCCTTCACCAGCTTTGCCGCCCCTGCCGTATCGCCGGCGATCACCGGCTTCCAGCCATTGGCGCGAACGATCTTGCGGCATTGGCCGAGTGCGTGGATATGGCTGTGCACCGTGCGGATCTCGTCCTTGGTGACACCGGGCAGCACCATCAGCTGGAAGCGGATCGGCATGAAATATTCGCCGATAATATGCAGCCGCGACTCCGGCAGCAGATGGTGGATATCGGCGACGCGCCCGGCAATCGTGTTCTCGATCGGGATCATCGCGATATCGGCGTCGCCGTTGTCGACCGCCGTGAACGCATCCTCGAAGGTCTGGCAGGGCAGCGGCTCCATGGTCGGAAACATGTCGCGGCTGGCCATGTCGGAATTGGCGCCGAATTCGCCCTGGAAGGCGATCCTGTTGGTCTTGATGTTCATGATGGTTCCGTCAGTTCAACTTTGCGGAGAGGATGCGCCGCGCTTTTTCGAGGTCGGCGGGAGTATCGACACCGAGCGGAACCGTGTCAACGATCTCGGCGTCGATGCGCATGCCGGCCTCCAGCGCCCGCAATTGCTCCAGCGATTCGCGCCGTTCGAGCGTCGAGGGGCCGAGCGAGACGAACCGTTCGAGCGCCGCCCGCCGATAGGCATAAAGGCCGATATGGTGGTAGAGCGGTCCCCTACCGTAAGGGGCGGTTGCGCGCGTGAAGTAGAGCGCATGCAGCCGGGTGTCGGAAATCGGCGAACCGACGATCTTCACGATATGCGGCGCGGTCCTGTCCTCCTCATTGTCGATTTCGGTCGTCAGCGTCCCGATATCGACCGCCTCGTTCTCGAGAGGGCGCAACGCCGCGCGCACCGTTTCCGGATCGATCGTCGGCAGATCGCCCTGGACGTTGACGATGAATTTCGCCTTTCCGTCCGGATCGACTTTCGTCAGCGCCTCAAAGATCCGATCGGAACCCGATTGGTGATCCGTGCGGGTCATGACGACTTCGAAGCCGGCGGCGGCCACCGCATCGAATACTCGGGCGTCGTCGACGGCGACGACGACGCGGCCGATGGCTGCCTCCCTGGCACGCAACGCCACCTGGACGATCATCGGCAGACCGCAAATATCGGCCAGCGGCTTGCCCGGAAGCCGTGTGGAGGCCATGCGCGCCGGGATCAATACGAGCACGCCGTCTAAATTTGAATCACTCATTGTTCGGGCCTTCTATTCCGGGCTGGAAAGTGTCAAAAAGTCTCACGCACAAGACCATTTAGACAGTTGCAACGATCAACCAAAAGACATAGGTTCCGCGCGATTTCAAGATGGTCCGGTTTATGGTCTGCCGGCTGCAAGGGGAGCATTGCAGATGAATTCATACGTCAATACGGCCGTGGGGGCGCTGCTCGGAACAATTTTCGTTCTGATGTCTGTCTCCATCGCGTCCGAAGGGATCTTCCATTCCGAAGCACCGGAAAAGGAAGGTTTCGCGATCGTTGCCGAAGAGGCGCCCGCCGCTGGTGGCGAGGCTGCGCCTGCCGTTGCCGTTCCGATCGCGCAATTGCTCGCTTCTGCTGATGCCAAGGCCGGTGAGACGGTTTTCAAGAAGTGTCAGGCCTGTCATGACGGCACCAAAGGGGGACCGAACAAGGTTGGTCCCAACCTCTTTGGTGTCGTAGATCGCCCGATCGCCTCGCATGAAGGCTTCGCCTATTCCGCTGCCATGAAGGATTTCTCCAAGGGCAGCAGCGAGAAGTGGACCTTCGAAAATCTAAGCAAGTTCCTGACGGCACCGAAGAAGGACGTTCCCGGCACCGCAATGGGCTTCGCCGGTCTACCGAAAGATCAGGACCGCGCCAACGTCATCCTCTATCTCCACACTCTCGCCGATTCACCGGTGCCGCTGCCGGACCCAAAGACGGCGACGCAATAGGACGGCAACATCTTTCATGACAATCGAGCCCGGCCGCAAGCCGGGCTTTTTCTTGGTGCAAGGACCGGTTCAGGCACCGAGGAAATAGGCCCAGAGCGAGACCGTGATGGCGCCGAGCGCCGTCGTCACCGTGATCGTCGAGGCGGCGAGGCTGTGACCGACGCCGAAGCGATTGGCGATCAGCCAGGCATTGACGCCTGTCGGGACGGAGGAGGTCAGCACGATCGCTGCCGTCCATTCGGGGCTGAGACCGAGGAGGTGGCTCGCCGCCCAGACGCAGCCGGGCAGCAGCAGCAGTTTCAGGGTCGAGGTGACGCTGGCGATGCCGAGATTGCCGGAGACGCCGTATCTCTCCAGCGCCATGCCGAGCGATATCAGTGCCGCCGGACCGGCAATGCCGGCGATCTGCCCGACGACCGTTGCCACCGTCGTCGGCATGGTGAGACCGGAAAGGTGCATGGCCATGCCGGCCGCAAGCCCGATCACCAGCGGGTTGCGCACGAGATTGACCGCGATCTGGCGAAGCACGAGCACCATGCTGCGATCGCTTTTGCCGGCGATCTTGCGCTCGGCATGCTCCATCAGGACCGTGCCGGCGACCATCATCACGGGCAGATGCACGGCAAGCAGGATCGACAGCGCCACCAGCCCTTCGTCGCCGACGGTCCGCTCGACGAGCGGCAGACCGATGAAGATATTGTTGGCGAAGGCCGAGGAAACGCCGGCCAGCACGCCGATTCGTTCGTCACGGCCGAAGAGGCGTGTGGCGGCGATATGGCCGGCCGTCCAGGTGATGGCAACGCCGGAAAAATAGACGATCCAGAGGCGAAAAGGCGAGGCACCATGAAAATCCGCCTCGGCGATGGTGCGGAAGAGCAGAAGCGGCACGGCGATCTTGAAGACGAATTCGCTGAGCGCTTCGCCAACATTCGAGGCCATCAAACCGCTGCGGACGATCACCCAGCCGATGAGAATCAGGATGAAGATGGGAAGGACGTCGAGAATGATGGCTGACATAGGGAGGCTGCTCTGCGCGGGGGAGTATTCGACGTCTACGGCGCCGCGCGTCTTTTCGAGAGCCGCAAAGGACGCTGTAGCACTTTGAATTGCTGAATAATTTTATCCTTAAATCGATTCCGATTTAAGGAATTATGCAGTAGCAGCAAACGGCTTGGATTGAAAAGGCAGTCGCCGTCCCATCAGGCGCATCGGCAAACAAAAAAAGCGGGCACAGCCCGCTTTTCCGCTCCGGTCTTGCCGGAAACCCGGATCACGAAGCTGCCAGTTCATCCGTGGTCAGCATCGCGCCGGTAAGATCGAAGGGTTCATCCTTCGTGCGCCCGGCTGCAACTGAAAGCTGCTCATGCCGGTCTTCTTGCGAGTATTTCTAGATTTGGAAAATGACAGGGACGTGACGAATAGGCGGCACTTTTGCGAAGAAATAGATGCGCCATCCACCATTTATCCTTCCAAACCGCGGAAATTTCGCTAAGACCAAACCCCGGCTATCACAAACTCCGGGACCCCCCATTTCATGACAAGATTCGATGTTCTGACAGTCGGCAACGCAATCGTGGATATCATTGCCCGTTGCGACGACCAGTTCCTCATTGACAACCAGATCACCAAGGCGGCGATGAACCTCATCGATGCCGAACGCGCCGAACTCTTGTATTCGCGCATGGGACCGGCGCTCGAAGCCTCCGGCGGCAGCGCCGGCAACACGGCGGCGGGCGTGGCCAACCTCGGCGGCAAGGCTGCCTATTTCGGCAATGTTGCCCAAGATCAGCTCGGTGATATCTTCGCGCACGACATCCGCGCCCAGGGCGTTCACTACCAGACCCGGCCGAAGGGCACCTTCCCGCCGACGGCACGTTCGATGATCTTCGTTACCGAGGATGGCGAGCGCTCGATGAACACCTATCTCGGCGCTTGCGTCGAGCTCGGCCCGGAAGACGTCGAGGTCGACGTCGTGGCCGACGCCAAGGTCACTTATTTCGAAGGTTACCTCTGGGATCCGCCGCGCGCCAAGGAAGCGATCCTCGATTGTGCCCGCATCGCCCATGAAAACGGCCGCGAAGTGTCGATGACGCTGTCCGACAGCTTCTGCGTCGACCGCTATCGCGGCGAATTCCTCGATCTGATGCGCTCCGGCAAGGTCGATATCGTCTTCGCCAATCGCCAGGAAGCGCTGTCGCTCTACGAGACCGACGATTTCGAGGAGGCGCTGAACAGGATCGCCGCCGATTGCAAGACCGCTGCCGTGACGATGAGCGAGAATGGTGCCGTCATCCTGAAGGGCCGTGAGCGGTTTTACGTCGATGCGATCAGGATCAAGGAAGTTGTGGATACGACGGGTGCCGGCGATCTCTTCGCCTCCGGCTTCCTCTACGGCTACACGCAGGGACGGTCTCTCGAGGATTGCGGCAAGCTCGGTTGCCTGGCCGCCGGCATCGTCATCCAGCAGATCGGCCCGCGCCCGATGACCTCGCTTTCCGAGGCTGCAAAACAGGCAGGGCTTATTTGAAGGCTTCGCCGGGATAGGCGCCCCAGATCTCCGACTGCGCCACCCAGCCCGAGGCGCCGTCGGTTTCGGCGCGGCACCAGTCGCCGTTGCATTCGCCGATCGTCACCATCACGCCGGGTTCCAGCTTGGCAACGATCGAAGCAGAGGGGAGCGCCTCACGGCGCAGATTGACATAGACGCCTTTGCCCTTGGTCTTCATCCAGGGGGCGGCAATCGCCGCGCGCTGGCCTGATAGCAGCGACTGGTTGACCCAGCCTTCGGTGCCGTCGGCATCGCGGATGCGGCGCCAGTTGTCGTATTCCTGGATGATCTCCACCGGCAGGCCGGATTTCAAGTACATCCAAGAAACGGCGTAATCCGTTCCCGGACCGATGCGCAGGTTGACGCGCTTGGATTTCAGCGTGACGAAACGCGGCAATGGCAGTCCGCTTGGCCCCTTGGCCGCTTGCGCATGGGCGAATTCGACGCTTCCTATGGATGCGGCCAGAGCGATGGCAAGGGCGAGGCAGGACTTCAGGACTTTGCTGCGCATGGAAGTTTCCGGTTGCTCGAATTCGCGGGCAGGCCAGGCCTGCTCGCGGTCCGGGCTTTGACATTCCCCGGCTGCACCGCGAGTTTTGTTTGTCTTCGCGTGCGGGTCTGGTAGAAAATGCCCGGAATGGGAAAATTATCACCCCTCTTGGTTAAAGACCTCTGAACAAGGCACCACAGGCAGCCATGACAGCGAAGAAAAAACCGAAGGTCTACATCACCCGTAAGCTGCCGGATGCCGTTGAAACCCGCATGCGCGAACTCTTCGACGCAGAGCTGAACATCGACGACGCGCAGCGTTCCGTTCCCGAGCTTATCGCCGCGGTCAAGACCGCCGACGTGCTGGTGCCGACCGTCACCGATCGCATCGACGCGGCGCTGATCGAACAGGCGGGACCGCAGATGAAGCTGATTGCGAGCTTCTCCAACGGCACCGACCACATCGACGTCGAGGCGGCGGCGCGCAAGGGCATCACCGTCACCAACACGCCGAACGTCCTGACCGAGGACACCGCCGATATGACTATGGCGCTGATTCTCGCGGTTCCCAGAAGGCTCGGCGAAGGTGCGCGCGTGCTGACCGACAAGCCGGGCGAATGGGCAGGCTGGTCTCCCACCTGGATGCTCGGCCGGCGCATTCACGGCAAGCGCATCGGCATCGTCGGCATGGGCCGCATCGGCACGGCGGTGGCCCGCCGCGCCAAGGCTTTCGGCCTGTCGATCCACTATCACAACCGCAAGCGCGTCAATCCGGCCGTTGAGGACGAGCTAGAGGCGACCTATTGGGAAAGCCTCGACCAGATGCTCGCCCGCGTCGATATCGTTTCGATCAATTGCCCGTCGACGCCGGCGACCTTCCACCTGATCTCGGCCCGCCGTCTGGCGCTGCTGCAGCCGACAGCCTATCTCGTCAACACCGCTCGCGGCGACGTGGTCGACGAAGCGGCGCTGATCAAGTGCCTGAGGGAGGGCCGGATCGCCGGCGCCGGCCTCGACGTCTTCGAGAACGAGCCTGCCGTCAACCCGAAGCTCATCAAGCTCGCCAATGAGGGCAAGGTCGTGCTGCTGCCGCATATGAGTTCGGCGACGATCGAAGGCCGCATCGACATGGGCGACAAGGTCATCATCAACATCCGCACCTTCATCGACGGTCACAGGCCGCCGAATCGCGTGCTGCCGGGTCGTTGAAGAACGCTGCAAATCAGGCGACGCAGATCGGAGGCGCAAGGACCTTGCGCATCTCGACGAATGTCGTCCTGGCAAAGCCGGGATGCGCCTTTTCGGCGGTTCTGGAAAATCCCCAGGCGGCAAAGACGGCGTGATTGTCGCTGAGTTCGATCCGCGTTTCCAGCCGCAAAGCGGGAAGACCGAGCGCTGCGGCCTCTTCCTCGGCAATCGCCAGCAGCCGCTTGCCGAGGCCCTTGCCCTGCGCCTCAGGCAGAACGGCGAGCTTGCCGACGTAGAGACAATCGGCCTCCGGCCGCAGGAAGAGGCAGCCGGCCAGCTTTTCGCCGTCGATGGCGACATGGCCGATCTCGGCCCTGGACTTTTCGGCCAGCGACTCCGCCGTCAGCTTGAGCGCCGAAGATGGCGGGTCGATCCTGCCGTTCATCGAGGCGAAGGCGGCGACGATGAGCGCGAGCAATTCGTCCCAGCGCGTGAAGGTCTGATCAAGACGAATAATTGTCATCCGGCCGGTCTTTGTGTCGTGCGGCGTCGTTTGTAGCGGATGGTGTCGAACCGGGCCGAGAGCGCGTCGTAGAGCAGCAACCGTCCGACCAGCGGTTCGCCGGTGCCGGTGACGAGCTTGATCGCCTCCATCGCCATCATCGTGCCGATGACGCCGGTGAGTGCGCCGATGATGCCGGCTTCGGCGCAGGCAGGAATCAGCCCCGGCGGCGGCGCTTCCGGAAACAGGTCGCGATATCTGGGGTTGGCCGTTCCGTCCTCAGCCGTCTCATAGGGCTTGAGAACCGTCAGCGAACCATCGAAACGCCCGACGGCGCCGCTGACGAGCGGGATGCGCGCTTCATCAGCCGCGTCGGCGGCGGCATAACGCGTGTCGAAATTATCGGAGCCGTCGATCAGAAGATCGAAACCGGAGAGCTGACGGCGGGCGGCCTCCGGCGAAAAGCGTTCCTCGAAGCGGATCAGTCGGACATGCGGATTGAGCCTTGCGATGGCGAAGGCAGCGCTCTCCGTCTTCAATTCGCCGATCGTGCCGGAATCATGGATTACCTGGCGCTGCAGGTTCGACAGCGACACCCGGTCGTCGTCAACGATACCGAGCGTGCCGACGCCGGCTGCGGCCAGATATTGCAAGACCGGTGCACCGAGGCCGCCGGCACCGATCACCAGCACGCGGGCGGCTTTCAGTTTCTGCTGGCCGGCGCCGCCGATCTCGGGAAGCAGGATGTGGCGGTGATAGCGCGCGATTTCTTCCGGGCTGAGCGGTTCCATGGCGCCGATGTTATCATGACGCCCGACGCCGGGAAAAGCCGCCTCCGTCATTCGAACACCCTTCCGTCGGCAACCGTGAAAAACTGCGCCCTGTCGCCGAGCGCTGAAAACATCGCCCGATCCGTTCCGGTCATGAAGGCCTGGCCGCCGAGCCCGTCGATAAGGTCGAATAGCGCGGCGCGGCGGCCCCCGTCGAGATGCGCTGCGATCTCGTCGAGCAGCAGGATCGGCGCATGGCCGGTGAGATTGCCGACGAGCCGTGCATGCGCAAGCACCAGGCCGACAAGCAGCGCTTTCTGCTCGCCGGTGGAACAACGTTCCGCCTCCATCGCCTTTTCGCGGTGATGCACGATGAGATCGGCCCGGTGCGGCCCCTCGAGCGTGCGCCCTGCGCCGGCATCGCGGTAGCGGCTCTCTGCCAGCATCGCCGCATAATCGTCCTCGAGGTCGACCGAGGGGCGCGAGAACTGACCGTCCATGAAGCCCGAGAGCTGCAGCGTTGCCGAAGGGAAGGGCGAGCTCTCCCGTGTTTCCTCGATCAGCCGGGTCAGCAGGCCGAGCATCTCCTGCCGGGCGAGCGCCATGGCGATGCCGAGGCTTGCCATCTGCTCCTCGATGCCGGCAAGCCAGGAGGGATCGAAGCGGCCTTCGTCCAGCAATTTGTTGCGGCTGCGCATGGCGCGCTCGAAATCGCTGGCGCGGCGGCCATGGGCGGGATCGAGCGACAGCACCAGCCGGTCGAGAAAACGGCGCCGGTCGGAGGAGGCGCCGGTAAACAGGCCGTCCATCGCCGGTGTCAGCCAGAGAAGGCGCAGATGGTCGGTCAGTTCGTCGGCAGTCTTTGCCGTCGTGCCATTGATGCGCAGCCTGCGGGCGGTGGTCTCCTCGCCCGTTTCGATGCCGGTGCCGATCTCGACGTCGCCCTCCATGCCATCGAGCGCGGCGAAGATCGAAAAACCGCCGGCCGCGCCGACGCGGGTAATGTCGCCATAGGCCGCGCGACGCAGACCGCGGCCAGGCGAAAGCAGCGAGACGGCCTCCATGAGATTGGTCTTGCCGGCGCCGTTGTCTCCCGTCAGCACGGCATGCCGACCATCAAGGGTAAGGGCCGCCGCCGCATAGTTGCGGAAGTCTGTCAGCTTCAGACGAGAAAGAGAAACCTTGTGCGGCATCGAATGTCCGGAATCGTGAAGCGTGACAGCTAAGCCTTAGCGGCGTTGATGGCAAGGCTGGCAGCGTCTTGGCCGTGGATCGCGAACCTCTGATAACGCCGCAAATCAGGGACGCGGCGGTTGAACCATAAGGGAGAAGCTCGAAGCGATATTTTCCGAATGACATAGTGACCGAGGTGCTGGTCTCCGACATTCTGCCAATGTAGGGGGCAGGCATTGAGCGTCCTAAAGTCTATCAAAAATACAACCGCCGGGGACGCCCGACATCGCCAGGCCGATACCGTCGACGGTCACCGTCAGTGCCTCCGAGATCCGGATATGCCGGCTTTGCCGCGATCCTTTAAGGCCACTGACGTAACGTAATGCCCAGAAAAAGTCGGTTGAATTTTGCAACTGTTGGGTTGAGTTATTCCGTGAAGGCGATATGGTAAACGAACCGTTTATGTATGAGAGAGTGATGAAGTGCCAGATCCGGTTGATATTATCGTCGGTCGCAACGTCAGACAGTTTCGCGCCCTTCGCCGTGTTTCCCAACTTGAGCTTGGCGAAGCACTCGGACTGACTTTCCAGCAGATCCAGAAATATGAAAAGGGGACGAACCGCGTTTCCGCCAGCAAGTCGCATCAGATCGCGGTTTTTCTCGATGTCGAGATCTCTGCCCTTTTCGAGGGAGCCGGCGTGTCACCATTCGGCAGCCGTATCGAACTCAGCCCCGACGCCTATGCGCTTGCGCTGAGCTACGACAAGTTGAACTCACCGGCAGGCAAGGAAGCAGTCAAGACCATCCTCACCCTCATGACGGGCGAAGCAGCCGAAACCGCCGCCTGATTCCACTGAGCCATCAGGTTTACCACGAAAAGGCACGGCCTGTTCCCGCTCTGGACGATGTCCAGATGCTTACAACTGTGCAGCGTTTTGGGGGCGGCGTGAATCAACACAATGACCGGGGCAGCTCACCTGAACGAGGTTCGATGCCGCGCGCTTCAGTGAATTTCGCGTTCGTGCAGCGCCATCAGCAGATCGTCCTGCGTCTGGTGGCCGGCATGGTAAAGGTCGATCGCGATGCTGGCGATCGAAAGACCCTGCTGGCTGCGAAGCTTGATATTGCGCTCGGCGCACCATGTGTAGATGGCGCCGGCGAGAACGTCGACGTCTTCGGACTGAGAGGAAAAGGCTGGCGCCATGGTCGATACCCTTGGTTTGGTTGTTCCCCGCTAGAGTGCCGCTCTAAGGACGCTCTATCGCTTTTGATTTGGTGCATGACCCCGAGATTCTATCCCGATTTTCGGGGTCATGCACTGACGGCAGAGACTGAATTCATTTGGAAAACTTGCAAGCGGCATCATCTGGCTGCGTTAACGCAAGTCGTCTTCCCGCCCGCCGCCGTATCGATCCGGGACAGATTGGCCGGCGTGGACGGCGAATGTCGCAAATTGAGACATTTCGCACAAAATTGTGCAGCGGTTTTGTGATGACGACATGCATAAAAACAAAGACTTAAAGCGCGACGAGCGAAACTGAAAGATCGCGCCGCGCTTTAGGATTCCTGGGACAAAAAAACCGGAGACGTTTCCGTCCCCGGCTTTCGAAATGGGCGTGTCGATTGCGGCTCAGCCCTCGAAGAATTCCTTCATCCGGGCAAAGAAGCCCGTCGATTCCGGATTGTTCTCCTTGGAGGAAAGCTGCTCGAATTCCTGAAGCAGTTCGCGTTGGCGCTTGTTGAGCTTTTGCGGCGTCTCGATCTGGATCTGGATGTAGAGGTCGCCCGTCTGCACCGAACGCAGCACCGGCATGCCCTTGCCCTTGAGGCGGAACTGTTTGCCAACCTGCGTGCCCTCGGGCACTGTGACGCGCGACTTGGTGCCGTCGAGCGTCGCCACGTCGAAGGTGCCGCCGAGCGCCGCCGTCGTCATCGAGATTGGTACGGCGCAATAGAGATCGGCTCCGTCGCGCTGGTAGAATTCATGCGGCTTGACGGACAGGAAGATATAGAGGTCGCCCGCCGGTCCACCGCGGGCACCGGCCTCGCCTTCGCCCTGCAGCCGGATGCGGGTGCCGTCCTCGATGCCGGCGGGAATATTGACCGAGAGCGAACGCTCTTCCGTCACCCGACCCTGGCCGTGGCACTTCGGGCAGGGATCGGGAATGATCTGGCCGCGGCCGTGGCAGGTCGGGCAGGTCCGCTCGATCGAGAAGAAGCCCTGTGCCGCGCGCACGCGTCCCGTTCCCTGGCAGGTGCCGCAGTTCTTCGGCTGCGTGCCGGGCTTGGCGCCTGAACCGGAACAGACGTCGCAGGTGATCGATGTCGGAACGCGGATCTGCGCCGTCTTGCCGGAGAAAGATTCTTCCAGCGTTATTTCCATGTTGTAGCGAAGATCGGCGCCACGCTCGCGGCCGCCCGACGAGCGCTGGCGCGCGCGCCCACCACCCATCATTTCGCCGAAGATATCCTCGAAGATGTCGGAGAAACCGCCGCCGGCAAATCCGCCGCCACCGCCGCCCATGCCGCCATGCTCGAAGGCCGCATGGCCATAACGATCATAGGCCGCCCGCTTCTGCGGGTCCTTGAGCATCTCGTAGGCTTCGTTGATTTCCTTGAACTTCCGTTCGGCGTCCTTGTCATCCGGGTTCTTGTCCGGATGGTATTTCATCGCCAGTTTGCGGAAGGCGCTTTTCAGCTCTTTCTCGTCCGCCGACTTGGCTACACCCAGAGTTTCGTAAAAGTCCGCTTTTGCCATTAAGGATTAAACCCCGGAAATGGATTTTCCGGCTGCCATGGTGAGCAGCCGGATCAGGTGTTGAAGCATAACCACGCCGTCGCGGATTACGCGGACTTCTTGCGGTCGTCGTCTTTGATTTCCTCGTAGTCGGCATCGACAACATTGTCGCCGCCTTCCGCGGAGGCATCGCCAGCAGCGCCGCTTTCGGCCTGCTGTGCTTCATAGATCGCCTGGCCGAGCTTCATCGACACTTCCATCAGCGTCTGGGTCTTGGCCTTGATGTCGTCGGCATCGGGCTCCGATGCTTCCGACGCCGTCTTCAGCGCGGCGATCGCATCCGAGATCGCGGTGCGGTCGGCCTCGGAAACCTTGTCACCGTAATCCTTCAGCGACTTTTCCGAGGAATGGATCAGGCTTTCAGCCTGGTTCCGGGCTTCGACGGCCTCGCGGCGCTTCTTGTCCTCGGTGGCATGAGCTTCGGCATCCTTTACCATCTTCTCGATGTCGGCGTCGGAAAGACCGCCGGAAGCCTGGATGCGGATCTGCTGTTCCTTGCCGGTGCCCTTGTCCTTGGCCGAAACCTGGACGATGCCGTTGGCGTCGATGTCGAAGGTGACTTCGATCTGCGGCATGCCGCGCGGCGACGGCGGCAGCCCGACGAGGTCGAACTGGCCGAGCAGCTTGTTGTCGGCAGCCATTTCACGCTCGCCTTGCGAAACGCGGATGGTCACGGCCTGCTGGTTGTCTTCGGCGGTCGAGAAGGTCTGGCTCTTCTTCGTCGGGATCGTCGTGTTGCGTTCGATCAGGCGGGTGAAGACACCACCAAGCGTCTCGATGCCGAGCGACAGCGGCGTTACGTCGAGGAGCAGGACGTCCTTGACGTCGCCCTGCAGAACGCCGGCCTGGATGGCGGCGCCGAGGGCGACGACTTCATCCGGGTTGACGCCCTTGTGCGGCTCCTTGCCGAACAGCTGCTTGACGACTTCCTGCACCTTCGGCATGCGGCTCATGCCGCCGACGAGAACCACTTCGTCGATTTCGGAAGCAGTGACGCCGGCATCCTTGAGCGCTGCCTTGCATGGCGCAATCGTGCGCTGGACGAGATCGTCGACCAGGCTCTCGAGCTTGGCGCGGGTCAGCTTCAGCGTCAGATGCTTCGGGCCGGAGGCGTCGGCCGTGATGAACGGCAGGTTGATTTCGGTCTGCTGCGAAGACGACAGCTCGATCTTTGCCTTTTCCGCAGCTTCCTTGAGGCGCTGCAGGGCAAGCTTGTCGTTCTTCAGGTCGATGCCGTTGTCCCTCTTGAATTCGCCAACGAGATATTCGACGAGACGCATGTCGAAGTCTTCACCGCCGAGGAAGGTATCGCCGTTGGTGGACTTCACTTCAAAGACGCCGTCGCCGATCTCGAGGATCGAAATATCGAAGGTGCCGCCGCCAAGGTCGTAGACGGCAATTGTCTTGCCTTCCTTCTTGTCGAGGCCGTAGGCGAGGGCTGCTGCGGTCGGCTCGTTGATGATGCGCAGAACTTCAAGACCAGCGATGCGGCCGGCATCCTTGGTTGCCTGGCGCTGCGCGTCGTTGAAATAGGCGGGAACGGTGATGACGGCCTTCTCGACCTTTTCGCCGAGATAGGATTCGGCGGTTTCCTTCATCTTCTGAAGGATCATCGCGGAAATCTGTGCGGGCGAGTAGCCCTTGCCATTGGCTTCGACCCAGGCGTCGCCATTGTCGCCCTTGACGATGGTGAAGGGAACCAGGTGCTTGTCCTTCTCGACGGTCGGATCTTCGTAGCGGCGGCCGATCAGGCGCTTGACCGCAAAGAGCGTGTTCGTCGGGTTGGTGACTGCCTGGCGCTTGGCCGGCTGGCCGACGAGGCGTTCGCCATCATCGGAAAATGCTACCATGGAAGGGGTCGTGCGTGCACCTTCCGCATTCTCGATAACCTTCGCGTCCTTGCCGTCCATGACTGCGACGCAGGAATTCGTCGTTCCAAGGTCGATACCAATTACTTTTGCCATGTCATTCTCTCCTTGAAGCAAGCTGTCGGAACCCCGAGAAGGCATTTCCCTGACAGCCCCTTACGGGATGGGTCTACTTGAGATTACGCAATCGTGATTGCGGTGATGCGGCGTATATAAGGAGCGGTTTTCTGGACTGCAAGGCGAGAAATGCCCCGGAATTCAGCAAAACGAATGTGTTGCGTTCAATTTTTACAGTAGCCGGGACGGAGGTCACCCCATGTCCGGAAAGCGGCCGATTTTTAGAGCATGTCGCGCAAAACTGCAGAGCGGTTTTGCGACAACGACATGCGTAAAACAAAGACCTGAAGCGCGAGGCGCGACTCTGAAAGATCGCGACGCGCTTAAGAGCATCGGGCTTGTGCCGGGTATGCAGCAAAGATCTCACTGGCCCATGATCAGATCGAGCAGCGTCGTGCGCCGCGGCTGGACGGAAGAGGTGGTCTGCGCGCCCCCGACATCGCCGGGCGGCACCATGCCCTCATAGCCAGAACCGCTACCTTCGGCAATGTCTGCGGGCGGAACCGAGACGTTGCCGGAGGTCGTCGCCTGCTGCCGGACAGGCGCTTGCGGATAGCGGTTTGCATTGTCGTTGCTGCCGAAGACGCCGGAAATGATACCGCCGATCGTCGATGGCGGCGCCTCCGCCGTCATCGGTTGCCCGCTGCCCAACTGCCCGTTGCCCGGTGCCTCAGCCATCGGCTGACCGTTGTTCGGATCGGCGATCAACTGGCCGTTGCCAAAGAGCGGCGCCGGCGAAAGACCCTTGTGGGCAGCGATCATGAATTCCTTCCAGGCCTTGGCGGGCAAGCCGCCGCCGGTCACCTTCTTCATCGGCTTGCCGTCGTCATTGCCGAACCAGACCCCCGTGGTGAGGTTGCTGGTGAAACCGACGAAGAGCGCGTCGCGCGAATTCTGGGTGGTGCCGGTCTTTCCCGCCGCCTGCCAGCCGGGGATCTTGGCGCTCTTGCCGGTGCCGCTCTCGATGACGCCCATCATCATCGTATCCATTTCGGCGGCGATCTGCTCGGACAGCACGCGCGGCGGGCTGTCATAGGTATTTTCGTAGAGAACCTTGCCTTCGGCTGTCGTCACCCGGCGGATGACGTGCGGCGTCGCCTTGTAGCCCCCATTCATGAAGGCGGCATAGGAGGCGGTGAGTTCCATCAGCGACACTTCCGAGGTGCCGAGCGCGATCGAGGCATTCGGCTGCAGCTCGCTTTCAATGCCGAGCCGGTGGGCAAGTTTGATCACCTGGTCCGGCCCGTCATACATCACCAGCTGCGCGGCCACCGTGTTCAGCGATCTGGCAAGCGCGGTCGCCAGCGTCACCTCGCCATTGTATTTCTTCTCGTAATTTTCGGGCGTCCAGTCGCCGATCCGGATCGGCGCGTCATTGAACACCGAATAGGGCGTCAGCCCCTTCTCGAGTGCGGCAGCATAGACGAAGGGCTTGAACGACGAACCCGGCTGGCGTTTGGCCTTGACGGCGCGGTTGAACTGGCTTGTCGCATAGTCCCTGCCGCCGACCAGCGCCCGGATCGCGCCGGTGCCGTCGATCGAGACCAGGGCCGCCTGCGAGGCGTCGAGCTTCCCGCCCTCCTTGTCGAGCGCGTCGACCAGCGATTGCTCGGCCTTCTTTTCCAGCGACTTGTCGATGGTCGTATCGACGATGACGTCTTCCTTGACGTCGCCGATCAGACCCGGCAGCTCGTCCATCACCATGTCGGCGACATAGTGCCCGGCGCCCGACCAGTAGCTCTTGGCCGAAGCCGGGGTCTGCGACATCGCCGTCTTGACCTCGGAATCGGTGATGAAACCCTGCTCGCGCATTGCCGCGAGCACGAGCTGGGCGCGCGCATTCGCCGCGTCCGCATCGCGGGCCGGCGAGAGCCGCGACGGCGCCTTGAGCAGGCCGGCCAGCACCGCGGCCTCGCCGAGGTTCACATCACGCGCCGATTTGTTGAAGTAGCGGCGTGAGGCCGCTTCGACGCCATAGGCGTTCGATCCGAAGAACACCCGATTGAGATACATGGCAAGGATCTGGTCTTTAGTGTATTTCTGCTCCAGCCAGAGCGACAGCAGCACCTCCTGCACTTTGCGTTCAAGCGTTCTCTCAGGCGAGAGGAAGAGGTTCTTGGCAAGCTGCTGCGTCAGCGTCGAGCCACCCTGCACCATGTGGCCGGCCGTGAGGTTGGTCACAACAGCCCGGCCGAGGCCGAGCGGATCGACGCCGAAATGTGAATAGAAACGCCGATCTTCGATGGCGATGACGGCTTCCGGAATATAGGGCGACATGTTTTCGAGCGACAGCGCCTCGCCGCCGGTGGCGCCGCGATTGGCGATGACGCTGCCGTCGACGGCGGTGATCTTCACATTTGGCGGCCGTTCCGGGATCGCCCATGTGCTGGCGCTCGGCATGCGCGAGCCATAATAGACCACAAGCCCGGCAACGCCGATGCCGGCCCAGATGAAAACCACGACGCACCAGTAGATCACGCGGCGCAGGAAGCCGAAAAAGCCGCCGCCTTCGCGCTCCCGCGGTTCGCGCTTCCGCCGGGGGGCGGCACGTTGCGGCGGGGGTTTCGAGCCGCCGCGGCGCTGGGATCGGCCTCCGGCAATGCGGTCGTCGGCATCGAGCGAGAATTCGTCATCGTCGCGTGCCGGGCGGCCGCTGAAGGACGGTTCTATTCTGTCGCCTGATCTGCCTCTGCCTGCCATCGCGGACCGGTCGCACCCCATGTTCGATCGCGAAGCCAGCTTCGCATAACGGTGCTCTTCTCCAGCGCCGCGCGTCTTTTCAGACGCGCGAAGGACGCTGGAGCACTTTGAGTACCGCCGTGATCATCCGACTGAACTGTAAATGCGGCGATTTAACGGGGTATTAATAATGCAAAGTAAAGCAGACCGTGCCGCCAAAGCGCGTCGCGTCAATCCGGATTCATGCGACGCGCTTTGAGTCTTTGATTTATGCATTTCGTTGTCCCAAAACCGCGGCACACTTTTGGGCGACATGCACTTCAGAACTGGCGGGCCTCGTAATCGTCGAGCGTTTCCGGGTCCTGCTTATATTCCCACTCGCCCAGATGAAAGCGGCGCCAGATCTGGCCGGAGGGGGTAAGGTTCGCCCCATCGGTGAGGCGCACAGGCAGGAGTGGGTTATGTTTATGCCAAACGGTAACATCGGTAGCGGCTGCCCGAGGGGCGAAAAGCCCGAAGAAAGCCAGGTAGTCTTGCGTCATCAGGGTCCAGCCTCGAACGGATTAAAATCAATCCGCAACTTCACAAAACTGCAATAAAGAATCCCGCAAACCAAGAGCCTCGCGACGGCTTCACATCAAATTGTCGGTGACCGTATCCGAGGATCGATGCTTCCCCCGCGTTTCCTGTCTTGCGCTCGCCGGCGAAGCGGCGCGCGTCGTGAAAACAAAGACCCGAAGTCTGTGGCGTGAGTTACGTGCGATACGAATACATTACCGCGCCGCGCGTCTTTTCGAGCGGCGCAAGGGATACTGTCACACTTTGAATTGCTGGATAATTTTATCCTTAATTTCGATTCCGATATAAGGAATTATGCAGGAGGCGGAACCAATAGGCTTCGCGATTGTTTATGAAGAAGCGGGACAACCCCTCACGTCCCGCGAATGATCGGCCGTCTCCCCTCAACACGCGCCGATCGACATCAGGCCCGGTGCATCCCCCAGGGGAGCGCCGGGCTTTTTCTTGGGTGTTTGCCTTTGGCTTGGCAAACCTCAAAAGAGGACGGCGCTGCCGTCCCCTTTCTGTATCATTCGTCGCACGAGGGATCGCCGGGGCGGCAATCAAAGTCCCTGCGGTCCGGCCTGCGATCATCGCCTCTCCGGTCGTCCCCTTGCCGATCACCTCTTTGCCGATCGTCTCTTTGATTGTCGTCGCGCCAGTCACGATCGCGATCGCGCCCATCTCGGTCGCCATCCCGCTCGCGCCAGTTACGGTCGCGATCCCGGTTATCCCGATCGCGGTCGCGATCCCGATCCCGATTGTCGCGGTCGCGGTAGTAATAATCCGGGCCGCGGCTCCAGCGGTCACGGTCGCGATAGAAATCGCGGTTGCGGTAATAACGGTCCCAATAATTGTCGACGCTGAAGCGAATCATCGGAATGCCGAGCGGACGGTAATATTGCGGGCCGACATAGACGCGGCGCTGCTGGTAGAGAGCCTGCACGTACTGGCCGGAAACCCAGCCGCGGCCGCCGTAGAATTCCACATCGCACCAGTTGACGTCGGAAAGGCATCCGCGGATCTCGACGGAAGAACCGGCCGGGATGACGGCGACGGCAGGATAACGGGTGCTCGGACCCGCACGCATGTTGACGTTCGCCGTCGAGTAGCCCTCGGCAGCCTGCGCTATGGCAGGCGCCAGCATAAGCAGGCCGACCGCTGCGATTTTAACAAAGAGATTTTTCACGCTTCTCAGTCCTTGTTGGCACGTTTTTCAGGCAGCGCTTGGCCGCGTTTCCTTGGCATATGCCATTGAAACAAAAGATAGAGCGATCGCCCCCAGGTATTAGGGCGTTGTTATTCGTCTTATCTTTCAATGGCTTATATATCGCCGGCGATGAACGCAGCTTGAACGGCGAAATGTCGGACAGCGCCCTGGAGCCGCGAGCGGTGCTTCCGACAAAGGGTAGGCATTGTTAACGGTTGGTTAACCTTTCGGCGGCAGTCTCATTGCAATACCCGCTTGCTCCTTGACCACGGATGAACTGGCACTGAGATGAGCGGATCACGAAAGGCCGGGTCGAACCGGCCTTTTTGTTGTGCGCCCAGCACGGGCGTACTCTTGTGGGTGGAAGTCCCACCGTAAGCTGGTCATAGCGAGCGAAGAGAAGCGCAACTGCGGAAGGGCAACCGACCGTGGGGAGGAAGCGTGGATCGAAACTGCGGGCCGATGGACAAGAACCGGATATGAGGCGGTGCCGACCAGGGCGAGCGGGCAACGAACCGCGAAGCTCTTGTGACCAAGGGGCGGTGGCGTAAA
>NZ_LWBS01000370.1 GCF_001652265.1 Rhizobium leguminosarum
TGGCAGTGTTGAGCGTGTTTGTGTTAGAGGGGGGGAGGACGAGCGGGGAGAAAGTGAGCGGGGGCACCCGGGCGCTTAGCCGGGGGATTGGGAGCGGCCTGATGGAAAGGTGGTGCGGGGAATCTGGGGGGACCCGTCACGGGCAAGAGTGGCGGCCTCCACGGATTGCTGGGCACGCCGGTCTTGACCGGGAGTCGGACAGGGTAATACTACTGCTGAAGACGGGTAATGCCGGTGGAGGGTAGGCCCCTGACTTCTGGTGTGCTTTTGACGTTGATGAGGTGGAGGTGGTAGGCTGTGCGCCTGCAAACGCCTGAGAAGTTCCGGACTCTTCAGGGGAAGCTGTATCGTAAAGCGGAGGCGGAGCCTGCTTTCCACTTGTACGCTCTCTACGACAAGATCTGTCGCGACGACATTCTGTACCATGCCTAT
>NZ_LWBS01000371.1 GCF_001652265.1 Rhizobium leguminosarum
ATCCCGGTGGTCATCCTGATCGTCGCTTACCTGCACCGGATTCCGCTTCCGCCCGAATTGATGCTGGTCGGCGATATGCTGGCCTATATCGACGTCTTCTCGATGATCTTCCTGATCGGCTTGTTCACGCGCGTTGCGACCGTCCTGGCCGTCGTCAGGCGGGCCATTGCGTTGGTTCGCGATATCGCGGAGCGCGTGCCAAAGGCGTTGCACCGGTTCGACATGCGGCATCGCCGCGCAACGGACAGCGCGCGCCGCAGGCGGCTCGCACGGGCCGGGGACGACGATGATGACGGCGCCGTCCCCGCATACCTGGCCTGGGCCTAGGCGGTGCGGCGTTGAGGAACGCGATTGCGCGGCCTATCGGGACTGGTGGTGCAGCTGATCGCCGCCGCCCCGGTGCGATCTCGAAAGATCGGTCGGAACCTGCC
>NZ_LWBS01000372.1 GCF_001652265.1 Rhizobium leguminosarum
AAGCCGGGCGGGCGGACCTCATCTGTCACGGGCGATCAGGAATCGGTCAGGTGCTTGTCGGCCAGCGCGTCCACCGCCGGGGCGGCATGGCCCTGTCGATCCTTGTCCTGCCGGCGGCCGAGGGTGCTGTCGAGGGCGCGCGCCAGCTTGGCGCTGGCGTTCTTGATCGACTGGCGCAGGTCGTCGGCGTGCTCGCGCACGACGACCGGCTGGTAGCCGCGCACGCGCGCTTCCAGCGTGCAGCCATTGCCGCCGTCGGCATGCTTTTCGCGGTTTTCATTGGTCAGGTGAACTTCGATGCCGGTCAGGTAGTCCTCGAAGCGGCCGATGGCGGCGCGCAGGACGGTCTCGACGTGTTCGTCCAGGCCCTGGTGGTTCTCGATGGTGCGGTCGGTGTTGACGTTGATTTGCATAAGTGGCTCCGTATTCAT
>NZ_LWBS01000373.1 GCF_001652265.1 Rhizobium leguminosarum
GCCGGACAAGACCACGCCGATGGCCTTTTCCCGGTGCGCCGTGGCCAGCGTGCGGAAGAACGCGTCGATGGTGGCCGGGTTGCCCGGGGTGTAATCGAGTTCCTGCAGCACGAGGCGGCTGTCTTGCATGCGCAGGCTGCGCGCGGGCGGAATGACGTAAACCTGGTCGGGCAGGATCGGCGTCTCGTGATTGACCGTGACGACCGGCAGGCGGGTCGAACCTTGCAATACCCGGTCTGCATTGCTTTGCTGGTCCACCGGCAGGTGCAGGACGACGACCACCGCGATTCCCGGCGACGCCGGCAGGTTTTGCAGGAGCGCGGCGAGTGCCGCGAAGCCGCCGGCGGACGCCCCGATACCGACGATCGGGAAAGGAAGCCGGGCCTCCGTGTGCGTGTCCGGAGCGAACTGGTCAGGGTTTTGCGTGTCC
>NZ_LWBS01000374.1 GCF_001652265.1 Rhizobium leguminosarum
GGCCCCGGCATCCCCGGGTGAGGGGCGGGGTTGGCCACGTCCGCGCCGCCCAGGGAAAGGACGGGCATGCGACGGACAGGCGCGGCGGCGGGGTCCGTCACCAGTTTCAGCGCCCCGGGGCCGACCGAGCCCTCACAGGCCTTGACGCCGGTGCGGATGTTGGCCTGGGCATAGGCGATTGCGAGGTGCGAGATGCCGGGGTCGGTGTGAGCGCGGGGCCTGGTGAGGGACATGCCGCGCAGCTGGGCGACCTGGCGCAGCGCTGCGAGCAGGCGTTCGAGCGAGGCGTTATAGGGCGGGGGGGGGAGTTCGGGATAGGCGGCGAGGTGCTGTTCACGATCCTCCGGGGTAACATCAACGTTGCGCTGCAGCCAGATCGGGTCGGAGTGAGGCGGCGATAGCCAGTCCGGCACCGAGACCGGATCGGTGG
>NZ_LWBS01000375.1 GCF_001652265.1 Rhizobium leguminosarum
GTTCGGGATCGTGAACATGCGCATCCAGCGCCCCAGCAGGCGCAGGGTGTTCACCACGTTGAACGATTGCGAGCCGCCGCACACCTGCATCACCACCAGCGTGCGTCCCTGGCTCGGGCGGATCGCGCCCATCTCCAGCGGAATCCAGTCGATCTGGTTCTTCATGACCGCCGTCACCGCGCCATGCCGTTCCGGGCTGCACCAGACCTGGCCTTCCGACCACAGGCACAGCTCGCGCAGTTCGACGACTTTCGGGTGCGTTTCCGGCACGCTGCCGGCCATCGGCAGGTCGGTCGGATCGAAGATCTTCACCTCCGCGCGGAAGTGTTCGAGGATGCGTGCCGCTTCGTCGGTCAGGAAGCGGCTGAACGAGCGCTCGCGCAGCGGGCCGTACAGCAGCAGGATGCGCGGCGGGTGGTCCATGCCGGCG
>NZ_LWBS01000376.1 GCF_001652265.1 Rhizobium leguminosarum
AAGAAAACGGCGGGTCCGACCCGTTTGCCTGAAATGCCCGGCGCATCAGCAATGGGCTGGCGCTAGGCTCTTCAACCGGCGGCGTCGCCCCCCGCCCACGTGTCCACACCTCTCCGCCATCCACCATGCCGGCTTTGCAAACCGCATACCGCAACCGTCCGATATACCCGCCGATCTCCTGAAGGTCTTGGCTCCGCGCCTCGGGTTCAGGTGGCAGTCCCAGGTTGACTGCGAACCTCTGTGTACCATACGCCGCAGGGGTCCGACGCCCTGAGTTGTCGACATCTCCGTACTGGACGTCGCTTAGGATGACTATGCGTCGTAGAGTTCTTGGCGCTGTTGGCACTAATGGCATAAATGTTCCTCCGAATTTACGATTAACTCACAACAATACAATCACAAGTATTGTTACCAACTTCTTCCCCCACCC
>NZ_LWBS01000377.1 GCF_001652265.1 Rhizobium leguminosarum
ACAGCGATGACAATGGGGGCGGTATGTTAGTCTAATTGGAGCGCCATGCTGGCGCACGGCTAGAGGCCAACGGTGAACGCGAACTGGGATTTTACAGCGTGGCGCGCGACAATAGGGGACGGCGTTCCGGCAAGATTGATGGCCTCGAAGGGCAAAGGCACTCGGAGCTCTATCGGGGTCGAGAGTCGCGCGGCGTCATGATCCCGACTTCGGTTCTGCTCGAGACCCGTGACCAGACGGTTGGCACACGCACTGCCGGCGGATACACGGTAGCAACGAACCTTGGCAGCCTTATCGATCGCATTCGTCCGACGATGGACGTGCAGGGCCAGGGCGCGACGGTCCTTTCAGGTCTGACTGGCCTTCTGGAACTCCCCAAGCTGACGGGCGGGCCGCCCGCCCATTGGATCGGTGAGGACACACAAACCA
>NZ_LWBS01000378.1 GCF_001652265.1 Rhizobium leguminosarum
GAGGGGGCCGGGTGCGTGTGATGCCGGGAGCCACTTGTCGGGATCGAGTCCTGCTGCCGCCCAGGCCGGGTCGCGCGGCGCCTTGAGGGCCTGAGCCAGCCAATGGCGCACGCGGCCCTGGTCGCCAGGCTCTGCTTCTTCGATGTCGGCGAAGATCAGGTAGGCGGCTTCACGCGGCTGCATGCGGGCCGCCGCCTCCGCCTTGGCGCTAGCCTTGGCGAAGTCCTGCGCGTCGAGTGCTTCCTGGGCGACGACGAGAATGGATTCGACATTGTTCGGGCGCTGCCCTTCCAGCCGCTCGGCGCGCTTCAGCCGGTTGAGCGTGGAATCGCCGCTGCGGGCCCGGCCATAGGCCTGTCCGATCTCAGGATGCGGGGCCAGATCGGACGAGCGCCGAGTAGGGAAAGAGTAGGCACCTTTGTATAGAAA
>NZ_LWBS01000379.1 GCF_001652265.1 Rhizobium leguminosarum
CGCCAAGCTGACCTTGCTGCAAGGTATCGCTCAGGTCGCCAAGGGAACCGAAGTACCCATCGAGGCGAAATACGAAATGGCAGACGGCAAGCTGATGCTGTCGATCTACACCTCGGCAAAGGGCTTCGACACCGCTGCAGAAGATAACTCCTTCAACGAGTACATAGGCGAGGTAACGACAACGAGCTGGACCCCTAAGAAGGAGGTGTTCGCAGACTTAAAGCACATCGCTCGGTCGGCGCAGTACCACGCGCTGCTGTCGATGACTAAGGTGACCATTCCGGCCATAATAGAGAAGGCATCGGCGCAGGGCACCGTCTTGTCCGTCAAGGAGAACATCCGCAACGGCAAGCCCGTCTTCGAGGTGATGGTAGTCCAAGGCAATACGATCAAACCGACCTTCTACGATGTCATCAGCGGCGAGCCGAT
>NZ_LWBS01000380.1 GCF_001652265.1 Rhizobium leguminosarum
CGCTTCGGCGTCAGCCGCTCCGACAGCAGCGCAAGCACCGGGTCGTGGCGCAGCGTGTCGTGATCATCGACATCCTCGTAGCCCAGCGCGATCGCCGCAATGCGCTGCCCGACCAGCGTGCGGGTGCTGTGGACCGTGCACTTGCGATCGCGGCCATCAACGAAGCAGGCGGCCACCCGGTCGAACAGCCCGATGGCCGCATCGACGTGACGAAGCAGCAGCGCACCGGCATCCGAGGTGATCGCGCCGCCGTCGAAACCAGCGACGACTTTGTGGCCGTCGAAGCCTTTAAATTCCAACTGCGCGGAGATACAGTCTGTTTGCATCGGGGCCTCCTTAGCGAATCTGGTAAGCCTTTGTAGCAAAAGCAGTTTCTCAGATTCGCAGCCCCGATGCACCCCTTACTTTGAGAGATTCGGGCTAGAGTAATTCCAAGAAAAGTGCGAAGCGGTTTTCCGCCCGGAATTGAGTAAAAACAAAAGATTGGAGCGGCTCCGCGCTTCCATGAAAAGCTGAACCGCTCCGTCGCTCGGATTGGCCGTTGGCCCACAGATAAAGGCTCGGTCAGCCGAAGTTCGGTTCGATAGCCCGTGCAGACCCGCGCGAAGATGGACGGGTCAAGGAAGCGGAGGCTGGAGCCTGTGCGATTTTTCGGGAGCTTCGGAGCCGGTCGGGCAGCTCGAATTGTTCGGGCGCACTGAGCATCGCTTCGGCTATCAACTCGGCATCGTTTTTGTCGATTTCGAAGAGACCAAGGCGGAGTTGGTAGCCCCAGCTTGGCCGACCGCTTGTGAAAGATAGTCGGCCGAGCAGCGGCCGGATTGGCGTTTCCATGGCCTGTCGCCAGGCGACATCCCGCCTCCAGGGGCGGAAGTCGGGGTGAACTTCCACCTGATATGTATCAGTTTCCTTGACCATGCCAATTGCCGTGAACGCTTGCAGCCGATCCCTGCCGCCAAATGTTTCGGTCGGCGAATAGTAGATCACGCGGTCACCGGGCGCGCTCCGCCTAAGCGGAGCGGCCTTTCCGTGGCAGACCTGCATGAAGCCGGCCTCGCGCCCGATGCGTACATGGTTTGCAGATGCCACTGCGATCCAGTTGCGGGACATGTTTCAACTTTCCGCCACGTTATAGACGCGCAGGCGATGCCGGTCGGGATCCGCTGCGACGAAGGTGCGGCCGAAATCAAGGTTGGTCGGCGGCAAAAGGATGGTCGCGCCCTTGCATTGCCATTCGGCGTGAAGCGTATCGACCATGTCTGCTGTCGCCACCTTGAAACCGAGGTCGCAGCCGCCGCCCGTGGCAGCTGGCGCGGGCTCAACGCCCGTCTTGCCCCAGAGTCCAAGTGCCAGACCCGAAGGCAGGATGAACATGGCGAAGGTCGAGCTGGCCTCAACGGGGTCCTGCCCGAGCAGTCGGGTATAGAAGCTGGCGCTCTTTGGCGCGTCGGTTACGAAGAGTAGAATGCTGTTGCTGTCGATCACGGTAAGCTCCTGTTAGTCGGTCAGGAGGATCTCATACAGAGACATGCTGACAGATTCTGGCAGTAGCATTCCCTCGGCGGTGCGTTCGCCATGTTCAAGTTTCGCATGTTCTGAAGTTGATCTACGCGTCCGCCGTCGCATCCGCGGTCCCGGCCAGCGGGTCGTCGTCGAAGGGATCGGCAGCGCGCTTCGGCTTGACCAGCGGTTCGGGGCGGACGGGGTGGGAAAACAGCATGTCGCGCCCCGCCTGCAACCCTTCGGACACCTGCAGCACCAGGCGCGCCTCGTCGCGCTTGCGGATATCCTCGCCGATTTCATAGGCGTCAACCTCGGAAACGCCGAGCGCCTCCAGTGTTCGCCGTCCGAAGAGCAGGCCCGATTCCAACGTTTCACGCAGTTCGTAGTCGACGCCCTTGTTGCGCAGTTCGATGGAGTGGATGCGGTCGTAGGAGCGCACGTAGAGCCGCGTGTGCGGATAATCCGCTTGCACCAGCTCCACCACCTTGTCGGTGATTTCCTTCTTCTGCGTGCAGACGAGCACGATCTTTGCCCGGTCGATGCCGGCCGAGCGCAACACATCCTTGCGGGCGCCGTCGCCGAAATAGATGCGAAAGCCGAAGGAGGAGGCCTGGCGGATGCGGTCGGCGGAAAAATCGATGACGGTGACGCTGCGGCCGCCGGCAAGCAGGATCTGGGCGGCGATCTGGCCGAAACGCGAGAAGCCGACCATCAGCACGTCGGCGCCTGCACCCTCGAAATCCTCGTCCAGTTCCTCCTGTTCGTCGCCGCGCAGCAGCCGCTTCGAAAGGGCCGCCCCGATCGGCGTCAGCGCCATGGACAGCGTGACGATTGCGATCAGCAGCGAGGCCGTGCTCGAAGACATCAGCCCGGTCGCACCTGCCGCAGTGAACAGCACGAAGCCGAATTCGCCGCCCTGCGGCAGCAGGAAGGCGATGCGGATCGCATCGTTGTGCGGGGAGCCCGAGATCCGGCAGAGCCCGTAAATGATGATCGCCTTCACGGCCATGATGATCGGCACGGAGACGATGACGAAGAGCGCGTTGTCAGCGAGGACGTCGAGTTCCAGCGACAGGCCGACGGCGATGAAGAAGATGGCGAGCAACACGCCGCGGAACGGCTCGATATCCGCCTCCAGCTCGTGCCGATAGGAGGATTCGGCGAGCATCACGCCAGATAGGAAAGCGCCCATCGCCATCGAAAGCCCTGCAAGCTGCATCAGGCTCGCCGATCCCATGACGACGAAGAGGGCTGCGGCGATCATCGCCTCGCGCGCGCCAGTCCGGGCGATGATCTGGAAAAGCGGCGTCAGCAGATAGCGTCCCATGACGATCATCGCCGCAACCGCGCCGACGGCGACGGCGAAATCGAAGAGCGGCGCGTTGTTGCCCTTGTCGCCGCCGTCGAGGATGGTGATCAGCGCCAGCAGCGGCACGATCGCCAGGTCCTGGAACAGCAGCATCGAAAAGGAGCGCTGCCCGTATCTCGTATTGACGTCGCCGTCGCCCTCGAGGATCTGCATGGCGAAGGCGGTCGAAGACAGCGCCAGGCCGAAGCCGGCAACGATGCTGCCGCGCCAGTCGAGAACCTGGGAAAACCAGGCAAGTGCGGTCAGCGCCAGCCCCGTCACCACCACCTGCGCCGTGCCGAGGCCGAAGATGTCGCGCCGCATCTGCCAGAGGCGGGTGGGTTTCAACTCCAGTCCGATGATGAAGAGCAGGAAGACGACGCCGAGTTCGGCGACGGCGAGGATCTGTTCACCATCGGTGATGCCGTGGAAGACCGGGCCGATGACGATGCCGGCGGCGAGGTAGCCGAGCACCGTGCCGAGCCCGAGTTTCTTGAAGATCGGCGCGGCGACCACCGCACCGCCAAGCAGCAGGATCGTTTCGGAAAAAAGGGCATTGGGCGCTGACATGCTGGCAATTTCTTTCAACGACGGGGAGCAAGCAAGCAACCCCGACAAAGAATCGGTGGCGGCGGCCTTGATGCTTTGGAGAGTGCACAATAAATGGAAGCCGAAGGAAAGGCCAAATCATGTCCTCTGAAATTGATTCCTCGACACTTCTTTCCCGCGCAAGTCAATTGATCGATCTGGCAAGGAAGGCAGGGGCCGATGCCGCGGACGCTGTCGTCGTCCGGTCGCGCTCACAATCGGTCAGCGTCCGCCTCGGCAAGGTCGAGGGCACGGAATCCTCCGAAAGCGACGATTTTTCCCTGCGCGTCTTCATCGGCAAGCGTGTCGCCAGCGTTTCGGCCAATCCGGGCTTCGATCTCCAGGCGCTGGCCGAACGCGCCGTCGCCATGGCCAAGGTCTCCCCGGAAGACCCGTTCGCCTGCCTGGCGGATGAGGCGAGCCTTTCGAAATCCTATCCCGACCTGCAATTGCTAGACACCACCGAGGTCTCCTCCGAGATGCTGCGGGAGGCGAGCCTTGCTGCAGAAGCAGCCGCCCTTGCGGTTAAGGGCGTCACCAATTCCTCCGGCGCCGGTGCGTCGGCCGGCATGGGCGGCCTCGTGCTTGCCACCTCGCACGGTTTCGAGGGCAGTTACATGGCCTCGCGTTTCGGCCATTCCGTCAGCGTCATCGCCGGTGAAGGCACGGGCATGGAGCGCGACTACGATTTCGACAGCCGCCTCTATTATGCCGAGCTCGACGACCCCTCTGAAATCGGCCGTCGCGCCGGCGAACGGGTGATCAAGCGCATCAATCCGCGCCAGGTGCCGACCGGCAAGGACGTCACGGTCATCTTCGACCCGCGTGTCGCCCGCGGCTTCGTCGGCCAGATCGCCGGTGCGATCAACGGCGCTGCCGTTGCCCGCAAGTCCAGCTTCCTGCGCGACAAGATGGGTCAGCAGGTGCTGAAATCCGGCCTGTCGATCACCGACGATCCGCTGATCGTGCGGGGGCCTTCCTCGCGACCCTTCGACGGCGAGGGCGTGTCCGGCGAGCGGCTGGTGATGATCGAGGACGGCGTCTTGAAGCACTGGTTCCTCTCGACCTCGACCGCGCGCGAATTGGGTCTGGAGACCAACGGCCGCGGCGTGCGCGGCGGCACTGCCGTCTCGCCCTCCTCCACCAATCTTGCCCTGGAACCCGGCGACATCGCGCCGGAGGATTTGATCCGCAGCGTCGGTGACGGTTTCTATGTCACCGAATTGATCGGCCACGGCGTCAACATGATCACCGGCGAATACAGCCGCGGCGCCACCGGCTTCTGGATCGAGAACGGCGAACTCACCTTCCCGGTCTCCGAGGTGACGATCGCCTCGAACCTCAAGGAGATGTTCATGCGCCTGACGCCGGCAAACGACATCGACCGCAAATTCGGCGTCGCCGCCCCCACCTTCGCCATCGAAGGCATGACGCTCGCCGGGCGCTAGAGCATGATGCCGAAAAGTGTGAGCGGTTTTCGGGCGACATCATGCTCTCACTATTGAATTGAGAAATGGATTGATCTGATGAGCGACATGGAGAAAGCCCGGTGGCAGAGCGATCTCACGCTGATCGCCGATGCTGCAAAGGAGGCGGGCGCCGTCGCTTTCGGCTTCTTCAACCAGTCGCCTGAGGTCTGGTGGAAGAACGGGGACCGTTCTCCCGTCAGCGCCGCCGATTTCGCCGCCAACAAGACGCTCGAGACCATCCTCCGCAAAGCCCGGCCGGATTATGGCTGGCTGTCGGAAGAAACCGAGGACGATGCCGACCGTCTCTCGCGCGAGACGCTGTTCATCATCGATCCGATCGACGGCACGCGCGCCTTCCTTGGCGGCCAGAAGGTCTGGTGCGTCAGCGTCGCGGTGGTTCATCGCGGCCGGCCGGTCGCCGGTGTGCTCTATGCCCCGGCGCTCGAGGAGTTTTATGAGGCGGTCGAGGGCGGCGTGGCGCTGAAGAACGGCGTCCCCTTCACCGTCTCGGCCGCCGGACCGGAAGAGATGAGCCGCCTTGCGATCGGCGAAGACCTGCTGAAGGCCTTCCCGTCGGAGTTTCGCGACCGGGTCACGCGCGAGAAATACATTCCTTCGCTCGCCTATCGCATCGCCATGGTGGCGGACGGTCGTCTGGAAGGCACCTTCGTCAAGGGCAATTCACATGATTGGGACCTTGCCGCCGCCGATCTGATCCTCGTTTGCGCCGGCGGCGGTCTCGTCGACCTCGAAGGCAGGCCGATCGTCTACAACCGCGCCGATGTCACCCATAAGGTCCTCTGCGCGGCGCCAACGCCCCGCCTTGGCGAATTCCTCGCGGCCTTTGCGGGACGACGAGACAGTTGACGTTTCCGTCAAAATCCCGCAGATGGGGTGGCGGAGGAGAATAGGCAGAAAGAGAACAAAAAATGACTGAATCCGGTGACAAGAAGCAGCTTTTGCATCTCGTTTTTGGCGGCGAACTGGAAAGCCTCGATGACGTCCAGTTCCGTGATCTGCAGGGTCTCGATATCGTCGGCATTTTCCCGGATTATGCCACGGCGCTGACAGCCTGGAAGGCGAAGGCGCAGCAGACGGTCGACAATGCGCATATGCGCTACTTCATCGTCCACATGCATCGTCTCCTTGATCCGCAGGAAAAGGCCAAGGGCAACTGACCTCGACAAGTGCTGCCGGCCGACTGCTCGGCGACCGGGGCTTTGGGCATCGGGCGCGCCCGTCGATCGGGATTGTTTGACGCATTCTGAACAAATTAATCGGTCATTGCGGCCGCAACGATAATGAGGGAATGGGTTTGATGTCGATCGGTTTTGATCGGAGGCTGGCGCAATGAGCTCCCGGATGGCGCGCTTCGGTTTGAGCGCATACCGTCTGGCGGGAACCGTGGCCTCTCCTGTCGTCGGTCTCTATATCACCTACCGCACGGCCAAGGGCAAGGAAGACCGGGCCCGCCGCCTGGAACGCTTCGGCTATCCGAGCGCCAACCGGCCACAGGGCCCGCTCCTCTGGTTTCACGCCGCAAGCGTCGGTGAAACCAATGCCGTCATCCCGCTGATCCGCGAAATCCGCCGCCGCGACATCCATGTCGTCCTGACGACCGGCACCATCACATCCGCCAAGCTCGCCGCCGAGCGCCTCGGCCAGGAAGCGATCCATCAATATGTGCCGCTCGACCTGAAGCCCTCCGTCAGCCGTTTCCTCGACTATTGGCAGCCCGATTGCGCCATCATCGCCGAATCCGAGATCTGGCCGGCAACGGTGCTGGAGCTTGGCCGCCGCCGCATTCCGCAGATCCTGATCAATGCCCGCATGTCGGACCGCTCCTTCGCCCGCTGGCGCCGCCGTCCGTCGATTGCCGAAGCTTTGTTCGAGAATCTCGCCCTGGTCATCGCCCAGTCGGATGTCGATGCCGAACGTTTCCGCGATCTCGGTGCTGTCCCCGTCATCACCTCGGGCAATCTGAAGGTCGATACCGACGCACCACCTTATGACAGCGCTGTCTTCGCCCGCTATAAGAAGCAGATCGGCGAGAGAAAGACCTGGGCGGCGATCTCGACCTTCGACGGCGAGGAGAACGCCGCCGCCATCGTTCACCGGGCGTTGAGGGAGCGCGACCGTCAATTGACGATCATCGTGCCGCGCCATCCCGAACGCAGCGACGAGATCGAGGCGGCCCTGGTCAAGCAGGGGCTGAAGGTCGCCCGCCGCACCCGCGACGATGTCTTGTCCGCCGATGTCGATATCTTCCTCGGCGACACGATCGGCGAAATGGGCCTCTATTTGAGACTGACGGAAATCGCCTTCGTCGGCCGCTCGCTCTTTGCTGAAGGTGGCCAGAACCCGCTGGAGCCCGCCATGCTCGGCTGCGCCATTCTCTCCGGCGGCCATGTGCAGAATTTCCGCGATGCCTATCAGAAGCTTGCCCGCAGCGGCAGCGCCCGCATGGTGCGCGACACCGAGATGCTGGCCAAGGGCGTGCATTATCTGCTGACCAATGACGACGCCCGCCGCACTATGATCGAAGCCGGCATCACCGCCGTGCACGAAATGCGCGGTGCGCTGACAGCGACGGTAAAGGGGCTGGAACCCTATATCAATCCGCTGACGGTGAAGGCGCGGCTGCTGCCCAAGGCCGTGGCCCAGATCTGAGGAGATATGATGTCGGCAGCGTCCCCTATCAAAGGCATTCTCTTCGACAAGGACGGCACGCTGCTCGACTATGACGAGAGCTGGCTGCCGGTTAACCGCGAGCTTGCTCGCATCGCAGCTCAGGGGGATGAGCTTCTCGCCAACCATTTGCTTTCGGCCTGCGGCATGGATCCGGTGACCGGCCACATCATTCCCGATAGCCTGCTTGCAGCCGGCAATACCCGCCAGATCGCTTCGGGCCTCGTTTCGGCGGGCTCGATGGTCGATGTCGACGAGTTGACGGTCCGCCTCGACGAGCTCTTTTCCAGCGCCGCCGAATTTTCCGTGCCGGTGACCGACCTCGCCGGTTTTTTCGCCCGGCTGCATCGGCGCGGCTTCAAGCTCGGTGTCGCCTCCAGCGACAATGAACGGTCGATCCGCCAGACGGCCGAACGCTTCGGTTTCGCCCGCTATGTCGATTATGTCGCCGGCTACGACAGCGGTTTCGGCGTCAAGCCGGAGCCGGGCATGGTGCTCGGCTTCTGTGCCGCGACCGGTCTTTCGCCGGCCGAGGTCGCCATCGTCGGCGACAACAATCACGATCTGCACATGGGTCTGAATGCCGGCACGGGGCTGCGGATCGCGGTGCTGACCGGCACCGGTTCGCGGGAGACGCTGGCCGCCGCGGCTGATCATGTACTCGACGATATCACCGCCATCGAGACCCTGCTGCCGGACCTGCAGCCGGCCTGACGGGTAAGGGCTTGCATTTTTTCAGGTTTTGGCTTCTCAATCCCGCCGGTCGAAAAGCAGGGGACTGGCTGTGACTAAAGCAATTCCAGCAAAAGTGCACAGCGGTTTTGCGTCCGGGATTGCGCGAGAACAAAAGAGATAGAGCATTGCCGTGATTCGAAGAAAACGGAAATACTCTAGCCGGGCAGGGGAGCGGGACGGCAAGATGATATCCGAAGCGCCACCGTTCTGGTGGAGGAAAGCCGATTGGCGGGCCTGGCTGCTGCTGCCGCTTTCTTTTCTCTATGGCCGTATCGCCGGCCACCGCATGGCCCATGCGCGCCGCGCCTCCGTTCCCATTCCGGTCATCTGCGTCGGCAATTTCACCGTCGGCGGCGCCGGCAAGACGCCGACGGCGCTGACGATCGCTCGCGCCGCCAAGGCGAAGGGGCTGAAGCCCGGCTTTCTCAGCAGGGGCTACGGCGGCTCGCTCGATGTGACCACCGTCGTCGACCCCGATCATCACCGGGCGATTGCCGTCGGTGACGAGCCCTTGCTGCTTGCCCAGGAAGCGCTGACGGTGATTTCGCGCCGGCGCGTCGAAGGGGCTCAGCGCCTGGTGTCGGAGGGCGCCGATCTCATCATCATGGATGACGGTTTCCAGAGTGCCCGGCTTGCGATCGACTATGCCCTGCTCGTCATCGACGCGACGCGCGGCCTCGGCAACGGCCATATCGTGCCGGGTGGCCCGGTCCGTGCTCCGGTCCGCCAGCAGCTCCGCTCTGCGACGGCGCTGTTGAAGGTCGGCGGTGGCAATGCCGCCGACAGGATCGTCCGCATGGCGGCGCGCGCCGCAAAGCCCTATTTCACCGCATCGTTGAAAGTGCGCGGCGACAATACGCTGGCCGGCACGAAGGTGCTTGCCTTCGCCGGCATCGCCGATCCCGCCAAATTCTTCCGCACGGTCGAATCCCGCGGCGCCGAAATTGCCGTCGCCAAGTCCTTCGGAGATCACGAGCACCTGACCGAGGAGGAGATCGACGACATCCTGACGACCGCCGAACGGCAGGGCCTTCTGATCGTCACCACGTCCAAGGATTTCGTCCGCCTCTCCGGCCATCTCGGCAAGGCGGCGCAGCTCGCCGAAAAGAGCCGGGTGATCGAGGTCGACATGGTATTCGAGGATCACCTCGCCCCAAGCCTCATCATCGACCGGGCGATCGCCGCCTGCCGCGAGCGACGGCTGCGGGAGATGAAGGCCGGGGTTAAAGCGATTCCAGGAAAGGCTGAACCGCTCTAACAGGCTGCTGCGAAACATCTCGTCCTGCGCACATCTGTATACGCAATGCGATCACGCGATCGAGTGAAGCAAAGTTTCGCGGGCGGAAGTCAGATGCAACCGGCATGCGCGATCGATCAACGCGATATTGCGGCTTTCGAGGGCTTCGATCAGCGCGAGATGTTCCCCTATGGCGACCTCATTCCGCGCGCGTTCATCACGCTTGTTCCACTGATAGTGATAGTGAAAGACCATGGCTATCACGTCTTGGAAGCTTTCGATAAAGCGGTTTGGCGCGACTGCCGTAATCAGCCGGTGGAAGCGGCTGTCCAGCTCCGAGAAATCCTGAAACCGAGCGTCGATATCCGCGAGCAGTTCCAAATGTGCCGCCCGCATGGATTGGATCTGTTTCCAGACGGGCGACCCGTCGGGCAGGGCAGCGAAAAGCCGTGCGGAGCGCAGTTCGAACATCTCTCTGATCTCGAACAGTTCGAGTGCGAAACTGGCTGTGAACCCTTTAAAAACCCAGCCTGCATTCTGGCGCTTCTCGATCAGCCCATATTTCTGAAATCGATTGAGAAACTCACGCACGATCGTTGTCGCGACGCCGAATTTCCGAGCTAATTCCGCCTCATTGATTTCTGTACCCGGACAGGCATCGCCGCGCAGCATCCATTCCATGAAACTCGTCTCGACCTGTTCCGAAATGGCTAAGGTCTCTTCCTTCGGATAGCGCTCTATCTGCTGCGGCTGTTCACCTATGATCCGCCTGTGCGCTTCAGATATGATGATCCCACGTGCGGACATCCCGGCCAGCACCTTCCGCACCGTTGTTCTGCTCACGCCAAGTTGGGCGCGCAGTGCATTTTCGGACGGCAATTCCTCCCCAAGATCGAGCGTCCGAATGATATCGATCATATCATTGAATGCCCGCTTGAAGGTCGTATCCGTTCTCATGGCACAACTCCTGGCATGATTACTTATCCATAAAAAACAAGTTGACGCACGTGTATCATATGTTTCTTATGTATAAAAAACGGGGGAGGCTAGGGGAATTTGGAAGACTCCGGGATTATGCCTCAGAATTCGTCCCGGCCCGGTGGTTCGCAAGATGCAACCTTCCATCCGAGACAATCCGGCATCACATTCGGACTGAAGCTATTGAGCCTTGGCCCTCTATTGATCCTGATCATGCTCATCGCCGTCGTCAGTTTGATCACGCCGGCTTTTCTAAAGCCCGTTAACCTGGGGAACATCCTGGCGCAGACAGCAGTGATTGCTGTTGTGGCAATGGGGCAGCAGCTCGTTATCCTGACGCGCGGCATCGACCTGTCTGTAGGCTCGAATCTTGCGCTAGCAACAGTCATCGGCGGACTTGTCTACCAGCAGGTTGATTCCTCGATCGTCGTCATTATGGCGATGCTGCTTGCCGGCGCTGCTATCGGTGCGGTCAACGGCCTGGTCTTTGTCTATGGCCGGCTGCCACACCCCTTTATCATTACACTTGCGACCTTGAGTATCTGCCGCGGCCTGGCACTTACATTGGCGCCCGGCCACACCACCATGCGCGGGATGCCCGATGCAGTGACAGCAATCGGCGGCGGTACGACGCTTGGTGTGCCCAATTCCTTCTTTGCCGTTGCGATGTTCGGGCTTCTTTTTCTGATCCTGACGAAGTCGATGGTCTTTGGCCGATGGATCTATGCGGTCGGCGGCGCGCCGAATGCCGCTAGAAGCATGGGTATACCGGTAAAGGGCGTTCTGCTCGCAACCTACATTATTTGCGGCTTTTGTGCAGGTGTCGGCGCGGTGCTGCTCGCAGGACGGACCGCCGCCGCCTCGCCAATCTACGGCAATCTTTTGGAGCTCGACACGATTGCTGCGGTGATTATCGGTGGCGCCAGCTTCCTTGGCGGACGAGGCCATCTCGGCCACGCCCTGATCGGCGCCGTGCTGATCGGCGTCATCCGCAACGCCCTTAACCTTCTCGGGGTCGACGTGTTCTTTCAAATGATCGCGATTGGGCTGGTCATCGTCATCGCCGTAGAGGCCGACGTGCTTCGTAACCATCTCGAGGCGCGCGCGCGCGTGCTTCAATCGGCGAGAGTGCAATGAACCCTGCATCGACCACACCGGCACTTTCGGTTCGAAACGCCCAGAAGCGCTTTGGCGCCATCCATGCCCTGAAAAATGTAAGCTTTGATGCCTATGCAGGTGAGGTAACCGCTCTCTTGGGTGACAACGGCGCCGGCAAGTCAACGCTCGTCAAATGCATCAGTGGCCTTCATAGTCTCGACGAAGGAGAGATCCTCGTGGATGGTGCGCCCGTATCGCTCCATTCAACGGCGGCCGCCCGCCGCGCCGGTATTGAAACCGTCTATCAGGATCTGGCGCTTTTCGACAACCTGACCCCGGTACAGAATTTCTATTGCGGACGAGAAATCTCTTTCCCCTCCTGGCTGCCGCGTCCGCTCCGCTTCCTCAACACGGGCGCGATGAAGCGGGAGGCAGCAAGTGTCATCGATCGCCTGAAGGTTAAACTGCCGAGATTCGACGCGCCGGTCGCGCTGATGTCTGGGGGGCAGCGGCAGGCTATCGCGGTGGCGCGCGCCATTGTTTTTGCGCGCAAGCTGGTGGTCCTTGACGAACCAACGGCCGCCCTCGGGCTTCGCGAGTCTCGCCAGGTTCTTGACCTTATCCATCAGCTCAAGGCCGACGGCAACGCCGTGATCATCATCACGCACAATATGGAACATGTCGTCGAAATCGCCGATCGGGCGGTTGTGCTGCGGCAGGGTCGCAAAGTGGGTGAACTGAAGCCGACTGAAGCGAACAAGCAGGACGTTGTCGCGATGATTGTCGGCGCCGAGGCTTAAGGGAGATCGCTGCTTCGTTGGGGCAGCGGACAACGAGATCGCTCTAGAGGAGGGCGGTCGAAACATGGGAGGTCTATCATGAAACCGCAATCCCTGCTGGGAGCTCTTGCGCTCCTGGCCGTCGCTGCTGTGCCGGCCTTGGCGCAGGAGCCGGTCAAGCTCGGCTTTATAACCAAATTCCCTGTACCGTTCTTCGCAACAATGGAGAACGCCGCCAAAGATTATGCGAAGAGAAATCCCGGCGTCGAGATCATCTACGGGCAGGGTACCTCAGCAACCGACATCGAGGGCCAGATTGCACAGATCGAATCCATGGTGACACGAGGCGTGCAGGGCATTGCCCTCACGCCCGTCGATCCTACCGTGTCCACTGCGCTGGACAAGGCGGTGGCGGCCGGTGTCAAGGTCGTGCTGATGGATAACAACATTCCGGATTGGAAAGGCAGGACGGCGCTTGCCACGACCAATAATTTCGCTGCGGGCAAAATCGCCGGCGAATATCTCAAAACTGTTCTTAAAGCCGGCGACACGCTCGGGATTCTCGAGGGCGTGCCCGGTGTGCCGGCGCTTGATGACCGCGTGAACGGTATGCTTGAAGGGCTGAACGGCCTTGATGTCAAGATCGTCGGGAAAGGCGCAACAAACTGCACCGAGGAGCTCGGGATCAGTGTCGCTGAGGATCTGCTCACGAAAAACCCGGATCTCAAGGCCATTTATGCCGCTTGCGGCCCGCCCGCTGCCGGCGCGGCGCGCGCAATCAAGAACGCTGGCACTGCCAATGACAAGATTGTGCTGGTCGGTTTCGACTTCTGCTGCGGCGAAGAAGAAGCGCTGAAGAGTGGAGTCGAGGATGCGTCGGTGGCGCAGTTCCCCACCAAGATGGCTGAACTCGGTGTGGATGCGCTGGTAAAATCGATTCGCGGAGAGAAGGTTGAGTCTTTGATCGATTCCGGCGCTGCGCTCGTGACGCCAGAGAATATGGCGAAATTCGAGTGAACCGTTGCCCCTGTGGGCATCGGATCACGCAAACGGCCCGTCCTTCGTGGGGCGGGTCAGAGGTGTGACCGCTCGTTGTGCCCAGATTTCAATCTTCTATCAGGACGGCCGGCCCGGCCTAAAATCATCCTGTTCTAGCGCCGCTGGTTCGGCAGCACGCCGGCGCGTTTGTCGGCTTCGATTGCCGAGATCACGTCGGCATAGGGTTCCTGCCGGGCGACGCTCCAGTAGCGTAACTCGTCGAGCGGGATCTGTTTTCCCGTCATCGTGCAGACGACATAGGAGCCGGGCGAGAGAATCTGGAAATCGCCATCGAGATACCGGATCTTCGCCTCGCGGTTTCCGTGCCCTTCGAACAAATTCATGCGCTCCGTTCCCTGCCGTCTGTCATCCGTCTGCCATACTCCCGCAAGGCTTGCTTTTCCAGCTTTTTTAGCTTCTGCCGAAAAGCCGCTCGATATCGCTGAGCTTCAATTCGATATAGGTTGGCCGGCCGTGATTGCACTGGCCGGAGCCGGGCGTCACTTCCATCTCCCGGAGCAGCGCGTTCATTTCCTCCGGCCGCAATCGCCGTCCGGAGCGCACCGACCCGTGGCAGGCCATGGTTGCCGCCACATATTCGAGCTTGGCCGACAGGCCGGACGCCGTGTCCCATTCGGCAATCTCGTCGGCGAGCTGGCGGATCAGGCCATGCGCATCGACCTCGCCGAGCATCGCCGGCGTCTCGCGCACGGCGATCGCGCCGGGGCCGAAACGCTCGATCGCCAGGCCGAGGTCGGAAAGCTCGGCGGCATGCTGCATCAGCCGGTCGCAATCCTCCTCCGGAATGTCGATGATCTCGGGGATGAGCAGCACCTGCGAGGCCAGCCGCTTCGAATGCAGCGCCTTGCGCATTGCTTCGAAGACCAGCCGCTCATGCGCGGCATGCTGGTCGACGATGACGAGCCCGTCCTCGGTCTGGGCGACAATGTAGTTTGCGTGGATCTGCGCCCGTGCCGCGCCGAGCGGATACCGTGCATTTGGTTCGGGCGCTGCCGGCTGCGGCGAAAACTGCGGCTCGGCTCGCGCCGTCGGCATCGAAAGTCCGTCGAAGGACGCCTGGGGCCGCTCGCCGAAACCCGTTGTCGGCTGATAGGGCCGGGAGGGCGACGTTTCGGCCGACCATGCCGTTTGCTGCCGCTGGCTATTCGGCTGGAAGCCGGGGCGGAAGGAGCGCAGCATGTCGCTCGCCCCGGTCGTCGCCGCCCGGCTGCCGTCGCGCGCCAAGGCCTCGCGGATGGCGCCGACGATCAGGCCGCGCACCAGGCCCGGGTCGCGGAACCGCACGTCGGATTTTGCCGGATGCACGTTGACGTCGACGAGAGCGGGATCGAGCGTGATCGACAGCACCGCCACCGGATGGCGTCCGGAAGGGATCGTCTCGGCATAGGCGCCGCGGATCGCCGAGAGGATCAGCTTGTCCTGCACCGGCCGGCCATTGACGAAGGCGTATTGATGGGCGGAGTTGCCGCGGTTGAAGGTCGGAACGCCGGCAAAGCCGGTGAGCGAGATTTCTTCGCGCACGGCGTCGAGCGCAATGGCGTTGTCACGGAATTCCTTGCCGAGCACCTGCGCCATGCGCGCCAGATGGTCGTCGCCAGTCGCCGGAAATTCGAGTGTCGTGCGGTCCGAGCCCGACAGCACGAAGCGCACGGCCGGAAAGGCGATCGCCATGCGCTTGACGATCTCGGTGATGGCGCCAGCCTCGGCTTTCTCCGTCTTCAGGAATTTGAGGCGGGCCGGTGTAGCAAAAAACAGGTCGCGCACTTCGACGATCGTCCCGGGATTGGCGGCAGCCGGCCGCATATGCGCGATCTTGCCGCCGGCAACGGCGATCTCGTTGCCGCCGGCGCTGTCGCGCCTGCGGCTTGCAATGCTGAGCCTTGCAACCGAGCCGATCGAGGGCAGCGCCTCGCCGCGGAAGCCGAGCGTGCGGATATCCTCGAGTGTCTCGGAGATCTTCGAAGTGCAGTGGCGCCTGACCGCCAGTTCCAGATCGGCCGCGTCCATGCCCGAGCCATTGTCGCTGACGCGCAGCAGCGCCTTGCCGCCGCCTGATGTGGCGATCTCGATGCGCGTCGCGCCCGCGTCGAGCGCGTTTTCGATCAGTTCCTTGGCAGCGCTCGCCGGCCGTTCGATGACTTCGCCGGCGGCGATCTGGTTGATGAGTGTTTCGGAGAGCTGTCTGATGGCCATGGGCTATTTTCGGGGATTCGCGGGCCGGAGGGAAGGGGTTTCGATGCGCTTTCCCGAACCGTGATCGAGGGCTTCCCCAAATGTGGGGGTAGGTAATGTTAAGCCGGTTTTAACATAAAAATGGCATTTCTATACATATACCTCCGGAAGCTGCGAAATCGAACAGATGTGGGACGGAATAGAATGAGTGCCGGCTTCGAAAAGGCGGACACATCATCAGAAATCGATGGGGCTCCCGCCGAGGCCGATCTGCAGACGGCGCTTTTCGATGTGGTGTGCGACAGCCTTTCCGCAGCTTTCATCATCTACGACAAGAACGATCATCTCATCTTCGCAAGCCGCCAGACCCTCGAATTTTTTCCGCTGCCCGCCGAAATGCTAAAGCCGGGCACGCGGCTTCGCGATTTCCTCGGCGCAATGTACGACACCGGCATTCGCCAGCAGTATGATGTCAGGCGGGGTGGCTCGCTGAGCCGCGAAGACTGGCTGTCGGAGAAAATCGCCTCGCATTGGCGCGAACGTTTCGACGCCGTCGAGCGCCATGGCACCGACAGCTGGGTCCGCTTCGTCAAGCGCAGGCTGCCGGGCGGTTACGGCGTCACGATCATCTCCGACATTTCCGAGAACAAGAAGCGCGAAGAGCAATGGCGCTCCGATCTGGAGCGTGTGCAGCTCACCGAGGACATTCTCGACAATCTGCCGTTTCCCCTTTTCGTCAAGGATCGCAACCTCACCTATGTCGCGGTAAATCTCGCCTTCTGCGAGAAATATCAGACGAGCGCCGACGAGGTGCTCGGCCGTAAGAGCGGTGATCTTTTTTCAGAGGAGATCGCCAAGCGCTTCGAGGAGAGCGATCGCCACGTGCTGGAGACCGGCGAGATGTCCGTCTCCCGCCAGCGTCAGATCTCCCGCGACGGCATCGAGCGCGACATCGTCAGCCGCAAGCACCGCATCGGCAAGCCCGGCCGCTATTTCCTGGTGTCGACCATGCAGGACCTGCCGCGCGACGGCGCCGATCTCGACGAGTTCGGCCAAGCGTCCGCGATCACCGCCTCCAGCAATCAAAGCTATCGCCGGGCCTATGTGCCGGTACCAACCGGCGTCGAGCGGCGCGAACCAGCGGCGATGGAAGCGATTGTTCCGGAGAATTTCTCCGGCCGCAAGGTCCTCGTCGTCACGGCCGACCTCGCGGCCGAGACAGCCGCGCTGCGGACACTGACGAAATACGGCTTCGAATCCTGCTCGGTCCGCGGCGAGGATGAAGAGGAGCGGTTCCTGGAAATCGCCACCTCCTCCGGCATCTCGCTCGATCTTTTGATCATCGACAACCAGATGGGCATGCGCTGCCTCGAGCTTGCCGAGCAATACGGCATCCCGGCACTCGTCATGGACGGCTTCCAGATCGCCAACGAGCTCACATTCCAGATCGCCCGCCATTTCAATCGCAACAGCCGCAGCGCCGCCGGTTCGGATGCGGATTGGGAAATCAGCACGTCCGACGATGTGGTCGGCCTGCAGATTCTTGTCGCCGAAGACAACGATATCAACCAGATCGTCTTCTCGCAGATCCTCGAAGGCCTCGGCTACCGCCATATGCTTGCGGCGACCGGCGACGAGGCCGTGCGCCTCTGGGCCGAGCACCGGCCGCAGATCGTGCTGATGGATATTTCCTTGCCGGGTTTCAACGGTTTCGAGGCCGCCCGCCTCATCCGGCAGATGGAGGAAACCGGCGACGGAACCCGCACCCCGATCATCGGCGTGCTCACCCAGGCCTTCGAGCGCGACCGCGCCGAATGCGTCAAATCAGGCATGGACGACGTCATCATGAAACCCGTCAGCCCTGACATGCTGGAAACTGTATTTCAGAAATATCTAATGAGTGAGGCCATGCGAGCCCGAAACTGAAGCATGTCGCGCAAAAGTGTCCAGGCGCCAAAATACCCGTCAACTCCATAGATTTTGGGGAGGTTCAAGCGGTTACGCCGCTGATTTCCTATCGAATTGTTAAGACATGCCGGTCATTCTTTTGCATAGCTGCGGGGGAAAGCTCGGGTTTGCATGATGAAATCGGCGGAAATAGCTTTCTTGACCGTGGGTCAGAATGAGCTTCAGGCGATGGCCTACACCGATCCGCTGACCGGATTGGGAAACCGCAATCGCATGCGGGACAAGGTCTTGCAGATCTCTTCCGAGCGCGCCAGCGATCCGGCCCCGTTCACCATCGGCATCGTCAACCTCGACAGTTTCAAGCCGATCAACGACCTGTTCGGCTCGACAGCCGGCGATGAAATCCTCTGCCAGGTCGCCCATCGTCTCAGGGCCTGTATTCCGGATGGCGCGCTTGTTACCCGCCACGATGGTGACGAATTCGCCTTCGTGCTGCCATTGATCTTCGAGCGGGCGAGTGCCGAGAAATTCGGCCAGATGATCCGCGAGGTGCTATCGGCCCCCTATGACCTCGGTGACCGCAACGTCCGTCTCTCCGCTTCCCTCGGCTTCTCCATATATCCGTTCGCCGGAGAGGATTGCGAGGAACTGCTGAAGAGCGCCGAAACCGCCCTCTACCGCTCCAAGCGCCGCGGTCGCGGCCAGATCACCGTTTATTCGCGCGAGATCGCGCAGGAAATGAAACGCGCGACGCAACTGGAGCAGGCGCTCAGAAACGCCATCATCTCGGATGCGATCGACGTGCATTTCCAGCCGATCGTCTCGCTGTCCAACAATCAGGTCGTCGGCTTCGAGGCGCTCGCCCGCTGGAACGACCCCGATCTCGGCTTCGTGTCGCCCGGCGTCTTCGTGCCGCTCGCCGAAGAGCGCGGCTTCATCGATGCGCTGTCGGAGGCGTTGCTGCGTAAAGCCGCCGAAGCCGCACTTTCCTGGCCGCGCGAACTCTTTCTGTCGTTCAATCTTTCCTCGGCCCAGATGATGGATCCAGGCACGAGCAGCAGCGTCCTGTCGATCCTCGGCCGCGTCGGCTTCGATCCGCATCGCCTGGAGCTGGAGATCACCGAGACCGCGGTGATGAGTTCGGCCGATACCGCTCATCGCATCATCGCCGATCTGCGCGCCGCCGGTGTACGCATCTCGCTTGACGATTTCGGCACCGGCCAGTCGAGTCTCGGACGCTTGCGCGACTTCATCTTCGACAAGATCAAGATCGACCGTGCCTTCGTCTCGCGCATCAATTCCGATCGCGCCTCCGAACACATCATCAAGGCGATCCTTACCATGTGCGAGGGTTTGGAACTGGAAGTCGTGGCGGAAGGCATCGAGGATTATGCCGAGGCAGTGAAGTTGCGCATGCTCGGCTGCGGCATGGGCCAAGGCTATCACTTCGGCCGTCCGGCCGATGGTATCGCCACGCTACGCTTCCTGCACGAGAACTACTACGATCCGACCATGATGGAGCGTGTCAGCGCATAAAACGTTGGCGCCCCATAAAACGATGGCGCCCCTGAGAGCGCCATCGCCTACGCTATACTACCGCGCACGGATTACTTAGGCGTGGTCGAGCCAGTCGCCGTGGTGTCGGTACCGGTCGCAGCCGGAGCCTTTTCGGCCGCCAGCATTGCCAGCGTCTTGAACTCAGGTGCGGCCTTCAGCGATTCAGACGTTTCGCTGGTCGTCAGCTTGACGCTGCCGTCCTGGGTGTTCTGGGCAATCGTGATTTTTTCCATCGGCACCGCGACATCCTTTTCGCCGATGCCGAGGAAACCGCCGACGCCGACGATCGCAGCAACAATTCCACCATCCTTCTTCATGATAAGATCGTTGACGCTGCCGATGCTTTCATTGTTGCCGTTATAGACCGACTGGCCGATATAGGTGTTGGCACTGATCTGATCCGGAGCCTGCTCCGTCAGATAGCCGACCTGAGCTGTGTCTGCCGTCGGTGCTGCGGCCGGAGCCTGTGCGGCATCGCCTGCCGGCTTGGTGACATCGGGCGTCATCGGCTTCGGGGCTGCCGGATCGGCCGGAGCTGCCTGGGTCGGAGCGGCGGGATCCGCTGGCTGCGGCGCCGCCTGCGAAAATGCCGCCGGTGCGAAAGCCGTGGCAAACAGTGCGCCAGCGGCAACGGTCGTCAAGAGTTTGCGTGTCATTTCGAACCTACTTTCATTTCCCTGGAGTAATCGCTGACCCGGCAACGCCTGTTTGATTGCCGCGCCGGTTCGAAAGGAAAATGAGTGGTGGGCCGATTGGTTCCGGTTGAAAACACGGAAAATTTCTCAATTCTCACGGAACATTTATCGAAGAGCTGCCACCAAAACCAGAAAAGGCGCCCCGGTCGGGGAGCGCCTCAGATGGCCTCGGACACCCCGTGTTCAGATCACATAGACGGGATCGAACACGCCTTTGACGTCGATGCCGAGTTCCAGAAGCGCGCCGGCACTGGGCTGCGCCGAACGGGCATCCTCGTCGAGCCCTTCCCAGGCGGTCGTTACCGCAAGCCGATCGGCATGGACGCCGATGAAGGCAGGGCAGGAAGGCTGGACGGCGGGAACCTTGTAGCGCGAGATGCGCAGGCCATCGGGATTGTAGCGGTCGACGACACCCGCACCCCAGCGCGCATTCCAGATATAACCGTCGGCATCGACCACCGAGCCGTCGATGTCGCCGGGTTCGTTCATGCTGTCGACAAGCACGATCGGCTCGCCCGAGGGCAGCCCGGTCAGCGGATCGACCATGACGCGCATCAGCCGGTTGATGCGAGAATCCGTATAATAGCCGATCGTGCCGTCAGGCGAGAAGCAGATCGAATTCGGGATGCTGATGCCGTTGAAGATCTTCGTCACCTTGCCGGAGGCGACATGATAGATGGCGCCGGCCTGGTTTTCCGCCCGCTTGCTCATCGTGCCGATCCACAGCGCGCCGGAAGGATGCGTGCGGCCGTCGTTCGAACGGTTTTCCGGCCTGTCGTTTTCGAGCGCGGCGTAGAAGGTGAGGTTGCCGCTTGCCACGTCGCGCACGAAAAGCCCTTCTTCCGTCGCGATCAGTTGCCGCCCGTCGTCGATGCGGGCAAGCACGCTCGCCATCACAGGCAGCGGATGCACCTTTTTCGCGCCTGTCGAAAGATTGAGCTCGTGCAGTTCCTTGCCGAGGATATTGAACCACCAGACCGTATTGCCGTCCGGATCATAGGTCGGGCCTTCGCCGAGAACGGAATTGGTATTGCAAAGTGTTTTGCCCTCGAACTCATAAATATCGGTCATACGTTCACGCTCCCAATGGCTGCATCATAGGCGTAAATGGTCGCCTTGGCGCGCTCGGCAACCTCTGACGCGGTCATTCCGGGTTTGTAGATGCTGGTGCCGAGGCCGAAGGAGAAGATGCCGGCCTTGGTATAATCGCCGAAATTCTTGTCCGACACGCCACCGACGGCGGCAATCATCAGCTCCGGCGGCAGGATTGCCCGAATCGCCGTGATGCCGGAAGGACCGAGCACGCTGGCCGGAAAGAATTTGAGACCGGTGGCCCCGGCGCGCGCTGCCGCCAGCGCCTCGGTCGGCGTAAAGACACCCGGCATCGTCACCATGCCGTATTCACGCGCCCGGATGATCACCTCAGGCTCGACATTCGGGGTGACGAGCAGCTTGCCGCCGGCCGCATGCAGGCTGTCGACCGCCTCGACGGTCAACACCGTGCCGGCGCCGATCAGCACCTCGGCCGGCGCCATCGTTGCGGCGATCTCGATGGACTTGAACGGTTCCGGCGAGTTAAGCGGAATCTCGATCGCCGTCAGGCCATTTTCGATCAGAGCACCGACGACGCTTTCGGTCTCGTCGGGCCGGATGCCGCGAAGGATGGCAATCAGCGGGCGCTTCATGTCGGGGAAGGGGATGCGGTTCATCGTGTCAGCTTTCTCAATTCGGCCAGATGGCTTCGGCGGCAGCCGAAAGCCCGCGGCGCACGGCGGCGTCGGCGTCGATGGCGGTGAAGGCAAGGGAGAGAGTTATGAAGGCCTGTTCGTAAAGTGCCTGCAGCCGCCCGGAGGCGACGAGGGTGATGTCGGTGCCGTTTGCCGCATCCTGCAGCGCGCCGGCGATTTCGAGGCCGATCAGCGTACCGGAAAGCCGGGCTTGCGCGGCAGCGGCTGATATGCCGTGAAGGAGCTGGCCCGAGCGGGCAGTGAACAGCAGGTTGGAGGCAAGGGCCGGGCGCGCAAAAGCGGCCGAGACCGCCGCCTCGAAGGCTGCCGCATCCGCCGGCTGCTCTCCCGCGCCGGCAACGGCATGCGAAAGGATCGTGTGTTTGCTGACGACGTCGAAAAGCTCGCCGGTCATGAAGGTCGAAAAGCCGGTGACCTTGGCGTCCGTCACATGCACCCACTTCGAATGCGTGCCGGGCATGCAGACCGCCTGCGCCCCCGAGCTTGCGCGGCCGAGCGCGCCGAGAAGCTGGGTTTCCTCACCGCGCATGACGTCGGGCATCGCGATGTCCCGCTGGGCAAGGCCCGGCAGGATGCGGATGTCGCGGCTTTCGCCTGGCACGGAGACCGCCCCGGTCAGGATCGAGGCAAGCGGGGCGGGCACGTCGATATAACCGGCCTCGACCCAGCCCTGCCTTGCGCCGGCCATGCCGCAGACGATCACCGGCAGGTTTTCCGGCGCCTCGATGGCGGTGAGATGGCTGGCAAGCACGGCGGAAAAGCCGGTCTTTGCCGCGCTCGTCATGCCTTCGCCGCTGCGGCGTTCGGCAAGGACGGTGCCGTCTCTGCCCATCAGCCAGAGCCGGAAGCTGCTGGTGCCCCAGTCCACCGCGACATAAGCGGGATTTGCCATTACAGAACGCCTCCATCGACAATCAGGGACTGGGCGGTCATCGCCGCCGCGCAGTCGGACGCAAGAAACAGGCAGGGACCGACGATCGCATCGGGTTTGAGCGCGACTTTCAGGCACTGGTCCTCGATCGAGCGCGCAATGCTCTCCTCGGTGAGCCAGTGCTGCATCTGCCGCTCTGTGACCACCATGCCGGGCAGGATGCAGTTGACCCGAATATTCTCCGGCCCGAGCCTGCCCGCCAGGCTCTTCGTCAGCCCGACGACCGCTGCCTTGGCGGCCGCATAGGCGGGAAAACCGCCCATGTTCAGCTTGAAGGCGATTGACGACATATTGATGATCGCCCCGCCGCCGGCCGTCCGCATCGACGGCACGACTGCCTGCGAGGTGAAGAACACATGCTTGAGGTTGACCGCCTGGTTATTGTCCCAATAGGCCTCGGTCACCGCGTCAAATTCATGGCGGTCGTCCCAGGCGGCATTGTTGACCAGCACGCGGATCGGTCCTGAGCTCGCAATGACGGTATCGACCGTGCGCCGGATCGCCTCGATGTCGCGCAGGTCGGCATGGTGAAAGGAGACCGGATGCGTGGTCTCCCGCGACAGCCGTTCGGCGAGCTCGCGGCCGGCGGCCTCGGCAATATCGATGAACGAGACCTTGGCGCCTTGGCGCGCGAAACCTTCGACGATCGCAGCACCGATGCCCGATCCACCGCCGGTCACCAGCACGGCGCGGCCTTTGAACTCGGGAAATTGTGCTGCCATCGTGGTCACCATCGCCTCCCGAACTTCCTGTTCCATTATTTGGAACTTAATTTGACTATATGGAATTATCGAATTATGCTGCCCTTTCTGTCAAGGGTGGATGAAGCGATGAATTCAAACGGCGACGGCTCAGCACGCGCACGCGAGACCGGTACACTCGGCAAACTGATGGTTCTGCTCGATCTTGTCACCCATGCGGATGCGCCGCTGCGTTTCACCGATATCCTGGCTCTCGCCGGCCAGCCGCGCGGCACGCTGCATCGCCAGCTGAGCCACCTGGTGGAGGAAGGGCTGATCGAGCTCGATGGTGACGGCCGCTATGCGCCAGGCTTGCGCCTGCTCGATTTCGCCGCGCGCAGCTGGGCGCGCAACGAATTCCGCTTGATCGCCGAGCCGCACCTCGCCGATCTGCAGCGGGCGACCGGCGAAACGGTGCACCTCGGCGTTCTCCGCGGACAGTCGATCATCTATCTCGATAAGGTCGAAGGCCGTCAGCCGGTGCGCATGTATTCGCAGATCGGCAATGCCTCGCCCTGTTATTGCACCGGCGTCGGCAAGGCCGCCTTGTCGCTGCTGCCGGCCGAAGGCCTTGTCGATCTCGTCGCCGGCTTGAGCTTCACCAGCTTTACCGCCTCGACCCATGTCTCAGCCGAAACGCTGCTTGCCGAAATCCGCGAGATTGCCGATCAGGGCTATGCCTTCGACCGCGAGGAGCATGAGGCCGGCATCCGCTGCGTTGCCGCACCCGTCTGGTCGGAGGATCGGACCTTTATGGGTGGCATTTCGATTACCGGCCCGGCCTATCGGTTGTCGATGGAACTTCTGCACCAGTGGGCCGTTCCGGTTCAACTGGCGGCTGGGAGGATCATGGAAGGCATGCGCGTCCGTCTCGGTCCGCGCCGCTGAGGGAAAAATCGCAATCGGCCCGCTGCTGGACGCGATCGCAGAGCATGCTTATGATGAGCGCGATATTGAGATTTGCCGACGAATCACCACAACTATAACGGTCCGCGAAATCTACAACCAGTCACCGGCCGAATGCTCAACGCTGAAGCCGATTCCACCAGCGATCGTCGTTCCCCGATACAATCGAAACACCCATAGCGGGCAGGTTTCGCAAACGGTTTGCCGGCCGCTGTGCCGAAGATGAAGAAATGTGATGGCACCCTTGTCGCAAACATCCACGGAAGAAGACGATTATGTTCAGGAAATAGCGGGCCTGAAGACCCAGTTCGATATTTTCCGTTTCATGAAACGGGTGACGGAAGCCTATCGCAGCCGTGCCTTCATGGTTCTCAACCTGCCGCCGATCACCGCCTTCGATCTTCAGGGCAGCACCGTCATTACCAGCTGGCCGGCCGAGCTTCTGGCTCTCTACGACCAGGAAGGCCTGATGGTGAACAGTCCGGTTCTGAGGCGCCTCAGAACATCCGCGCGGCCCTTCTTCTACGACATGTCGCGCCAGAACTGGTCGCGGGACGACGGCAAGTCCATTCTCGTTGCCTCGCTGTTCGAACGTTTCAAGATGATGCGCTGCGCCTATTTCCCGGCGCATGATCCTTCCGGCCTACGTGGCGCCGTCTCTTTCGCTGGTGACCGCGAGCCCTTCAATCCGGCGGAGATGCGCGAGCTGTGCTACATCGCCATCCACGTCTTCGACAGGCTTGCGGAGATCCGCAACCTCGATACGCGCATGACGGACACGCTAACCGACCGCGAGATCGATTGCCTCAACTGGACGGCGGCCGGCAAGACCAGTGCTGAAATCGCCGAAATCCTCACCCTCTCCGAGCACACGGTCAATCACTACCTCAACCGCGCCACCAAGAAGCTCGACACGGTCAACCGCACCCAGGCCGTCGCCAAGGCGCTGCGCATCGGCCTGATCAAATAAGTTGCAAAAAACAACCGACTGCTTTCGAAGCCGCCCAGCGCGTAGGCATACCTTTCCCGCTGAGGGGCTGCCGCAAGCGCTTTTGCGCTCTTTTTCCTGATTTTTCATCTGGCACGCTTTCTGCATCTCTTCTGCGAGAGGTCCAGAGGGGACTTTGAGACCAGCGCCAGGAAATGGCGCGGCCGACACACCGCTGCCGACGCCGATGCCGCTTTTCTCCCGGCCCTTCGGTGTCGGCGGCGATTGTTGCGTTTTGGCACCGCTTCTTTCGCAGCTGTTGGCGATTTCATCTTCCTTGTTCACTTTTCTCTGGTCTTTTTTTCGGCTTGCGCTAGTTCGCCCCGGATTGCGCCGGTTCTCGGGGAGACCGTTGCGGCCATCAGGGCGAAAGCCCGGCGGACTTGATGGCCGCAACGGATTGCCAATTCCCCCGGCGCTCTTTTGGTCAGCGCTCTTTCCAGCGAGCCGGCAATCGATTTTCTTCGCGATGATTTTGTTTGGCGAAGGCTTCCGTCTCCACTATTTGTGATCTGCAAGAAGAAGCAGTGAGGGTGGAATGACCGACGTCACCAAGGAACAGGTTCTCGAAACGCTGAAGACCGTGCGTGGACCGGATCTCGAGCACGATATCGTCGAGCTCGGCATGGTCTCCGACGTCTTCATCTCCGACGGCAAGGTTTATTTCTCCATCACCGTCCCGGCCGATCGCGCCAAGGAGCTGGAGCCGATGCGGCTCGCCGCCGAGCGCGTCATCAAGGAAATGCCAGGCGTCAAGGGTGCCCTCGTCACACTGACGGCGGACAAGAAGGCCGCCGCCGCCGCTCCGGCTGCTCGCCCTGCGGCGAACCCGCCGCACGGCCATGCCGGCCACGATCACGGGGCTCACGCCCCTCAACAGCCGCCGCGCGCCGGCAAGATCGGTGTGCCCGGCATCGGCGCGATCATCGCGGTCGCCTCGGGCAAAGGGGGGGTCGGCAAGTCGACCACCGCCGTCAATCTTGCACTCGGCCTGCTCGCCAACGGTCTTCGCGTCGGCATTCTCGATGCAGACATCTACGGTCCCTCGATGCCGCGCCTGCTGAAGATATCGGGCCGCCCGACGCAGATCGACGGCCGCATCATCAATCCGATGGAGAATTATGGCCTCAAGGTCATGTCGATGGGCTTCCTTGTCGACGAGGAGACGGCGATGATCTGGCGCGGGCCGATGGTCCAGTCGGCGCTGCTGCAGATGCTGCGCGAAGTCGCCTGGGGCGAGCTCGACGTCCTCGTCGTCGACATGCCGCCCGGCACCGGCGACGCGCAGCTGACCATGGCCCAGCAGGTGCCGCTTGCCGGCGCCGTCATCGTCTCCACACCGCAGGATCTCGCTCTGATCGATGCCCGCAAAGGCCTCAACATGTTCCGCAAGGTCGAGGTGCCTGTGCTTGGCATCGTCGAGAATATGAGTTACTTCATCGCCCCTGATACCGGCACCCGCTACGACATCTTCGGCCATGGCGGCGCCCGCAGGGAGGCCGAGCGCATCGGCGTGCCCTTCCTCGGCGAAGTGCCGCTGACGATGAACATCCGCGAAACCTCCGACGCCGGCACGCCGCTCGTCGCCTCCGAGCCGAACGGCATCGTCGCCGGCATCTATCGCGGCATCGCCGCCAAGGTCTGGGAGCAGCTCGCCGGCCAGTCCCAGCGCCCGGCGCCGGCGATCGTCTTCGAATAATGCATGCCGCCCGGAAGTGTGCAGCGGTTCCGGGATAACGGCATGCATAAAACAAAATGCATGCCGCCCGGAAGTGTGCAGCGGTTCCGGGATAACGGCATGCATAAAACAAAATGCATGCCGCCCGGAAGTGTGCAACGGTTCCGGGATAATGGCATGCATAAATCAAAGAGCTGACGCGCGTCGCATGAATCGGGTTCGATGCGAGGTGCTTTAGCGAGCCGAATCACCGCGGCGGATACCCCAAATTGTGGGGGAAACGTGGTGAAAAGCCGCGCTTCATGGAAGATGTCTTGATTATTTCACGGCTTTGCTTCATATGCCGCGGCGCCATGATGGCGTTTTGCTGCAGATGCTCAATGAGGCCGTCCTCGTTTCGAAAGGTCCGGCCCGCCTGCAAGTTCGGAGATGTCTTGTCGATCGAAGGATTGGGAACTGCGATGCAGTTGAGCACAATGCGCATGCCGGCCTTTGAGGTTGGATGCAGCCGGAGAGACTACCGGTGATTACCGCTTACTGTTCCAATTGCAAGTCGGTCGAGATCCGCGATCTGTCGCATGCCGCCTCCTTTCCCGAGGATGTCGTATGGATCGACATGATCGAGCCGACCCGCGACGAGGAACTCTATGTCGAGAAGGTTCTCGGCATCGAGGTCCCGACCCGCGACGACCTCAAGGATATCGAGCCTTCCGCCCGTCTCTATGTCGAAAACGACGCCGTCTTCATGACCGCTTCGCTGCTCTGGAAGGCTGACACCGACGTGCCGACGCTGACCGACGTCGCCTTCATCCTGGCCGGAAACCGCCTGGTCACCATTCGCTACGCCCATCCCAAATCCTTTGCGCTGTTCATCGCCGCCCTCCACCGGCTGCCGGAAAACTGGCGCAGTGGTGCCGCCCTTCTTGCCAAGCTCTTGGAGACGATCGTTGACCGCACTGCCGAGATTCTCGAAATCTCCATCTCCCGCATCGACATCCTGTCGACGCATGTCTTCGGCGATCGGGCAAGGAAGGTGCGCAAGCCCTCGAACTACCTCGAGGAGAAGTTGCGCGATATTGCCGGCCATCACCGGATGATCAGCAAGGTGCGCGACAGTCTTGGGTCGCTTGCCCGCCTGCTGACGTTCTTTCACACGATCCCGGCGATCCAGCAGGACCGCGAGGCGAAGGAGCTCTGCCGCACCGTCTCGCGCGATCTCCAGTCGCTGTCGGAGCATGCTTCCTTCGTCGCCGCCAACATCACCTTCCTGCTCGATGCTTCGCTCGGGCTGATCAACATCGAGCAGAACTCGATCATCAAGATTTTCTCGATTGCCTCGGTGGTGTTCTTGCCGCCGACATTGGTCGCCTCCATCTATGGTATGAACTTTCAGGTCATGCCGGAGCTGACCTGGGTCGCGGGTTATCCCTATTCGCTGGCCCTGATGGTGATATCAGCCGTCATCCCCTTTTTCTTTTTCCGCTGGAAAGGCTGGCTCTGAGGAGCCTGTTGCAACTTCATGTCCGAAGAGAGCCATCCGAACGAAAGCCATATGACGCCGCGAAAGCTGTTCTATCTCGCGCTGGGTTCCGTCGGTGTCGTCTACGGCGATATCGGCACCAGCCCGCTCTATGCCTTTCGCGAGGCGCTGAAGCCGGTGGCCCATGACGGCGTCACCCGTTTTGAAGTCATCAGCCTGATCTCGCTGATGATCTGGGCGCTGACGATCATCGTCACCATCAAATATGTGCTCTTCCTGCTGCGCGCCGACAACGACGGCGAGGGCGGCACGTTGTCGCTGCTTGCGCTGCTGATGAAGACCGCCAACGGCCATACCGCCGTCCTGATGCTGCTCGGCCTGATGGGTGCGGCCCTCTTCCTCGGCGACGCGATGATCACGCCGGCTCTATCGGTGCTGTCGGCCGTCGAGGGCCTGAAGCTCGTCACACCCAGCCTCGCGGAATATATCGTGCCGATCTCGGTGGTGATCCTGGCGCTGCTTTTCGTCGTGCAATCGCGCGGCACCGGTGCCGTTGCAAGGTTCTTCGGCCCGATCACCGCCGTCTGGTTCCTCGTCATGGCCGCCGCCGGCATTTCTCATATCTCGGACGATTACGGAATCCTTGCCGCCTTCAATCCCTATTATGCCGTCAGCTTCCTGCTGCATGAGGGCTTCTACGGCGTCGTCGTACTTGGCGCCGTCTTCCTGACGGTGACGGGCGCCGAGGCGCTCTACGCCGATCTCGGCCATTTCGGCCGTCGTCCGATCCAGTGGGCCTGGTTCCTGCTGGTTTTCCCGTCGCTGACGCTGAACTATCTCGGGCAGGGCGCCCTCGTTCTCGGCAACCCGGCGACGATGTCCGATCCCTTCTATCTGATGTATCCGAAATGGGCGCTGCTGCCGGTCGTCATCCTGGCGACCGCCGCGACGATCATCGCCAGCCAGGCTGTCATCACCGGCGCCTTCTCGATGGTGCGCCAGGGCATCAACCTCGGCTTCCTGCCGCGCATGGAAATCCTCTTCACCTCGGAAACCAATACCGGGCAGATCTTCGTGCCTTCGGTCAACGCCGTGCTGTTCATCGGCGTCATCTTCCTGGTGCTGAGTTTCAAAACATCGGACGCGCTGGCGACCGCCTACGGTATCTCCGTCACCGGCGCCATGGTCGTCACCTCGATCATGGCCTTCGAATTCGTCCGCGCCCGCTGGAACTGGTCGCTTCCGGTTGCGGTGATCGCGCTTGCGCCGCTGGTCGTGCTCGAAATGATCTTCCTCGGCGCCAACCTTTTGAAGATCCACGACGGCGGCTATATCCCGATCATGATCGCCACCGCCTTTACCGTCGTCATGTGGACCTGGCGTCGCGGCACCGCGATCCTGATGGAAAAGACCCGCCACACCGATATTCCGCTTGCCTCCTTCGTCAGCTCGATCGAGCGCAAGAGCGAACATTCGCCGGCCCAGGTTCCGGGCACCGCGATCTTCCTGACCAGCGATCCGGAATCCGCCCCCGCCGCCTTGCTGCATAATCTCAAGCACAACCACGTGCTTCACGACCGCAACGTCATCCTGACGATCCGCACGGTCAACAAACCGCGCGTCCCGAGCCAAGACCGCTACCGGGTCGAGCAGATTTCCGAGCGTTTTTCGCGTGTCGAACTGCTCTTCGGCTTCATGGAATCGCAGAACGTCTCGCAGGCCTTGGCGACGCTGCGCAAGACGGGACTGAAATTCGACATCATGTCGACCTCCTTCTATCTCGGCCGCCGCAAGCTGGTGCCGGACGCCAAGTCGGGCATGCCCTACTGGCAGGACCGGCTCTACATCGCTCTCGCCAACGCCGCCGCCAACCCCTCGGATTACTTCCGCCTGCCGGCGAACCGCGTGGTGGAACTCGGCTCGCACGTTATTATTTGATGGGTTGAAAGAGGGGCGCTTGCTTCGATCCTAGCTGTGCGATGTTTCGGATCTTCGGCCTTCGGGAAAAAGACCCCGCCCCAAACCCCTCCCCACAAGGGGGAGGGGTTTAACTTGCCGCTCCGGCGCTTCCCACTTTATCGTTTCATCTGCAGAACGGCTGATGTTTGTTGCGTGCGAGCGCCGCAAATTAGTCCCTCCCCCTTGTGGGGAGGGGTTGGGGAGGGGACTTTCACAAAGCTGCGACACACCTCATCCCACGAAATTATCCGCCACATTAGAACATCCAAAAGTTCTCACGGTCACATTTCGGTACAGCCCGTTAACCGGGCATCAAGGTTAATGCGGGATTTTCAATGGAATGTTCCCGCGTTCAATGCCCGGAGTCCGTGTTGCGTCGAAAGAGCCCTTCCCGTAGCAAGCTGCGTCTTATTCCCGAGAATTGGGTGTCGCCCGCAATCTTCGGTCTCGCCGGCTGGCTGATTTTCCCGAGCGTCGCATCCCATGCCGATCTCGCCGCCATGCTTGCCGGCCTCGATCATGAGGGTGAGAACTGGCGCATGGTGCTGACCAATTCGCCGGCCGGCTCCATCCACCAGGCCGAACTCGCCTTCGCCGAGCCGATGGTGACGGGTTCGATCTCTGCCGGTGCCGGCATGGTGCTGCCCGATGGCCGCAAGGTCGCCTTCAATACCAAGGACAAGGGCACTGCTAAGGACAGGGGCCACGAGGACACGCCGGACGAGGATCGCGTCAACCGCGGCGCCAAGAAAGGCCGGGTCGTCGCCGTCGAGCAGATGCAGCCGCCGAAGGATTTTTCCGCCGGCTCGATCCTCGAACGTACCAAGATGCTGTTCACCCCGAGCTTCGATCTCAAGGACCGCTCGGCCTTCGTCAAGCCGAAGATACAGGGCAAGGAAATCGAGATTGCCACATCTTTCTATAAGAAGCAGCCTGTTGTGACCGACAATGGTGTGCCGGCAATGCTCGCAAGCCTCATTACCAGCAACAAGGCCGATGTGCTGGCCACCGCCTATGCGCCGGCAGCACCCGACTATTCCCGCCAATCGCCCTTCGATTCCATCCTGGCCGAACAGGACAGCGGCCGCTTCGTTCCGGAGATCGGCCCGCGCGACCATGCCTGGGCCGCAAGCGTGCTGGCGCCGAGCGTCTTTTCCGCTCGCGAACAGCAGTGCCTTGCCTCCGGTATCTATTTCGAGGCGCGTGGAGAATCGGTGAAGGGCCAGGCGGCCGTCGCCCAGGTCATCCTCAACCGCGTCCGCAACCCCTCCTATCCCAAGACCATCTGCGGCGTCGTCTATCAGAACGAGGATTGGCGCAACCGCTGCCAGTTTTCCTTCGCCTGCGACAGCATCAAGGACAGGGTGAACTCGGAATATCACTGGCGAGTCGCCCGCGATGTGGCGATGGCGGTGACATCAGGCAAGATCTGGCTGCCGCAGGTGGGCTCGGCGACGCACTATCATGCCGTCTATGTCAGACCGAAATGGGCAAAGACCATGGAAAAGGTCGGCCGCATCGGACTTCATGTCTTCTATCGCACCTATGGCGGCGGCTGGAGCTGAGACAAATCGCTTGGGTAAGCCGATTTCCGGCCCGGAAAAGCGGATTCTTTCCGTCGAATTTGCGCGATCGACTCAGAGTCGATTTATCTCTTTGATTTGATGTAATTATTTTCTCACTGGACAGAAGCTGTCTACGCCTTGACTATGCTAATCCCTAAAACTATGTTGCGCGCGACTTCAGAACGGGCCGGAAGGGTTTCAACCCTCGCGTCCGGGGTCCGAATGACCGGGGTAGCGGGAGTGCGGGCGACGGGCAGACGAGGAGAGATCCATGGCGGACGACCGCGAGGAAAGTCTTGAGAAGCGCCGTGCGCAATTGGAAGCGAAACTCGCGACCAAGCGCGTCGAGACGGGAGAGGACGAGGCCAGGGAAGCCCGCGCCGAGGTAAGCCGCAAAGGTTATGCCCAGGCGATGAAGCTTTCCAGCGAGTTCATTTCCGCAATCGTCGTCGGTGCCGTCCTTGGCTATGTCCTCGACCGTTTTGTTGGCACGGCGCCTTGGGGTTTGATTGTTCTTCTGCTTCTCGGATTTTGTGCCGGCGTTCTGAACGTGATGCGTTCTGCGGGGGTGGTGGCCCATCCCCTGGACGACGACAAGAAATAAGGACCGGTTCCGGTCCAGTGCAATGACCCCGCGTCCTGCGGGCCAAAGAGAGAGAACAAGCGGTGTCTAGCGATCCGACTCATCAGTTCCTGATCCAGAAGATTGTGCCGATTGAAATCGGCGGAATTGATTTTTCGTTTACCAATGCATCGCTCTTCATGGCCGCTTCGGCTGCCATCGCCGCAGGTTTCCTTTATTTCGCGACCTCGAACCGCGCCATCGTGCCGGGCCGTTCGCAGTCCATCGCGGAAATGTCCTACGAATTCATCGCCAATATGCTGAAGGAAGGCGCCGGCAAACAGGGAATGAAATTCTTCCCGCTGGTCTTCTCACTCTTCATGTTCGTGCTGACGGCGAACTTGCTCGGAATGTTCCCGTATTTCTTCACCGTGACGAGCCAGATCATCGTTACCGCCGCGCTGGCGATCCTCGTCATCGGCACGGTTCTCGTCTACGGTTTCTACAAGCACGGCTTCAAGTTTCTGAATGTCTTTGTGCCCTCGGGCGTACCGGGCATTCTGTTGCCGCTGGTCGTCACGATCGAAATCATTTCCTTCCTCTCCCGACCAATTTCGCTCTCGGTTCGTCTTTTCGCCAACATGCTCGCCGGTCACATCACGCTGAAGGTGTTCGCAGGCTTCGTCGCCTCGCTTGGAGCCCTCGGTGCTGTCGGTGTCGGTGGAGCCGTTCTTCCCCTCATCATGACCGTCGCCCTGACCGGTCTCGAGTTCCTCGTCGCCTTCCTTCAGGCTTATGTCTTTGCGGTGCTGACTTGCATGTACCTCAACGACGCAATCCATCCGGGCGGGCACTAAGGATAACGACATCGACGTCAAAGGGCGTCAGTCATTCGCCGCAACAACCATTTCAAAGGAGTTCAACATGGAAGCGGAAGCAGCAAAGTACATCGGTGCAGGCCTGGCTTGCTTTGGTATGGCCGGTACGGCTCTCGGCCTCGGCAATATTTTCGGCAGCTACCTCTCCGGCGCTCTGCGCAATCCGTCTGCCGCTGACAGCCAGTTCGGCCGTCTGGTATTCGGCTTCGCCGTTACGGAAGCTCTGGGCATCTTCTCGCTGCTCGTCGCTCTCCTCCTCCTCTTCGCCGTCTGATATCGGCGCATAGATGGATCACGGCCTGCGATCGCAAGCCGTGATCCTTTGCATTTGCAGTCCACCTGGAGGTGAGCATGTTTTTTGTGACCCCGGCTTACGCTGAGGAAGCACCGGCGGCAGCGACGGGTACGGATGCGCATGCCGCTCCGGCCGCAGGCGAGGTCCATACCGAGACTGGTGTTGCCGAAGGCGGACACGCCCGCGGCCCTTTCCCGCCTTTCGATTCGACGACCTACGCGTCCCAGCTGCTCTGGCTGGCGATCACGTTCGGCGTCTTCTATTTGCTCATGCAAAAGGTCATCGCGCCGCGCATCGGGGCAATCCTCGATCAGCGTCACACGCGCCTCTCCCAGGATGTGGAAGAAGCAGGTCGCCTGAAGGCGGAAGCCGACGCCGCCGTCCGGACCTATGAAGGTGAACTGGCCGCTGCCCGTGCTAAGTCCAATGCGATCGGCACTGCCGCACGCGACGCCGCCAAGGCCAAGGCCGAAGGGGATCGCCGCGCTGTCGAGGCAAGCCTGTCGGAAAAGATCAAGGCTGCCGAGCTCCGCATCGGCGAGATCAAGGCCAAGGCCTTCGCTGACGTCGGCACCATTGCCGAGGAAACGGCAGCTGCCGTCGTCGATCAGCTGATCGGCGGCACCGTCGCCAAGGCCGATGTCGCCGCCGCCGTTGCGGCTGCCAAGAAGGAGGCTTGATCGATGGAATTTCTTGATGCGACTTTCTTCGCCTTTGTCGGCCTCGTCCTCTTCCTGGCGCTGGTCGTTTACCTGAAGGTTCCGGGCATGATGGCACGGTCGCTCGACGACCGCGCCGACCAGATCCGCAACGAATTGGCCGAAGCCAAGCGCCTGCGCGAAGAGGCCCAGCACCTGCTCGCCGAATACCAGCGCAAGCGCAAGGAAGCTGAAGCCGAAGCGGCCCACATCGTTGCTGCCGCCGAACGCGAAGCCGAAATGCTGACCGCCGAAGCGAAAAAGAAGACGGAAGAATTCGTCGCCAACCGCACGGCGCTGTCCGAGCAGAAGATCAAGCAGGCCGAGGTCGAGGCGATGAAGGCGGTGCGTTCCGCCGCCGTCGATCTTGCTATCGCGGCCGCAGAAACCGTGCTTGCCAAGCGGGCCGACTCCAAGGTCCAGTCCGAGCTCTTCGGCAATGCCGTCGGCCAGGTCAAGACGCGGCTGAACTGAGCAGCTTCGAAAAAGATTGAGAGGGAAGGCCGGGCATGTCCCGGCCTTTTCTTTTTGGCGGTCTTTTCCTTTGCCCGTCTTTATCCTTGGGCGATCTATTCGGAAAGCAGCTCGTCCGTCTCGGAACCGTCCTCGGTCTTGCGCAACGGCCTGAAGCTCATCCGGTGCAGCGAGCAGGGGCCGTGTCTCTCGATGCCGGCGCGGTGCTGCGCCGTGCCATAGCCCACATGCGCGGCAAAGCCGTAATCCGGAAACACCTTATGCACCCGCGCCATCATCCGGTCGCGCGTCACCTTGGCGACAATCGAGGCGGCGGCGATCGAGACCGAGCGGGCATCGCCCTTGACCACGGCCTGTCCGGGGCAGTCGAGGCCGGGCGGCACGTCGAGCCCGTCGGTCAGAACGTAGCTGGCCGGAATGGCGAGGCTGCAGATGGCGCGGCGCATGGCGTCGAGGCTTGCCTTGCGGATATCCGTCTCGTCGATGCGCGTCGAACTGGAGGAGGCGATGGAGACGGTTGCGGTCGCCAGAATCTGCACGAACAGTTCCTCCCGCCGTTGCGCCGACAGCTGCTTGGAATCGTTCAGACCCTCAGGGATGCGCTTCGGATCGAGAATAACGGCGGCAGCCACGACGGGTCCCGCCAGCGGCCCGCGGCCTGCCTCGTCGGCACCCGCGACCGGCCAGTGGCCGGCCTTGCGGGCTTTGAGCTCCAGTCGAAAATCCGGCACGAGCGGAACCGTGTCGAAAAGCAGGGGAGAATCGGGTGACGTGCGAGGTTTCATGCGGCTGAACCTCGCACGCCAACCCGATTGCCCGCAAGTCCCCGGATCAGGGCGGCGGCCGGGGACGCTCCGGCGGATGGTGGCGGTCAGGGCCATCCGCGGGAATTGCGCTCGGGCGCGAAAACAGGGCGGTTTTCTCGAGAGCCGATGCGCAAGCTTGAAGCAATTCCAGGAAAAGTGTGGAGCGGTTTTCCGTCCGGAATTGCGTAGAAGGTTAGGGGAAATTCCAGGAAAAGTGTGGCGCGGTTTTCCGTCCGGAATTGCGTAAAAGGTTAGAGGAAATTCCAGGAAAAGCGCGAAGCGGTTTTGCCGGAATTGCGTGGAAACAAAAGGTTAGAGCAGCGACAGTTGCACGCCGCTGCCGTCTGGCGGCACGAACAGATCGTCGCGCAGCGGCACGCTGCGTCGCGTCAGCTCGAAACGTCGGGCTGCCATTTCAAAGCGCCGGGCGATCTGCCAGGCATAGGGACCGGCGCCTTTCATGCGCTTGCCGAATTCGGCGTCATAATCCTTGCCGCCGCGCATCGAGCGCACCAGCGACATCACATGCCGGTAACGATCGGGATAATGCTGCAGCAGCCAATCGCGAAACAGCGGGCTGACCTCGAGCGGCAGCCTGAGGATGACATAGCTCGCCTCGGCAGCACCGGCAGCCTTTGCCGATTCGAGGATGCGCTCCAGCTCATGATCGTTCAGTGCCGGGATGAGCGGGGCGGCCAGCACAGCCGTCTGGATGCCTGCTTCGGCAAGCGTGTGGATCGTCTCCAGCCGCCGCGGCGGCGTGGCGGCACGTGGCTCCATCGTCCGGGCAAGCTTGCGATCCAGCGTGGTCACCGAGATGCCGACGCGTACCAGGTTCTTGCTTGCCATCTCCTGCAGAATGTCGCGATCACGCAGGATCATCGCCGACTTGGTGACGATCGATACCGGATGGTTCGCCTTGTTCAACACCTCGAGAATGCCGCGCATGATGCGCCACTCCTTCTCGATCGGCTGATAGGGATCTGTATTGGTGCCGATCGCGATCACCCGCACCTTGTAGCCGGGCTTGGCGAGTTCCCGCTCCAGGAGTTTCGCCGCATCGGGCTTGGCAAACAGCTTCGTCTCGAAATCGAGCCCTGCAGAAAGCCCCATATAGGCGTGCGTCGGCCGGGCGAAGCAATAGATGCAGCCATGCTCGCAGCCGCGATAGGGATTGATCGAACGATCGAAGGGAATGTCCGGCGATTCGTTGCGGGTGATTGCCGTGCGCGGTTTTTCGACCTGCACTTCCGTCTTGAACGGCGGCAGTTCTTCCCACGTCTGCCAGCCATCGTCGAAAGTCTCCCGCTGCAACGCCTCGAACCGCCCTGTCGGGTTCAGTCCCGCCCCACGCCCGCGCCGCCGATCGACCTCGACTCTCAGACCGGAGGAAACGATCATCGCATCGGCAATATCTGCCGTATTGGCAGGCGCGAATGCGGCCTGCCCTGCCAGGGACTGCTCTCTCATCGGATTCTCCCGCGGCGGAAAGCCATCGCTCCCGCCCGTTTTGCTGATTAAATTCCTATCCGCAAAACGAGAACAATGCAAGAACAAAATGAGGAAAACGGCGCTGGCAAAAATTTGTGCGGCGCATTATAAATGGTCAATGTTGACGGTTGTTCTCGAATGTCAGGATCAGGAATCTGAGCTGGCACAGACTTTATCGGTACTGGTGGCAGGCGCGGTGGAGGGGCTGGTGAGCGATGTGGTCGTGCTCGATCACGGCTCGCGCGACGGCACCTCGCGGGTGGCCGACGCCGCCGGCTGCCGCTTCCATTCGCAATGGGATATCAAGGACATCGTCCGCGCCGCCCGCGGCGAATGGCTGCTTTTCGTCGAGCCTGGCGCCAGACCCCAGGCCGGCTGGATCGACGAGATCGCCGAATATGTGGCGCTGAACAAGCTGCCGGCGCGCTTCACCGCATCGCGCGGCTACCGGCGCCCGTTCTTCCAGCGTGTCGGCCGGACCGTGCCCCCGCTGGAACTCGGCTTTCTCCTGCCGAAGAAGCAGGCGCTCGCCATCGCCAAAAGCGGCATGCGGCTCACCGAATTCGTCAAGGGCCAGAAGCCGCGCCGGCTGGCGAGTGAACTCATTCCCTCCTGGGTCGCCCGCGCTGCGCGGTAGGTGTCGCGACCCTCTCCATAGTTCGCGCAAAAGATGGCGCCCAATAGGATTTCGCGCTATAATTCAAACATGGCGCCGTCGAAGCGCCTCGCTTCGCAACGGAATGGCCATGGAATGCCGGTGAACGGCAGAACAGGTCATCGAAAATCTCCTCTTCTGCCGGGTTCCCGGCGAAAGGAGGTGCGTCATGACACGCGGTAGGATCTACGGCCTCATAGCCGTCATATTGCCGACATTGATGATCGCGCATCCGCATTCGGCAGCATCGCAGATGATGCGCAGTTGCGCAGGCCGACCCGAAATCGTCAATTTCCTGGACAAGAACTTCGCCGAAAAGCTCACGGCAGTCGGACTGATCAACCAGAACGCCATTCTCGAGGTCTATGCCGCCGAAAGCGGCACCTGGACACTCATCGTCACGGATGTTCACGGCATAAGCTGCGTCCTGCTGTCGGGTGATAGCTGGGACACAATGCCCATCCTGCCGGGCATTGCGACATAACGCATGTCGCGCAAAAGTGTGCTGCGGTTTTGCGATAACGACATGCGTAAAAATAAAGACCTAAAGCGCAAGGAGCGAATCTGAAATATTGCGACGCGCTTTAGGCAATGCCGCTGTTGCAGGCAGTCTATTTGGTCGCGCCGCGTTTCAGGTGCTCGTCCAGACGCGGCATGATCTCGACGAAATTGCACGGCGCGCTGCGATAGTCGAGCTGTCCTTTCAGAATGCCGTCCCAGGCATCCCGGCAGGCGCCGGGCGAACCCGGTAGCACGAAGATGAAGGTGGCGTTGGCAACGCCTGCAGTGGCGCGCGACTGGATCGTCGCCGTGCCGATCTTCTCGTAAGAGATCCGGTGGAAGATGGCGGAAAAGCCGTCCATCCGCTTTTCGAACAAAGGCTCCAGCGCCTCGGGCGTCACGTCGCGGCCGGTAAAGCCGGTGCCGCCAGTGGTGATGACGACGTCTATGTCTTCGTTCTCAGTCCAGGCCTTCACCCGCGCCGCAATCGCCGCGCGATCATCGGGCACAATCCCCCGGTCGACCAGCCTGTGGCCCGCCTCCGCGATCCGCGCCGCCAGCGTGTCGCCTGACTTGTCCGTCTCCGGCGTGCGGGTATCCGAGACAGTCAGAACCGCAATGCCGACCGCGATGAAGGGCCGTTTTTCGTCCAGATCTGCCATCATGCGCCTCCCGAAACGGTTTCCGTCGCCTGGAAATACCAGTCAGGTCGCGCGTCGTGAAGAGCTGCCGCCGCATCTTCGGCAGCAGTCACGGTCGCAAAGATGCCGAAACAGGTGGCGCCGGAACCGGACATGCGGGTCAAAAGCGCGCCCTTCGCTTGCAGCATCGCCGAGATCGCCGTGATCTCGGGCACGAGTTCGCGCGCCGGCGGCTCCAGGTCGTTGCGGGCAGCAGCAATTGCCGCGAGCCAGTCGGCAATCTGAGGCCGGCTCGGTGCCAGGCGCAGAGCCGGATTGTTTTTCTCCGCCAGCCGGCGGAAAACCTCGGGCGTCGAGACGCCCTTCAGCGGATTGGCGAGCACCATGGCAAAGGCCGGAAGCTCCGGCACGGGTTCGAGCTCTTCGCCGATGCCGCGGGCAATCAGCGGCCGGCTCGCAAGGCACATCGGCACGTCGGCGCCGAGCTTCAGGGCGAGAGCTGCAAGCGCCCCATCGGGCAACGTCGCGCCCCAGAGCCGCATCAGCCCACGCAGCGTCGCGGCCGCATCGGCCGAGCCGCCGCCGATGCCGGAGGCGATCGGCAGGTTCTTTTCCAAATGGATGCGGACGGGGAAGGCGAGGGGACCGATCACCGCGCGCAGGAGGTCGCGGGCTTTCAGCACCAGGTTGGTGCCGCTGTCGCCGGCAAGTGTTCCGCCGAACCGGCCCGACAGGGTGAATTCATCGGTCGGCGACGGCATGAAATCCAGCCGGTCGCCGCGATCTGCGAAGGTCACCAGCATATCGAGCAGATGATAGCCATCCGGGCGCTGGCCCGTCACATGCAGGGCCAGGTTGATCTTCGCGCGAGCTTCCTCGGTGATGCTGGAGCATGATGCCGAAAAGTGTGAGCGGTTTTCGGACGACATCATGCTCTATTTCTTTGACCTGTATCCGGCCAAGCCCTTTTCAGGGATGGTTTCGAGCATGGCCCGTCAGGATTTCTTGTCGACCGGCGGCGGGATGACGGGTGCCGGATCCGGCTGCTTCTTGTCGGCCGCCTTGGCATCGTCGCTGGCGGGAGGCAGTCCGTTGGCGACCTTGTCCTTGATCTTCGGAATCTCGGCAGCTTCGGGCTCGGAGCTGAGCGCCCGGTTCCACTGGTAGACGGCCTCGAGCTTGCGGCCGACGCGCCAGTAGGCGTCGCCGAGATGGTCGTTGATCGTCGCGTCGCCGGCCTTGATCTGTGCGGCGCGCTCCAGCTCGTCGACGGCATCATCGAAGCGGTTGAGGCGGAAATAGGCCCAGCCGAGCGAATCGATGATGTAGCCGTCGTCAGGGCGAAGGTCGACGGCCTTCTTGATCATGCCGAGACCTTCGTCGAGGTTCCGGTTCATGTCGATCCAGGAATAGCCGAGATAGTTCAGCACCTGCGGCTGGTCGGGATTGAGCTCCAGCGCCTTGCGGAAGTTGGGCTCCGCCTGGTCCCACTTCTTCAGCCGCTCATAGGCAATGCCGCGCTGGAAGAAGACGCTCCAGTTGGCGCGGCCGGGTATGGGGCCGATCGCTTCGACGGCCTTGTCGTAATTGGTGGCCATCGCCTCGTAGTCCTTGGCGTCGGAGAGCACGCTGCCATAGGCGAGGTAACTGCGGATGTCCTTCGGGTCGGAGGCAATCAGCGCCTGCAGGTGCTTGCGCGCCTCGTCCACCTTGCCGCCCTGGGCAAGGGCAAGGCCGAGCTGCAACTCGGAGATGCGCCGCATCGGCGAATTCTCCGGCACCTTCTTGTAGAGCGCGATGGCGCGGTCCATCTGGTTCTGTTTCTCGGCGATGCCGCCGAGCAGCACCAGCGTATCGGCGCTGTTCGGATCGAGCGCATTGGCCGTCTGCAGGTACAGCGAGACGATGTCCTCGGCGCCGTCGCGGTTCAGCGCGCCGCCGACGGAGAAGAGCACGCCGGCAGCCCCTTCTTCGGCCGTCTTGACCTGTTGTTCCTGCTTCTCGTTCTTTTCAATGCTGTCGCGCAGCGCGTTCAGCGGCGCATAGTTCGGCAACAGGTTGTCGCCGACGGAAACTGCGTCGAGCGCCTTCTGCTTGTTGCCTTGTGTTGCTTCGAGGCGGGCAAGCGCCATCACCGCGCGCATGAAGGTATCCGGCGCCGTCGCGCCGCCTTCCTTGTCGAGCACGGCATCGTTCAGATGCTGACGGGCGGCTTTCACGTCGCCGGAGACGATGGCGATCGCCCCGGCATTGTAATTCTGGAAGATGCGGAACCAGTCCGGCCCCTTCATCTTCTCGACCATGGTGAGTGCTTCCTTGCCGCGGCCGGCGCCGACGCGGGCCCAGGCGAGCAGCAGGTCGTTCATCATCCGGTCGAGATCGTTCGGCCCCTTATATTTCAGGATGGACTCGGCGGTCTTGTAATCGTCGCGGCGCACGGCATCCATGCCGCGCACGATCGTGGTGATGCGCTCGACGGAAGGGTCGGCTTTCAGGTCGTTGGCATATTTGACGCCGTCCTTGATGTCGCCATTGAGCAGCAGCGAGATCATCAGCCGCTGGCGAATCTCGGGATTGCCGGGCTCGATCTGCAGCGCCTTCTTGTAGAGTTCGATCGCCGTTTCGTAGTCATGATCGACATCGGCGGTACGCGCTGCGAGGAAGGCGCCCGAGAAAGTAGTCACGCTGTCCGCATCAAAGTGAGCGGCCGTGCCGGCATCGTCTGCCTTGGCCGCATCCTCGGCGTTCACGCCGCCGACACCGCCCAGCGAAAGGACAGCTGCAAGCGCTGCGCTCGTAAGAAGACGGATGGCAAGTCTCTGCCGCATTAGGAAACCTTTCTTCGACAGCGTCCCGACAAATGGTGCCGGTCGCAAAACCAGTTGCGATCACTGATTCACAACAGGATGGCTTTTTTGAAGCGGCGCTGCAAGAAAATCAGCCTGCGATCAAGGACGTTTGATCAATTGACGCGCTCGATGCAGAAGTCGATCACTTCCATCAGGGCGGATTTCCAGACCGTATCGGGAAGGGGCGCAAGCGCGTCCCGTGCGATCGTTCCGTAATGGATCGCCCGGCCGATCGTGTCGCTGAGCGTGCCATATTTGGTGATCAGCCCCAGCGCTTTTTCGAGGTTGGCGTCGGTGCTGTTGCCGGCTTCGATCGCATCGCGCCAAAAGGCGCGCTCGTCCTCGGTGCCGCGGCGATAGGCCAGAATGACGGGCAGGGTGATCTTGCCTTCGCGGAAATCGTCGCCGACATTCTTGCCGAGATCGGCCGCCTTGCCGCCGTAATCAAGCGCGTCGTCGACGAGCTGGAAGGCGAGCCCGAGATTCATGCCGTAGGATTTCAACGCATTGCGGCCGGACCGGCCGACCTCGGCGACGATCGGCCCGACTTCGGCGGCAGCGGCAAAGAGGGCCGCCGTCTTGGCGCGAATGACGGAGAGATAATCGTCCTCGGTCGTCTCCATGTTCTTGGCGACGGAAAGCTGCAACACTTCGCCTTCCGCGATCACGCAGGCGGCGGAAGACAAGACGTCGAGCGCATCGAGCGAGCCGACGTCGACCATCATGCGGAAGGCCTGGCCGAGCAGGAAGTCGCCGACCAGCACGCTTGCCTGGTTGCCCCAGATCATCCGCGCCGTCGATTTGCCGCGGCGAAGATCGCTCTCGTCGACGACGTCATCATGCAGCAGCGTCGCCGTGTGCATGAACTCGACTGACGTGGCGAGCTTGACGTGGTTTTCGCCCCTGTAGTCGAACAGCGAGGCGGAAGCCAGCGTCAGCATCGGCCGCAGCCGCTTGCCGCCCGATGAGATCAGATGGTTCGCCACTTCGGGGATCATCTGCACGTCGGAGCCGGCCTTGGACAGAATGAGCTGGTTCACTCGCTCCATGTCCGCCCTGGTGAGATCGACCAATGGCCTGATGGATGCCAGTTTGTTTTTGCTTTCTTCAAGCGGTATGACCACGCCCAACGACCCGGACTCCTGTTCATTCTTTGCATCTGACAATAGAAAGGGGCGATGGACGCGGCAAGGGGTGAATTGTCGCGCTGGGCGAAATTGGAAGGAAAACGACGGCAAATGCATGAGCTTATCCGCGCCAACGACCCCGTTCTTCTCTCCTATGCCGAGAGTTTGATGAAGGATGCGGGAATTCACTGCTTCATCGCCGATCAGGGCATGAGCGTGCTGGAGGGCTCGCTCGGCATGCTGTCGCGCCGCCTGCTGGTGGATGAGGAGATGGCCGATCAGGCGCGCCGCATCCTCATCGATGCCGGTCTCGGTGGCGAGTTGCGCGAGCGGAAGTGAACTCCGATGACCGGGGAAACCACTGACACCATCGATGCCTTTCATCGCGGCGCCTTCCATGTGATGCAGCCGAAGGGCAGGGGCCATCGCTCCGGCATGGATGCGATGCTGCTTGCGGCTCTGGTCGCCGACGATCGCCCGGTCAGGGTTGCCGATCTCGGCGCCGGCGCTGGTGCCGCCGGTCTTGCCGTCGCCTCGCGGCTTGCCAATACGCAAGTGGTGCTCTTCGAGCGCTCGGCCGAGATGGCCGATTATGCCCGCCGCAGCATCCTCTTGCCCGGCAATGCCCATGTCGCGGGCCGCGTCAGCGTCATCGAGGCCGATGTGACGCTGACCGCCAAGGCACGCAACGATGCGGGGCTCGCCGATGAAAGCTTCCACCACGTCATCATGAACCCGCCCTTCAACCACGCCGGCGACCGGCGCACGCCGGACGCGCTGAAGGCCGAAGCCCATGCGATGACCGACGGCCTGTTCGAAAGCTGGATCCGCACCGCCGGCGCCATCATGATCCCAGGCGGGCAATTGTCGCTGATCGCCAGGCCACAGTCGATCGCCGAGATCATCGCCGCCTGCGGCCGGCGCTTCGGCGGCATCGAGATCACCGCTATCCACCCGCGTCCGGGTGAAAACGCCGTCCGTATCCTGGTGACTGGTATCAAGGGATCGCGGGCGCGGCTGTCGCTGCGTGCGGCCCTCATCATGCACGAAGAGGGGAGCCACAAGTTCTCCCCTCTCGTCGATGATTTAAACAATGGCCGGGCGGCCTATATGAGGGTTTAAGCAGTTCCAGCAAAAGTGTGCAGCGGTTTTGCCAGGCAAAGCGCGAACCGCTTTTGCCGGGAATTGCGTGAACAAAGATCTAGCCGGTGACGAAGTCGAAGAGCAGCTTGACGTTCAGCCCGGCGATGACGACCGCGATCAGATAGGCGATGCCGCTCAGCCAGCGGGGCGCCACCAGTTCCCCCATCTTGGCCTTGCTGGCGGTGAACATGACAAGCGGGAAGACGGCGAAGGAAAGCTGCAGGCTGAGCACCACCTGGGTGAGGATCAAAAGCTGCGCCGTGCCCTGATCGCCGTACCAGATGGTGACGATCGCCGCAGGCACGATGGCGATGGCGCGGGTGATCAGCCGGCGTACCCACGGCTTCAGCCGGATCTTGAGGAAGCCTTCCATGACGATCTGGCCGGCAAGCGTTGCCGTCACCGTCGAGTTGAGGCCGCAGCAGAGAAGCGCGATGCCGAAGAGCGTCGGCGCGATGGCGAGGCCGAGCAGCGGCGACAGCAGTGAATGGGCCTCGCCGAGTTCGACGACGTCGGTCTTGCCGTGCGCATTGAAAGCGGCCGCCGCAAGGATCAGGATCGAGGCGTTGATCAGAAGCGCGAAACACAGCGCGACCGTGGAATCGATCGTCGCAAAGGTCAGCGCCTCCTTCTTTTCGGGAACCGTATGGCCGTAGGCCCGCGTCTGCACGATGCCGGAGTGGAGGTAGAGATTGTGCGGCATGACGGTCGCGCCGAGAATGCCGAGCGCCAGGTAGAGCATCTCGGGATTGGTGACGATCTCCGTTGTCGGGAAGAAGCCGGTGAGGACGGCGCCCCACTGTGGGTCGGCAAGCAGGATCTGCACGCCGAAGCAGACCGCGATGACGCCGAGCATCGCGATGATGAAGGCCTCCACCCAGCGGAAGCCGAGCTTTTGCAGGAAGAGGATCACGAAGACGTCGAGCGCGGTGATCAGCACGCCGAGTTCGAGCGGGATGCCCATCAACAGGTTGAGGCCGATCGCCGTGCCGATCACCTCGGCGATATCGGTGGCGATGATGGCGATTTCCGCAAGGGCCCAGAGCGGCACCGAGACATATCTCGGAAAAGCGTCGCGGCAGGCCTGCGCAAGATCGCGCCCGGAAGCGATCGCCAGGCGCGCACAGAGCGCTTGCAGCACGATCGCCATCAGGTTGGAAAGCAGCGCGACGGTGAGCAGCGCGTATCCGAATTTCGAGCCGCCGGCGAGCGATGTCGCCCAGTTGCCCGGGTCCATGTAACCGACGGCGACCATGTAGCCCGGCCCGGCGAAGGCTGCCGCCCTTCGCCATGCCGAGCTGTGACGCCCGGTACCGACGGTGCGGTAGACATCGGAGAGCGATCCCTCTCCGCGTTCGTGCCGCCAGCCGCTCTTTGCATTCGGATTGAGGACGTCCATGCGATTTCCATCTGTTTTATCGTCAGGGCACTATGCCGAATTAGGATGATAATGCAAGTCATTCGCAACAACAAAATCAAACTTGATGTTTTCGGCCCCAATGTTTTCAAGAACGCGGCCATTGCGTTTGCCGTTCCAGCGCATACATGGATGCCGATCGCAAACTGCGATCGTGCGACCCGAAGCGAAGGATGGGAAATGGCCGGATTCTTGAGAAAACTGCTGCCGAAACGGTTCCGCAAGGACGGCATCACCATCCCGGTCGTCCGGCTGCAGGGCGCGATCATCAGCGGCGGCGGCCAGTTCCGGCCGACCCTCAATCTCGCCAATGTCTCTCCGGTTCTGGAAAAGGCCTTCGCCATGAAGGACGCGCCGGCAGTCGCCATCTCCATCAATTCGCCGGGCGGTTCGCCCGTCCAGTCGCGCCTGATCTTCACCCGCATTCGCGAACTCGCCCGCGAGAAGCAGAAGAAGGTTCTGGTCTTCGTCGAGGATGTCGCCGCCTCCGGCGGTTACATGATCGCGCTTGCCGGCGACGAAATCATCGCCGATGCTACCTCGATCGTCGGCTCGATCGGCGTCGTCTCCGGCGGTTTCGGCTTTCCCGAGCTGCTGAAGAAGATCGGCGTCGAGCGCCGCGTCTATACCGCCGGCGAAAACAAGGTGATCCTCGATCCTTTCCAGCCGGAAAAGGAAAAGGATATCGAGTATCTGAAGAGCCTGCAGCTCGAAATCCACCAGGTCTTCATCTCAATGGTGCGCGAGCGTCGCGCCGGCAAGCTGAGGGACGATACGGCGGTGTTTTCCGGCCTGTTCTGGAGCGGCACGCGCGGCCTGGAGCTCGGTCTCATCGATGGCCTCGGAGACATGCGCCAGGAATTGAAGAGGCGCTACGGCCAGAAGACCAAGCTGGAGCTCGTCACCGCCGGTCGCGGCCTGTTCGGTCGCCGAATTCCAGGCGTGTCGCGGGTTTCGCTCGAGGGCGCGGCATCCGGTCTCGCGACGGGGCTTGTCGAAGCGGCGGAAGAGAGAGCATTGTGGAGCCGTTTCGGGCTTTGAAGGGAGCAAGAGAGGGGCATGCCGCAGTTAATTACCATTCTGATCCTGGTTTTCTCAGCCTGGTGGCTTTACCGCCGCTTCGTCTCGGATGCCCGCAAGCTCGCCGAAAAGTCGCGCCGCGCTGAAAAGGAACGCCAGACCGGCGCGATCGGCACGCTGGTCAAAGACCCGGCGACCGGAGAGTACCGGCTGAAGCGCGAGGGCGAATAACAGGCTTCGCCACTTATTTGCCTCTGATCCGGCAACGGCTCCGCAACGTAGGGCGGGCTTGGAACCCCCCTCTGTCCTGCCGGACATCTCCCCGACAAGGGGGGAGATTGGCAAGGGGAAATGTCTCGGCTTTCATGACTGCTCCGCGCAGGCGTTTCGTTGTTTGGGGAAACCCTAGCCATTTGCCGATCTCCCCACCTGTGGGGGGAGATGCCCGGCAGGGCAGAGGGGGGTACCCCGCAGCACAAGAAAGAATCCGTCTTCCCTATCAGCATTCGACAGCTCTTCGCCGCCGCAAAAGTCTTGACCCCTGCCGTCCTCCATGGCACCTGTCGCGCCGATAAATCCCACGCAATCGGTGCCGTTCGATGTCAGCTATCCCAGACCATATGAACCCGAAGCGCTCCTTCCAGGCGCTGATCCTGACCCTACATAACTACTGGGCGGACAAGGGTTGCGCGGTGCTGCAGCCCTACGATATGGAAGTCGGCGCCGGCACCTTTCATCCGGCCACCACGCTGCGCGCCCTCGGCCCCAAGCCGTGGAAGGCGGCTTACGTCCAGCCGTCTCGCCGTCCGTCCGACGGCCGCTATGGTGAGAATCCGAACCGGCTGCAGCATTATTACCAATACCAGGTAATCCTGAAGCCGAACCCGCCAAACCTGCAGGAGCTTTATCTCGGCTCGCTGGCGGCAATCGGTCTCGATCCGCTGCTGCATGATATCCGTTTCGTCGAGGACGACTGGGAAAGCCCGACGCTTGGCGCCTGGGGCCTCGGCTGGGAATGCTGGTGCGATGGCATGGAAGTCTCGCAGTTCACCTATTTCCAGCAGGTCTGCGGTATCGAATGCTCGCCCGTCGCCGGCGAATTGACCTATGGTCTCGAACGTCTCGCCATGTATGTCCAGGGTGTCGACAATGTCTACGACCTGAACTTCAACGGCCGCGACGGCGACGAGAAGATCAGCTATGGCGATGTCTTCCTGCAGGCCGAGCAGGAATATTCGCGCCATAATTTCGAATTCGCCAATACCGAGATGCTGCATCGCCACTTCGTCGATGCCGAGAAGGAATGCCGGGCGCTGCTCGATGCCGGCGCCCCCGGCGACAATGCCAACCAGCGCCTGCACAAATGCGTTTTCCCGGCCTATGACCAGTGCATCAAGGCAAGCCATGTCTTTAACCTGCTCGACGCCCGCGGCGTCATCTCGGTCACCGAGCGTCAGAGCTATATCTTGCGCGTGCGCACCCTCGCCAAGGCCTGCGGCGAAGCCTTCCTGCTGACCGACGCCGGCGGCATCAATCTGGACAAAGAGGCGGCGTGACACAACAGCCCGCCAGCCGCATCATCCATATCAACGGCTGGCCGGGCACTGGAAAGCTGACTGTCGGCCGCCTGCTGGCGAAGAGGCTCGGCGCGCGGCTCATTGATAATCACATGCTGCTCAATCCGGCTGAGGCCCTGTTCTCGCGCAGCGATCCCCTGCACGCATCGCTGCGGGGGCAGATCCGCCAGGCCGTTTTCGACCATGCCGTGCGCGCCGACCCGGCTGAAAGCTTCGTCTTCACCGATGCCTTGTCGGACGATGCACAAGACGCTGCGACCTTCTCTTGGTATCGCGATCTGGCTGCCGCAAGAGGCGCCGATCTGGTGGCGATCCTGCTCGATTGCGCCCCGGAAGAGAACGCCAGGCGCCTTGTTTCTCCCGGCCGGTCCGAAGCGCTCAAGCTGACGGATATTGCGGTACTGCAACGGCTGCGGGCAAACCATAGGCTGCTGCGCGGGCTGGCTGAACGCACCGTCGAAATCGACACGACAGGCCTTTTGCCGGAGCAGACGACGGCCCGAATCCTCGGAGATATCGGCGTTTGACGGCAGCCGGCAAAACCGCTTAGTGTCCGCCCGGACATTACTTCGCAGCGGGGGATTCGCGATGTATATTGCACTTGGCGGCATCGTTCTGGTCGCGCTCTATCTCGTCTTCATCTACAACGGCCTGGTTCGCGCGCGGCAGATGGCGGAAGAAGCCTGGTCGGGCATCGATGTCCAGCTCAAGCGCCGCGCCGACCTGATCCCGAACCTGATCGAGACGGTCAAGGGCTATGCCGCCCATGAAAAGTCGACGCTCGAAGAGGTGGTTGAGCTCCGCAACAAGGCGCAAGCCGTGCCATCAGGCGATGTCGCCGGCAGGGCGCAGGCGGAAGGTCTGCTCGGCCAGGCGCTCGGCCGCGTCGTGGCGCTCGCCGAAGCCTATCCCGATCTCAAGGCCAACCAGAACTTTGCCGAGCTCCAGGCTTCGTTGGAAACCATGGAAGGCGAGCTGCAAATGGCGCGGCGTTACTACAACGGCGCCGCCCGCGATCTCAACGTCAAGGTCGAAAGCTTCCCGTCCAATCTCGTCGCCGGCCAGTTCGGTTTTGCCAAGCGGGAATATTTCGAAATCACCAACGAGGCCGACCGCGCCGTCCCCACCGTGAAATTCTGACGATCCGGCATTTTGCCTTTGCCAGAAAGCGATTAAGAGCAAGGGCAGATCGCGGCGGGCTAGAGCATGTCGCGCAAAAGTGTGCAGCGGTTTTGCGATAACGACATGCGCAAAACCAAAGACCTAAAGCGCGGCACGCGCTTTAGGTCGCCCCAGGGACGGAAGAATAGCATGACACGCACAGCCAAACTCACGATCATCCCGCCGCGCAAACCGCTTTCGGGCCGCGCCATGCCGCCGGGCTCCAAGTCGATCACCAATCGCGCCCTGCTGCTCGCGGGCCCGGCGAAGGGCACCAGCCGGCTGACCGGGGCGCTGAAGAGCGACGATACGCGCTATATGGCCGACGCGCTACGTGCCATGGGTGTCGCGATCGACGAGCCTGACGACACCACCTTCGTCGTTACCGGCAACGGCAGGCTGCTGCCGCCGGAGGCACCGCTGTTCCTCGGCAATGCCGGCACGGCGACACGCTTCCTGACGGCGGCTGCGGCTTTGGTCGACGGCACCGTTATCGTCGATGGCGACGAACATATGCGCAAGCGCCCGATCGGCCCGCTGGTCGAGGCGATGCGCACGCTCGGCATCGACGTGACCGCCGAGACCGGCTGCCCGCCAGTCACCGTCAAGGGCACCGGCCGCTTCCAGGCCGACCGCATCCGCATCGATGGCGGCCTGTCCAGCCAGTATGTTTCGGCACTGCTGATGATGGCGGCCGGCGGCGACCGGCCGGTCGATATCGAACTCGTCGGCGAGGATATCGGCGCGCTCGGCTATATCGATCTGACCACGGCGGCGATGAAGGCTTTCGGCGCAAAGGTCGAGAAGACCAGCCCCGTCACATGGCGTGTCGCGCCGACCGGCTACCGCGCCGCCGATTTCATCGTCGAGCCGGATGCCTCGGCTGCGACCTATCTCTGGGCGGCCGAGGTTCTCACCGGCGGCGCGATCGATCTCGGTGTTCCCTCCGATACCTTCTCGCAGCCCGATGCGCGCGCCTATGACATCATCGCCAAATTCCCGCATCTGCCGGCAGAGATCGACGGCTCGCAGATGCAGGATGCCGTTCCGACCCTTGCCGTGCTTGCCGCATTCAACGAGACGCCGGTTCGCTTCGTCGGCATTGCCAATCTGCGCGTCAAGGAATGCGATCGCATCCGGGCGCTCTCGACCGGCCTCAACCGCATTGTTTCAGGCCTTGCCCGCGAAGAGGGCGACGATCTGATCGTGCAGTCCGATCCCGCACTTGCAGGAAGGCGTCTATCGGCGGAGATCGACAGTTTCGCCGACCATCGCATTGCCATGAGCTTCGCGCTGGCAGGGCTCAAGATCGACGGCATTACCATTCTCGATCCCGATTGCGTCGGCAAAACCTTCCCCGCCTATTGGCGGACGCTCGCGGCACTCGGCGTGAAATACCAGCACAACGATTGACGGAACGCGCAGCCGAGGCTGCCGGCGAGGAGACAGGGATGGGGCGTCGGGTTTTCGGATTTTGTTTTGCGCTGCTGTTGATGCTCGCCGCTCCGGCGGTGTTTGCCGCCGAGGTGATCGACAGCTTCGCCTCCGATATCACGCTCGAAAAGAGCGGCGCGATGACAGTGACGGAAACGATCACCGTCAATGCAGAGAACAACCAGATCAACCACGGCATTTTCCGTGACTTCCCGCTCTATTTCACCGATGCGGCGGGCCGCCGCCGCAGCGTCGATTTCGACATGGTGTCGGTCCAGCGTGATGGCGATAACGAACCCTGGCACACCGAGTCGATATCAGGCGGTATCCGCATCTATGCTGGTTCTGCCGATGTGACGGTGACGCCGGGCCGTCATCGCTACGTCTTCACCTACAGGACCAATCGTCAGATCCGCTATTTCGACGATCACGACGAACTCTACTGGAACGTCACCGGCAATGGCTGGATCTTCCCGATCCGCTCGGCCACGGCGACGGTGCACCTGCCGCCCGGTGTCGACGCCACTGATACGATCTTCTTCACCGGCCCGGAAGGCGCGACCGGCAAGAATGCCCGCGTCAGCGAAACCGGCGCCGGTCTGGTCTTTTCGACGACCGAGCCGCTCGACGCACACGAAGGTCTGACCTTCTCGATCAAAATGGCGAAGGGCTCCATCGACCCGCCGAGCGCCGATATGGAAAGCACATGGTGGCTGAAGGACAACCGCAATTATTTCATCGGCTTCTGCGGCCTGATCCTCGTTTTGGCTTATTACGTCAGATCCTGGCTGAAGGTCGGCCGCGATCCTGCCCGCGGCGTCGTCGTGCCGCGCTGGGATGCGCCTGATGGCATCTCGCCGGCGCTGGTCAACTACATCGACAATCAGGGCTTCTCTGGCGGGGGCTGGACGGCGCTTTCCGCCACCGCGCTCAATCTTGCCGTCCGCGGTTACGTCAAGCTCGAAGATCTGAAGAATTCGATCGTCATCCAAGGCACCGGCAAGCAGCTCGGCAAGGAGAAGTTCCAGGCCGGCGAGATCGAATTGCTGAAGGTTGCCGGCGGCCCCGGCTCGACGCTGACGATCGACAAGGCCAATGGCGAGCGGGTAAAGTCCGTCGGCCAGGCCTTTCGCTCGGCGATCGAGAAGGAACACCGCGGCAAATATTACAATTCCAACCTCGGTTATACCGCAGGCGGCATCGTGCTCAGCGCCGCCGCCCTGGCGATACTGTTCGTCTTCGGTTCGCTGGAGCCCGAGACGATCGCACTGATGCTGATTCCAATCGCCATCGCGGTCTTCGTCGCCGTCTTCGCCGCCGGCCTCGTCAGGTCGCTGCATCACGGCAAGTCGCTGTTCGGCAAGATCATCGCCATCATCTCCGCTGCGATCGGCGCCTTCGTCGGCATCAGCATCCTGGCGATCTTGGTGATGGCGCTCACCTCGTCGCTGATGGAGCTGCATGAAACGCCGATGCTCTTTGCCGTCGGCGGCATCGTGCTTTTGAACATCCTCTATTTCTTCATCATGGGCGCACCGACCCCGCTCGGCGCCAAGATGATGGACGGCATAGATGGCCTGCGGCAGTATCTGACGCTTGCCGAGAAGGACCGGATGAACACGGCCGGCGCGCCCTCTATGTCGCCGCAGCATTTCGAGACGCTACTGCCCTATGCGGTGGCGCTCGGCGTCGAAAAGCCCTGGTCGCGCACTTTCGAGACCTGGCTTGCGGCAGCTGCCGCCGGCGCGGCCGCTGCCTATGCGCCCGCCTGGTATTCCGGCAATTTCAACAGCGGCAGTTTCTCTGATCGCATCGGCGGCTTTTCCTCGTCGATGGCCTCGACCATCGCTTCGACGATTCCTTCGCCGCCGCCGTCTAGTTCATCCTCCGGTTTTTCCGGCGGCGGCTCGTCCGGCGGGGGCGGCGGAGGCGGCGGAGGCGGGGGTTGGTAGCTTTCCCGCTTGACCTTTCGGTCCTTCGCCCTTAACCGCCAGACGAAACAGGAAAGGGTCGCGGATGAAGGTTCTGTTGATCGGATCGGGCGGACGCGAGCATGCGCTCGCCTGGAAGCTGGCGCAATCGCCGTTGATGACGGAATTCTATGCTGCACCCGGCAATCCCGGTATTGCCGAACACGCCATGCTGGTGCCCGTTGACATCGAGGATCACCAAGCGGTCGCGGCCTTCTGCAAGGACAAGGCGATCGATTTCGTCGTCGTCGGCCCGGAGGCGCCGCTGGTTGCCGGCCTCGCCGACCGGCTGCGCGCCGATGGCCTGGCGGTCTTCGGTCCCTCCGCTGCCGCAGCCCAGCTCGAGGGTTCCAAAGGCTTCACCAAGGATATCTGCGCCCGCTACGATATTCCGACAGGCGCCTACCAGCGCTTCAACAATGGACCGAAGGCCAAAGCCTATATCCGCGCCGAGGGTGTGCCGATCGTCGTCAAGGCCGACGGCCTTGCCGCCGGCAAGGGCGTGACGGTTGCGATGACGCTGGACGAGGCGCTGGCGGCTGTCGATGACTGCTTCGAGGGCGCCTTTGGCGCTGCCGGCGCCGAAGTCGTCGTCGAAGCTTATCTCGATGGCGAGGAGGCGAGCTTCTTCTGCCTCTGCGATGGCAAACATGCGCTGCCGCTCGCAACCGCCCAGGATCACAAGCGGGTGGGCGAGGGCGATACCGGCGTCAATACCGGCGGCATGGGCGCCTATTCGCCGGCGCCTGTGATGACCGCCGAGATGGTCGAACGCACGATGAAGGAGATCATCGAACCGACGATGCGCGGCATGGCCGAGAGCGGCCATCCTTTCTCCGGCGTCTTTTTCGCCGGGCTGATGATCACCAAGAAGGGGCCCGAGCTCATCGAATACAATGTCCGCTTCGGCGATCCTGAATGCCAGGTGATGATGATGCGGTTGAAAAGCGATCTGCTGCCGCTGCTGCTTGCCACCGCCAACGGCACGCTCGATCAGGTCAACGCCGAATGGAACGACGATCCGGCCCTGACGGTGGTCATGGCCTCAAAGGGTTATCCTGGCGCCTACGAGAAGAATACGCCGATCCTCTCGCTGCCTGATGCAGGTGAGGGCGAGAAGGTGTTTCATGCCGGCACGGGTCTGAAAGACGGTGCGCTGGTTGCGACCGGCGGCCGCGTGCTGAACGTTACCGCGTCGGGCGGCACGGTCGCCGAGGCCAAGAACCGCGCCTACGCGCTGCTCGACAGGGTAAGATGGGAAAACGGTTTCTGCCGGCGCGACATCGGCTGGCGGGCGATCGAGCGCGAAACCGGCTCGGAATGAGTATAAACCGGCCCGTTCTTTAAATTTTTACCCTTTCCCCTGACGGGATGGAAACAAAGCTGCGCTAATTTGCTCCCAAGATGAGACGGAGTAGCGTTGATGCGTCAGATTTTCCTCGGTGCGGCAATCCTGCTAGTGGCAGGTTCTGCGATGGCATCCTCGATAGAGGTGGTCGGCAAGACTGCGCCGCGCGATGATGGCAGCATACTTACCGAAACCTGCGCCCATTGCCCGCCGCTCCAGGCCGAGTTGACCAAGAAGGACTATACGGTGCCGGAGCTGAAGCCCGGCGTCCTCCAGGCGAGTGAAATCCGCGATGTCGGCGGTGAAAAGAAGATCTATCGCACCGAAGGCTGGATGGGCGGCTCGCCCGTCGTCTTCGTCAGCAAGGCGACGCCTGAATCCATGATTGCCGCCGCCCCGTCGGCACCGCCGGTAGACGGCATCGACATGAATGCAACCACCGCGGCGGTCATTGGCGGCGACGCCAAGCCCATTGTAGCAGGTATGGCGGAACAACCGGCAGCGCTTAACGCTTCCGAATTCAAGCTGCGTTTCTAGGAGCAACTTCCAGGAAAACTGCCAAGCGGTTTACCCAGGCAAAGCGCGAAGCGGTTTTGCCGGGAATTGCCCAAACAACAAATTCCCTGCCCCCGCCTGATCAAGGTTTCGATCGTTTGGGGCCCCACCACAGGTGGGCCGAATGCACCCTCGATGAGCAGCGGGGGTGCATTCATGTTTTGATGCACCGGGCAAGCTGAGAATTCGAAAAAGAAATGATATTTGGCCAGCGGATGAAAATCCGGCGGTGTGCCTTGTAACTTTACCCCCTGATTTTCAGGGAAGTTCACATCGCGTTCAATAAAGTTAAAGCTTTTTTATAGGGTGAGCATCAATTGTCACTTTACCCGGTCGCAGCATGTTTATTTTAGCAGCGGTAGACGCGTCCTCTTTTTCGGCGCGCTCGCACAGGCGGTAGAAAACCGCACCGGAATGCAGCTATCCATTCCCGTTGCGAGGCGTCATGAAAAATTTGAAGATATCGAAGCAGCTCATATTGCTGGTCGTCGGCCTGATGGTGGCGTTTGCAATTGCCACCTCCCTGCAGATTCGCTCCTCGGTCAATGCGATCTACAACGAACGCTACGACATGCTGCGGGCAGAGGTGCAGTCTGCGGTCTCTGTTCTCAAAATCTACCAGGCCAAGGTGACTGCCGGCGAAATGACGCTGGAGGATGCCCAGAAGCAGGCCTATGCCACGGTCAATGCGATGAAATACGACCCCGATGGTTATTTCTTCGGCTATAGCTACGACATCCAGATGATGTTCCACTACGATGCCGCGAAAGTCGGTCAGGTCAACAAGGGTCAGCCGGACAGCAAAGGCAAACTCTATCGGGAAGAGCTGGTCAAGCTCGGGCAGCAGGGCGGCGGTCTCGTCGAATATTATTCCACAGCCAAACCGGGCCAGCCTGCCGGCGATTTTCGCAAGACGGCCTATGCACAAGCCTTCGATCCCTGGAAGGTCGTCGTCGTCACCGGCGTCTATATGGACGATCTCGATGCTCAGATAAACAGCACGATCCTGACCGCGCTCTCCGGCAGCATCGTTCTGTTCTTCCTCGCCATGACAGCCGCATACTTCGTCATCCGCGGCATATCGGGACCTCTCAACAACGTCCATGCCGCCCTGCAGTCGGTCGCCGAAGAGGATGTCTCCATCGCCATTCCGCATATCGGCATGAACAACGAAGTTGGGATGATGGCCAAGGCGACGCAGTCGCTGCAGGAAAAGATCAGGGAACGCCATCAGATGTCCGATCGCGAGGCGGCTCAGCAGCTGGCGCTGGAAAGCGAGCGCGAAACCAATCTGCGCCAGCAGCAGGATGAGACGACGCTCCAGGCACGTGTGGTGACGACGATCGGCCAGGCGCTGGCGATGATTGCCCGCGGCGATCTCACCGTTCGCTGCGCTGATCTCGGCCAGAAGTATGCCGCCCTCCGCGACAACTTCAACGATGCGCTGTCGCATCTCGAAGCCGCCATGGCCAAGGTCAGCGCCAAGGGCACCGACATCGGCACCAGCAAGGAAGAGATCCGCCGTGCTTCCAACGAGCTGTCGCAGCGCACCGAGCGCCAGGCCGCCAGCTTGGAAGAAACCTCGGCCGCTCTCGATGAGCTCACCGTCGCCGTCCGCCAGACGGCCGATGGCGCCCATGAGGCGAGCAAGCGTGTACACTCGGTCAGCACCGAGGCCACCCATAGCGATGCGATCGTCACCCAGGCGATCGAGGCGATGAGCGGCATCGAGAAGTCGTCCTCGGAGATCACCAAGATCATCGGCGTCATCGACGAGATCGCCTTCCAGACCAACCTTCTGGCGCTGAATGCCGGCGTCGAGGCAGCGCGCGCCGGTGAATCCGGCAAGGGTTTTGCGGTCGTCGCTCAGGAAGTGCGCGAACTTGCCCAGCGTTCCGCGGCGGCCGCCAAGGAGATCAAGGATCAGATCGCCCGCTCCTCCAGCCAGGTTGACCATGGCGTCCGTCTGGTCGGCGAGGCAGGCGAGGCGCTGAAGCGCATCTCCGACCAGATCAAGGCCGCCAACGAGATCGTCGCCAAGATCGCCCACAGCGCCTCCGAACAGGACACGACGCTGCGCTCGATCTCGTCGTCGATGAACCAGCTCGATGCCGCCACCCAGCAGAACGCCGCCATGGCCGAGGAGACCACGGCATCGGCCGAGACGCTGGCCAGCGATACCGACGAGCTAATCGACCTCATCCGCGGCTTCCGCGTCGGTGGCGAAACCGCTGCTCCTGTCGTGCATCAGGGTCGCCGTGCCGCTTAAGCGGCGCGGAGGCAACAAGCCTTTTCATCACCAAATTCTTAGCGGCCGTCGGTTCTCCGGCGGCCGTGCCATTTGGAGCTCATTGCGCGATACGACCGATCAGTTGCTCGATCTCGCGATCGGAAAACACTTCGAGGCCGGCTGCTTTCAGCGCCGCCGCCGTCACGCCATTGCCGGCCTGCTTGCCGCCGGAAAACGTGCCGTCATAGATGAAACCGGATCCGCAGGACGGGCTGCCGTCGATGAGCAGCGCATAACGGCAGCCGGTCTGCCTTGCGAGCGCCACGGCATTCATTGCCGCCAGCAGGAACTCTTCCGTTACGTCGGCGCCCGTCAGCTCGACAACCCGCGCTTTGCCGGCCAGCACATCCTCGCCGCTTGCCGCCTCAGCAATCTCCGCCGGCGGCCGCGGCACCATCATGCCCGCCGACATCTCCGGACAGATCGTTACCAACCGGCCCTCGGCCCGCCATGTGTCGATTGCCGGATGAAGCAACGGCTTCGCCCGCCCGTCATAGCGGACGGCATGGCCCATGAGACAGGCGCTGACGAGAATCTTGCTCTGCATGTGTGGTTGGATAGCGCGGTAACCGGGGCAATGCCAGTGTTGGATGAGCTTATCTAAGGCGGTAGTGAACCGCATCCGCCCCTCATCCGCCTGCCGGCACCTTCTCCCCGTAAACGGGGCGAAGGGGATATGCCGCACCCTCTCCGTTCCCCGCCAGCCTCTCGCGTGGCACGTCCCCTCGCCCCGCGAACGGGGAGAGGGTTAGGGTCATATGCGCTAGGTTTAGCGCTGGACATAAGGAATCTGGTTGTGATTCAAGCTTTGGATGAAGATTCGTCCTGAGATTTTGGATCGTTGGCCGGAAGTGCGCGCGCGGCTTCCGGCGGGTTTTGACTTGGAAGCAACGGCGCGGTTGCGCGGTGCTTTCACGCGGGTGCGGGAAATCAAGAACGCTGAGACGCTGTTGCGGCTGGCACTTGCC
>NZ_LWBS01000381.1 GCF_001652265.1 Rhizobium leguminosarum
GTCATCTCAAAGCATCGCGACGAACTCGAGCGATTGATTCTTCGATACCTCGGTCTGCTGCCGGGCCAGGAATGCTTGTCGGTCGGCGGGCCGTTCGACGGGCCGCGGTTATTTGCGGGAGTCCGCCTCGTTGGAGGGGCACCGAGATCATCTTCGGATGTCGAGTGCGTCCTCGACTAGCGAGACGCTCCTGATGCCGGAGACGGTTGATGGCCCCGCGTCCTTCGACAGAGCCTGATTGTAGCGCTCAGATATCTTCGATCAGATCTCTTTACTTGCGAGGCGATTTCTACGAGCTGTTAGCTCGCCAAGCGGCCGCTGCAAGTATGTGAGCTAGCCTCATCTGGATTGCAACAAGCTGATTCTGTCTAGCGACGTGTCTGCCGCCCGCGTTCGTACGTCCGTCGTCTATGTGAGACGAGGAATGAT
>NZ_LWBS01000382.1 GCF_001652265.1 Rhizobium leguminosarum
TGTTAACTCCAATCGGCTGATAAGATCTGCGCGCGACTTGTAATGCGTTCGTGCGCCTTGATTCTCACTGCTCGGCCGGGAGAAGAACCCCGCGTTCGGCGTCGGGCCTAGCTTCACGACAGCCCACTGTGCGGATATCAGCTTCAGAATTACTATCTCCAATCGATGATGAGGCGACGCACCTCATAAAGATTGGAAGCGGCGCCAACACAAAGCTTAAGAATCTCTTCCGTGCGCACCGTAAAGTTAACCGACGGCTGATGAAGATGGCCATGTCAGAAGTTGCTCGTGGCGAAACGTTGCAGCGAACCCGGCGAGCGAAATCTCTGCATGATCCGCTCCCGTTTCCGCAGAGGAAGATGCGAGTTTTCGGCGCGGTTGTTCAGCCCCTTGTGTGATCGATGCTCGACGGTGGGCAT
>NZ_LWBS01000383.1 GCF_001652265.1 Rhizobium leguminosarum
GTCGACGATCCCTTAGTCTTCGCCAATATCCGGGCGCGGCTGATGGCGTCGGACGATCTCATCATGCTGAAGCCGCAGCAGATCGATGCCGAAACGGGCAAGGCGAGCGAACCCGCCGTCTTCACCACGCGCGAGATTCTGCGCATCGAATATGACATGGCGCGGTCGGCGCAGGTTTTATCGGAACGTCGCGGTTTTGCCGTTTCGTCACGGCATGTCGCGGCCGCCGTCAAGAACGTCGAAACCCGGGATACGGAAAAATCCTTCCGGCTCGATCCGGAGCAGGTCGATGCCATCCGTCATGTTACCGGCGACAATGGCATTGCCGCGGTGGTCGGCCTTGCCGGCGCCGGCAAGTCGACCTTGCTTGCCGCCGCACGCGTCGCCTGGGAACACGATGGCCGCCGGGTGATCGGCGC
>NZ_LWBS01000384.1 GCF_001652265.1 Rhizobium leguminosarum
AAGTACAACAAACCGCACGGGCGATAATCTGCGGCGGAAAGCGGTGGTTCTTGTAGCTGATGGTCGGTTCGCTCATCCCCGCCAAATTATCCGCCAACCTTTAAGCCACAGACAACGTGACATCACCGCTCCGGGCCTGCCGACAGCGGCGAACCCACCCATCGGTCACTCCCTTCCATTCTGATGAAGATCTCAAACGCACTTCCTAGCTGACACCTTGACCGCAGGACCATCGCTCCACCGGCAAAAACAACGCAGGCGTCGTCATCGGTCCGGTTTTGGCGGTATCAAATTGCCGAACTCCATCGGAAAAGGAAATATGATCGTCGAGGTCTTTTCGCCGGCGATGACGTTCAATGTACTCAAATAACGAAGTTGCATGGCCTCGGGTTGCCTGGCGAGGATTTCGGCTG
>NZ_LWBS01000385.1 GCF_001652265.1 Rhizobium leguminosarum
CTTGATGACTGCCTCTATGCCCTTCAACCGACGATCCCGCATCTGACACGTTCGTCCCTGCACAGGTGTCTGCAGCGCCACGGCATTTCACGCCTGCCGGAAGTGAAAGGCGACAAAGAACCGAAGAAAAAGTTCAAAAGCTACCCGATCGGCTACTTCCACGTCGATATTGCCGAGGTGCAGACGGCTGAGGGCAAGCTCTATCTCTTCGTGGCGATTGATCGCACGTCCAAGTTCGCCTTCGCTGAGCTCTATGCCAAAGCTGGCAAGATGAATGCCGCCCAGTTCCTGCGCAACCTGATCGCGGCGGTGCCCTACACCATCCATACTATCCTGACCGATAATGGCATCCAGTTCACCAACCGGGCCTGTGACCAAAATGCTTTCCA
>NZ_LWBS01000386.1 GCF_001652265.1 Rhizobium leguminosarum
TTTGAGTTTGGGCCCGATCACAGCCTTCCATCGACCCATCTGGGTCTCAGCGCGACTGCGCTTGTTGTAGCCGGCGGATTTCTGCCATGCCATCCGCCCTTTGGTCTGGATTTCTGCAATATGGCGATCGCGGACAGATGGAACCAGCACCGATTGAGGGCTGGCAACGGCGGTCTGGGAGGTGGGATAATGACCTCCACGATCTCACCAAAGCGTGTCGCCAGAAGATCTCGGGTTGGCGTTCCATCATAGGCACCGTCGGCAATGAACTTCTCGACGGGGCCACCGATCTGGTCCAGAAGTCCTGGTAACGCTGTCGGATCGCCGACATCATCCACGGTCAGATCGGAACAAACAATCTCACCACTGACAAGATTGAGACCAA
>NZ_LWBS01000387.1 GCF_001652265.1 Rhizobium leguminosarum
GATATCACCGAGATCCTCAACACGAAGTTCTGGGAAGCGAAGCACGGCGCGATCGCCGAGGAATTCACCGCCGACTGGCAGCCGCTCGATGGCGGCGCCTATCGCGGCCAGAACTCCAACATGCACCTGACCGAAGCGCTGATGGCGGCCTTCGAAGCCACCGGCGACCGGGAATACCTGACCAAGGCCGAAACCATTGCCGATCTCGTCATCCGCCGCGTCGCTGGTTCGGTCGACTGGCGCGTCGCCGAGCATTTCGACGCCGAATGGAATCTCGACAAGACTTACTATCATCCGAACGAAATGTTCCGCCCGGCCGGCACGACGCCCGGCCACTGGCTGGAATGGGCCCGCCTCATCCTGCAGCTCTGGGC
>NZ_LWBS01000388.1 GCF_001652265.1 Rhizobium leguminosarum
TCGGCAATGAACTTCTCGACGGGGCCACCGATCTGGTCCAGAAGTCCTGGTAACGCTGTCGGATCGCCGACATCATCCACGGTCAGATCGGAACAAACAATCTCACCACTGACAAGATTGAGACCAAGGTGCAGTTTGCGCCATCTTTTGCGTTTGGCCTTGGTTTTGTGCTTGTTTTCCAGCCACTCGCCCTCGCCGAAGACCTTCAAACCGGTGCTGTCGACAACCAGATGGACCGGACCTGATGTTGTGGCTCGGGACTTTGTCGACGGCAACGCCAGCCCTTTGCTCCGGCGAGACAGGGTTGAGACGTCAGGCACGGCAATA
>NZ_LWBS01000389.1 GCF_001652265.1 Rhizobium leguminosarum
CAGGCTGCTGAAGAAGCAAGGCCTGACGCCGAAGCGGATCGTCACCGATAAATTGCGCTCCTATGGTGCGGCAAGACGGGAGGTGATGCCCGCCGTCGAACATCGATCGCACAAGGGCCTGAACAATGTAAGCGCGAATTTCTCCGCACCTTTTTCCATTGAGCGTGTTTTGGGATGAAGTGTCCACTTAACGTAAGCGGCAAGGAGACCCCATCTGGCGCTGCTGATGCTGGGCAGGGTATTTCGGACATACGACTTCTCTGAATGTGAGGATCTATGTCTAGGCCTGCGGCTAGCCTTGGATTGATGCGGATGATC
>NZ_LWBS01000390.1 GCF_001652265.1 Rhizobium leguminosarum
CCTATAAGGATGTCGTCTCGAAGTTCGTCCACGGCCAGATCAAGACCTCCGACGAAGCCGTCAAACAGCTCGTCCAGGCGATCGACGACGCCCGCTGAGACCAGGTGTGATGACAATGCTTCCCCGCCTGCTTGCGGGGAAGCTTCAGGCTCCGCGCCGATCATCGGGGATGATCATGTGGGGCTTATTGCGGGGAGGAGACGACATTCCATGAGCACCGTTGCGACCACCGATCCGGTTCTGACGCCGCGGCAATCGACGGCGATCCGGCTTAGGGGCCGGCTGCAGGATGCGCTGCCGAAGATCGTCTTGG
>NZ_LWBS01000391.1 GCF_001652265.1 Rhizobium leguminosarum
GTAGTTCTTCCTGCGTGGACTCTTTCTTTCAGTTAAAATACTCCTTTTAAAAGTTGGCGCTGACCGTATACTACTTCTAGTTAACCTGGGAGGAGACGCAGTTTATGGCTGACACAAAAGTCATTTTTGTCGCATTCGCAATCGAGGATTCCAAGATCCGCGATATGATAAAAGGGCAGTCTCTGCACACGAATAGCCCTTTTGAATACATCGATATGTCGGTCAAAGAGGCCTATGACGATGAATGGAAGAAGAAGGTCCGCACCCGCATCCTGCGGTCGAATGGCGTGCTCGCCATAGTGAGCAAGAACTCCCTGACATCGAGTGGCCAGAAATGGGAAATTCAGTGCGCTAAGGAGGAGGGTAGACCAGTAAGGGGCATTTGGGGGTACACAGATGACCGCACCAACGTAGCAGGAGTGAGCACGATGGTTTGGACGTGGCCGAACATCGCTAACTGGATCGATGGACTCTAATGCGCAAGGCGTTGATCGTTGGCATCGACTATTATGAGCATATCACAGGCCTGCGGGGATGTGTGAACGATGCTTACTCGGTAAAAACTGCCCTGGAGCGCAACGCGGACGGCACGGTCAATTTCGTAACGCCGCGCCTTATCACCGGCACTGGTCCCGCAGACATCATTGAGCGAAAAGAGCTGAAGGACGCAGTCCGTGAGCTTTTCGCCGATAAGTCCGAGATCGCCCTCTTCTACTTCGCTGGACATGGCTATGTCGAAGATACTGGTGGCTTCCTTTGCGCGGGCGACTGCAAAGATGGCGATGACGGATTGTCGCTCAACGAAGTGATGACGATTGCCAAAGCGTCGCCCGCCACGAACAAGGTGATTATCCTGGACAGTTGCCACGGGGGCGTGGCCGGGGATAGAGCGAACCTAAAGGGCTTTGCCGAGATTGCGACAGGTATGACGATCCTCACCGCCTCCACTGAGGATCAATACGCAATGGAGGTACAAGGGGCGGCCCAACCCGGCGGAGTGTTCACCAATTTGCTCGTTGACGCATTGAACGGTGCTGCTGCAAATCTTGTAGGGGATGTCACGCCGGGCAGCGTATACGCTCACATTGACCAGTCACTTGGACCATGGGCGGGTCAACGTCCTGTCTTTAAGACGAATGTGCAGACGTTCGTGTCACTGCGGAAGGCGGCAGCGCCGATACCCTTGGCGGATCTCCAGGCTCTAGCGACTTACTTCCCAGACGCTTCTTACCAATTTCCTCTCGATCCATCGTACGAGCCAGAGCGGAGTGAAGACGACAAGCGCGATCCGAATATTCCCCCTCCCGACCCAGAGAAAACTGCAATCTTCGCCACGCTGCAGAGATACGTGAGGGTGAACCTGGTGCGCCCGGTGGGAGCTCCGCATATGTGGCATGCTGCCATGCAGTCAAAAGCTTGCGAACTCACCGTCCTTGGTGAGCATTATCGAAGTCTTGTCGCCCATGATATGATATGAGATCTCGATGGAAGAGCAACAGATCGAAGCGGCGCTCAACAGCGTTCTCGAACGCCTAGCAGCAATAGAGCATGAACGCTGGTCTCATTGGCAGAAATACCTGCATAAAAGTGGTCTTCGCCAATCCGATGGGAGCCTTATCATTTCCTCAGAACTGATCGAACGATGGGAGCGGCAAATTTCCACCGCATATGCGGAATTGAGCGAAGCGGAAAAAGACAGCGATCGAGACCAAGTACGAAAGTATCTACCTGTTATAAAGAAGGCGCTGTTGACTGCGTTAGCGGCTCAGACGACTAGCTCGTAGACGATTGCTCCTCTTATCGCCGCAGGTCATGCACCGCAGCTTTGCCTCAACCGTGATAAGCATGATCGCCCGCTCAAAGCGGCGCCGAATCTGCCAACGATCAAGCGATCCAACGTGCCCGCACGAAGAACATTCGCCGCCGAGCACGTACCATTCCGCCAGCTCGCCGAGCTGAAGCAAAAGTCTCTGTTGTGATGCGGCCGGCGGCGTGTTGTCGCCGGCCGCATGCGTTTTGGGCGCTGGGCGCTCCCCGCCAAGCCCCGTTCCATGACGAAGCGATTGTTGTAGTGGATAAGGAATTTCCCTTTGCAGTGATCCTGGGCGGCCTTCCATGGCGCGAGAGAAACCTGAAAGGATGACGAATAAGAGATAGTTTCGAGGAGGATATCATCCTCACCATCCCAGACTTCGATCCGGAAATTCGCCTCGTCACGGTTCATGTTAGGCGGCGATATCGGCCGTTTCGCCGAACTGGCAAAGCATGCGTGGGCTGCTCATATCGCCGGTCTCCATGTCAACCATTACCGAATACGCTGCTACGCCTACAAAGCGATCGGCCATCGACTCTGCGATCCGTTCTGCGGCTGCAGGATTGGAAGCTTGGCGCATTTCACCGGCAGCTAGATTGCCCCGGACTTTTTTGAACGGAAGTACAATAAATTTCTCAGAAAGCGACATTGGTAACTCCTTTCGTCTCGAACCAATGTTCTTATTTTGTTCTCATTGTCGGTTGAGTCAACCGGGATTCTGTGGACGCGCAATCACATAGGTGGACAAACATTGGGCAATGCCCTTTCGCAGAAGCGAATCGAAGAGGGTCTGCTCTGTGGACAACCTGTGGATCTAGCGAACTGGCATTGGAGCATGGCCCGTGAACATGATCCGGCCGCCCACACGCAGTTCGTCAATGCGATCGGCTGTGAACTCTTCGGAGGGATAGCCGGCAGCAACGTTGTCGGAGGTCAGATGAAGTTTCCCGTCCATCGACCAACGCGCTCGCTTCACCAGGACGCGATCCATGACGTTGAAATGATAGATGCGGCCATCGTCGACCTCAGTCTTGGATGCATCGGCGATCAATAAGGCGCCATCGGGAATGGTCGGCCACATCGAGTCGCCACGTGCCTCCAGGATGTAGCAATATTCGGGATTTGCGCCGAGGTTCCGCAAAAAATCGCGAGCAAACGCGACTTCACCCACGGGCATTTGGTCGACGGCAATAAGTCCTCTTCCCGCAGATGCGCGCGCGTCGAATCGGGGAAGCCGAACGATATTGTCGTTTGAGGATGCAGCGATGCTCCTGTCGTCTGAGGAATACATGTCCCCCTGGCCGGTAAATAACCAATTGAGATTTACGCCCTTCTTCTGGCGGAGCGTCTCGAGGAAATTCCAATCGGGCGATCTGTCTCCGCGCTCATAGTTGCCCAACGTGCCGTCGACGACGCCGACGCTCTCAGCGAACGCCTTTCTCTCCATGCCTTCGCGTAACAATTGAAGCCGCTCTCCGAGGCCTCCCGAGATCTTTGCAGGTCTTCCCATTGTGTAAATCAACGAACGGCATTTACTTTATCCCAAACGTTGATATTCTCTCCATAAATACGGACCAAATCACCAATGAGAAGGGAGACCGGCCAGGGCCTCCCTCATCACAACGAGGATCCACTATGCACCGGCCCCAGCAGGCGGACAAGAAGACCCGTAGCGCTCACGACCGAATTGAGGAAATGGCGGCGATCAAGACTAAGCTCCTGATCGCCGGCATTACCCTCACCAAGGTTGACGAGGAGTATAAGCTACCTCGTGGAACCGCCGGAACGACGCTCCGGGAACCCAACATGGCAGGTGAGCGGGCGATTGCTGCAGCTCTCGGCACAAGGCCACATTTGCTGTGGCGGACGCGTTACCACGCCTCCGGTCTGCGTAAATCTCCTCAACCACCCGCCAACTATGAGCGTCCGCCGACCATGCGGCAACGCCAAAACGACGCGGCGGCATAGACATGCGCAACCCGTTCATTCCCTCCCATTCCCGCGTCTGCGAGACGGCAAATCTTGTCATGATGTTTTCGGTGACAGTCGCCGGCCTGGTCGCAGCCGTAGCCGTCTTGTTCATACAGGTGGCCAGATGATCAACGCTTTTGATCAGAAGGCGCTCTACGAAGCGCATCTGCATGCCTGCTTTGCTGCCGTCCGCGAGGGCTTTCCTCACCTTGCCGTTCGCGAGATCGTCGACCCACCACACGAGTGGTTTGATGCCGCTCTTGCCCGCCAGGTGGTCATGCATCTGATGGTCGTCGAGTTGAAGTGGCCGAAACGCCGCGTCGTCGAGGTCGAGGACCGGTCGCGTGAAGCGATCAACCGCGCAATTCGGACAGTCAATGCTCGCCTGGAGAGCCTTCGTTTCGAGGCTCACTACCGGACCATGGCCCGGCGCGCCCGTTCCCTCATCTCGTTTCAAACCACAACAGAAGAAGACGCCGCATAATGGCCGAGTTCAAACGCATTCCTATATCCGAGATCGTCATTCCCGAGCGCCTCCGCGCGGTCGAGGAAGAGCATGCCCTCGCCATTGCGCAGAGCATCGTCGAGCACGGTCTCATCAACCCCGTGACCGTTCGCGCCACCCCTAACGCAAAGGGTGGCAAGTACACGCTTGTAGCCGGCGCGCACCGCATTCGAGCCGTCGAAATCAACGACGACGTCGAAATTGATGCCATGATCGTCGAGGGCGACAAGGCTGAGGCCCAACTTGTTGAAATCACCGAAAACCTCTTTCGGAACGACCTTTCGGTGATGGACCGAGCAATCTTCGTCCAAACCTATCGCGACGTTTGGGAAAAAGCGCACGGCAAGATCGGCGTCGGCAGGCCAGGAAATCGCGCCAACTTGTCGCAATTATTCGCCGACGAGGCCGAAGCCGGCAGCTTCTCCGTTCACGTCGCTGACCGGATGGGCCTTTCTCGTAGGGCCGTCGAGAGATTGAACAAGATCGCTCAGAACCTTCATCCCGACGTTCGCTCGGCGGTGCGAGGCACTCCGATCGCTGACAATCAATCGGCGCTGCTGAAGATTGCCAAGATGGAGCCGCAGAAGCAGCGCCAGACGGCAGTTGCATTTCGCGCCGAGCCAGACCTCAAGAAGGCGCTCGCACTTGTCGAGCCGGCGCCGTCGCTTTCCAAAAAACAGGTGGAGCAGGCAACTTTGCTTTCCCGCCTGGTGACGGCTTGGGAAGATGCCAGCGAAGAAACCCGCACCCAATTCCTTGAGCATATCGGCCTCGGCGAAGGCGGCGATGCATTGATGGTCCAAATTCGCAGCGAGGCTCGTGATGAATAAGCATCCGGCCCAGCTCGATTTCTTTCTGGAGCCTCTTTTTCCAGTACGTCATGCGACCGCCTCGATCGACATCGAGCGATTTCGTTCAAAGCTGAAACGGGCCATGGCGCAAGCCATCAGAGAGTGCCCGCATGGTCGCGAAGTCATAGCCGCCCGCATGGCGCAATACCTCGGCTTGCCAAACCTCTCCAAGGCCACCCTCGACGCCTACACCGCCGAGAGCAAGCACACCCATGACATCAGTCTTGTTCGCTTCAAGGCGTTCATCCGCGCGACCGGCGCGCTCTGGCTTTGGGATTTGATCGTCTCCGAGGATGGCTTGACCATGCTCGAAGGCGACGAAGCCCGCCTCGCGGAGATCGCGAGACTGCAGCAAGAGCAGCGCGCCTTAGCGCTCGAATTGAAGGCTCTGCGGTCGACTCCGATCATCATCAAGCGGAAGGCGCGGCCGTGACGGCCGCCCTCACAATCGCAGCTCTCACCGGCATCCTCCTGGCGCTAAGAGGCCTAGCTTGAAGCAGTTTTACACCATCGCTGAATTGGTCGCGGCAAATCTACCCGAAGTGCCTCGCGACCCTTCAAAGCTGAACCGCTTTGCCAGCGAGAACTGGCGCGGCGATAGCACCCGGGCTCGTCTCACTGCCGGAAAGACCAAGCCGGTGTGGGAATACCATTATTCCCTGCTGCCACAGGCTGCGCAAACTCGACTTCTGATCGTTCATTCCGCGCCCGCCAACGACGATAAGGACGTGAAGGCTGAGCAAAAACGTGATCTGTGGCGGCGCTATGATGCTCTTTCGAGCCAGCATAAAGGCATCTGCGAACAGCGTTTGAAGCTCATTCAAATGGCCGATGAACTGGAGCGCGGCGGATTATCAGCGAAGGCTGCGATCATGATGGCCTGCCGGAAAGGTGGGGTCGAAAAGTCCGCTCTCTACCAGTGGCGGGAGATGGTCAGCGGCATCGACAGGCAAGACTGGCTCGCTGCGCTGGCGCCGAGCTACAAAGCAGAGCGTGCTCGTTCAGAGTGCCATCCAAAGGCCTGGGAATACATCAAGTCAGACTATCTGCGTCCCGAGGCGCCCAAATTCTCCGCCTGCTATCGTCGTCTACTGGTCGCGGCCCACAAAGAGGACTGGAGCCCGATACCACATGAGCGATCGCTTCGCCGCCGCCTAGATGCCGAAGTTTCGGAGGCAGTGCAGAAGCTTGCGCGGAAGGGCAGGGAGACCGCCAAGGGTCTCTATCCGGCACAGCGCCGCACCCGATCGCACCTGCACGCGATGCAGATGGTCAACATGGACGGCCACAAGCTGGATATTTTCGTCCGCGTTCCCTGGTCAGAGCAACCGGTTCGCGTCTTCCTCCTCGGCATCCAGGACCTCTATTCGGGCAAGGTGCTCGCATGGCGGATTTCCGACAGCGAGAATAAGGAGACCGTGCGGCTGGTCATAGGTGACATGGTCGAGCGCTTCGGCATTCCCGACCGCATCTATCTCGACAACGGCCGGTCCTTCGCATCGAAATGGATTTCAGGCGGCGCGGCCACGCGCTATCGCTTCAAGGTTCGTGACGAAGATCCCGAAGGCCTGCTCGTCACACTAGGGATCGAGCCGCGCTGGACGAACCCCTATTCCGGTCAATCGAAGCCGATTGAACGCGCTTGGGGCGATCTCGCGGAGAACATCTCGAAGCATCCATTCTGCGCGGGCGCATACACTGGCAACACTCCGGCAGCCAAGCCTGAGAACTACGGCTCGCGGGCGGTGCCCTTGGAAGCTCTACGGGAGCATGTCGCGCGGGAAATCGCAGAACATAACGCTCGCACCGGCCGCAAAGCGCAAACGTGTAAGGGACGCAGCTTTGATGCGACCTTCGAGGAGAGCATCGCTCATCCCGGCACGATCGTTCGTTGGCCTACTGCCGCGCAGCGTTCGCTTTGGCTCTTGGCTTCAGAGGCTATCCGCGCCCAGAAAGGCAGCGGCGAGATCCACTACCATGGCAACCGCTATTGGGCTCGCGAGCTGAACCAATATGCCGGCCAAAAAGTCACCATCCGTTTCGACCCGGACAACTTGCACGGCGCCATCCGCGTCTATGACCTGAAAAACTCGCTGATCTGCGACGCGCCTTGCATCGCTGACGCTGGTTTCGACGATCAGGAGGCTGCGCGCCAACACGCTCGCAAGCGCCGAGACTACCAGAAGGCCGTCGCTGCTGAGAAATCGGCGCACGCCGCGCTGACGGCTGGCGAACTGGCTGACATTCTCACCAAGGGCCAACAGACGCGCCAGCCGACACCCGAGCCAATTCGCCCGAAGGTCACGCGTCTGGTCACTGGCAATCTAGCGCTCAAGCAGCCGCTGGCTGCCGACGACAACACCTTTGAAGACAGCTTTTCCCGCGCCTTGTCGCGAGTGGCTGGCGAGCGTGCGGTCATTGAATTCCCGAAAGGGGATCGGTCGGGAAAGTAGTGCGTCCGACCGCAGAACAGAGCCGAAATGTATCGAGTCCGGTTCCCAAAAAAATAGGGCGGGAAAAAATCCCGCCCAACAAATCCGCTTCTTATCGAAGCGACCCAAAGGAACCTTAGTATGAACAAGCACATCGACACAAGTCGTTTTACTGGATGGGAACAACCCGAGCCAGACGTCGCTTTCGTTGCCAAACACAGCGATGAGATCGACGATTGGCGCCTGATCCGCGAACAGGTGGCGGAGATCGCCATCTCCAAATCATGGACCAAGGCGGAAGTCGCGCGCCGCAGCGACATGAAGGAGAGCACCTTCAGCCAATGGTTTTCCGGGAACTATTCGGGTCGCCTGGAGAATATGAACCGGCAGATGCGGCAATGGATCGAGGCCGTCCTCGAAGCGGCCGCAATGCCTGCCATTCCCAAGTCACCGGCTTTCGTCAAATTGCGGATCTCCAATGAGATCGCTCAGACGCTTCAGTGGGCGCAAATGACGGCCGACCTGGTGATGATCACGGTCTGCGCAGGTAACGGTAAGACTGCGACGGTGCGGCACTATAAGGCCACTCATCCGCACGTCTTTCACGCCACGATCAGCCCGCACACAAAGACCGTCCACGGCATGCTCGTCGAGCTGGCGGCGGAGCTGGAAATTCATGAACACAACCCTGCCAAACTCACCCGCGCGATCGGGGGGCGGCTGCAGCGCATCGGCGGCGGCTCGCTGCTGGTGGTGGACGAGGCGCAAAACTTGGTTGACGACGCGATCAATCAGTTGCGGCATTTCTCCGACATCTATCAGTGCGGCATCGCGTTGGTCGGCAACGAGGAGGTCTATTCTCGCTTTCTCAAGCAATCCAACGGACGTTCCTATGCGCAGCTCAAGCGACGTGTCGGCAAGCATCTGAAGCGCCAAAAGCCCTACATGGAAGACATCGCGGCTTTCATTGACGCCTGGGGCGTGACTGATCACGACACCGTTCGCCTACTGACCGGCATCGGGATGAAAGGCGGCGCGCTCGGTCAGATCGACAAAACCATGAAGCTCGCCAGCATGATTGCGCTTGGCGAGGATCGGCCTGTCAACGTCAAGGATGTCCAGGACGCCTGGAAGAACCGGGACGTGGAGGATTTGGGATGAGCACCGCCCTCCATCTCAGTGCCGAAATGGCGCATGCAGCGGAAGGCTTTGACAAGCTGTTCTCGCCAGTCCGGTCGCGCGATCCCGATGTCGTTGAGTTCCGTAAGGTTCTCACGCTCCTCGGCAAGCTCGCTGAAAGTCTCGAACGCGAGGTTCAGATTTACCGGCTTTCCGAAGCCGGAAGGCTCGGACGCGAGGTCATCGAGCAGCTCGCGAGCGAGGCCGCGGCCTCCTTCGTTTTGAACAGCGAGGGCAACGTCATCAGGCCAGATTTCGGGAGGAAATCATGAGCTGCTCAGAACTCGTATCGGGCTGCCTTGTCGATATTCGCGAAGAACTGAAGCAGCACGTCCACGGCGGAAAATTCTTCACCAGTGAGGACGTCGGCAACCTCGTTCGCCGCCTCAACACGGTGATTTCTCTCGCAGAAGAGATCGAGGAAGAAAAGCGAATGCTGGAGCGGCGGGAACGCCTCTCCGGCGGTCGTCAGCACGGCCTTGCGCTCGTCGGCGCCAACGTCGTCGCCTTCCCGGCGCACGCGCCTGCAGGAGGCGGTCGAGCGTGAAGGAGTCGGCCTCTGCTCCGTCGGTCAAACGCCGTCCGCCGGCGGAGACCATTCGAAGCGCGGTCGATCGCGTCGTGAGCGCGCTCGGCCATCTCGAAACAGTCACACACGGTTGGAGAACCAGATGCGCGCCGGCAGCTCATGAAGGCTGTTCGCAACTTACGCGCCACCGCCGTCAAACAAAGGAACAGGTAAAATGGAAGCAGTGCTGATCGAACAGCCGAGCGCAACCGAGGCTGCAGCCGGTATCATCCCGGTCAATGGCCGCTCTTACATGCATGACGCCAAAGGCAATCTTGTGCCGCTGGAAAACGTAAAGGCGGAACACAAGCTGGAAGATGAAATCGTCCGGAAGATAATTGCCTTTGCCGAGGAGCTCTCTGCACAGATCGCACGGTTCCGGGGCCATACGATGACCGATCTTGGTGACCTGGACGCGCTCCTCGCCCAGGAGTACGGCGCCAAGATCGGCGGTGCAAAGGGTAATCGCACCTATCAGACCTTCGATGGCCTAATGAAAGTGCAGGTGCAAATCTCTGACTTCGTCGACTTCGGCCCGCAGTTGCAGGTCGCCAAGAAGCTGCTCGACGAATGCCTCATGGAGTGGTCGGCCGACAGTCGGCCGGAGATCCGGGCCGTCATTACCAAGGCCTTCAATACCGAGAAGGAAGGGCAGGTCAATCGGTCGGAGATCTTCATGCTTCTGCGGCTCGATATCGACGATCCCCGCTGGCAGGACGCCATGCGTGCGATCCGCGATGCGATGCGGATTACTGGCTCGAAGGAATACGTTCGCTTCTATAAGCGCGCATCGATCAACGATCGCCCGCAGGCAATCACGATTGATCTGGCGAAGGTTTGAGGGGCGGCGATGAGCAGTGTTCGCTTTGAAAACCCGGCAACGCCGGAAGCCTTCCTAACGGAGATGAGAAAGCTCCGCATCTGCTTCCCCTTGACACCATCGCCCATCGACGGCGGCACTATCCTCGACGATGCAGGCGAAGAAGTTCTTACGATCGATCCGCAAGGCATGATGCCTGACGACGACCTGACAGCATTGACCGCCTATTTCGTGATGGCGCTCAACAACGCGGCCGGTTTTCGAGCGATCGCCGCGACGGCGTCGTTCGATACCGAGCAAGGTGGCGCGTCATGACGCGCCGCTTCGGACATGCAGCTGACGATTACGAGCGGATGATCGCCGAGATCGCCAGCCAAGAGGGCTTCAAGGTCGAAACAATCGACGGCGAGGTCTTCTTTGTCATTCGTTCCTTCTCGCCCTCGGGCGAGAAGGTTCTCTCCAAGGTCAATATCACGCGCTTTGCCGACGCGATGGCGAGGGCGATGTCATGAGCGTTGATCATTCGTCATCGAATTCGACTTGGATCTGGTCTTGGGGATATAGGCTTGGCGCCATAGCGATTGGAACGCCTCGGAACTCGCCTGAGATTCCTCTCTGGTGCAGGCTGTTGCTAACCCTGATCCCGCGTGGCGTGAGATCTTCGTATTTACGCAAGATCTCATCCAGTCGCTCCAGAACTTCATCAACCGTAAGCTCCCCGACCAACGTGCTCGTGACTTGCATGGCGATAATTCCTCCCTTTCGTCGATTTTCGATATTGCCACGTCGGTTTGGTTTAGCAACTCATCTCGACACCCTGTCATCCTTTGGGGGGGAGGCAGGTCTATGAGCAGCTCTATCGCCGCCATCCACGTTGCCAAGAAGCAGCTCGGCCTCGACGACGATACCTATCGCGCTAAACTTGCCCGGATTACGGGCAAGTCTTCCGCCAAGGACATGACCGAGGCCGAGCGGCAGAAGGTGCTTACGGTTCTCCGCAATGACGGTTTCTCGCCGGCTCTCGCAGCTCGTCGAGGTGATGGCCGGCAGAAGCTGACCGGCAAGTATGCCAAGAAGCTACAAGCGCTCTGGATAGCGGGCTGGAACCTTGGGATCGTCCGCGATCGAGATGACAAGGCTCTCCTCGCATTCGTGAAACGACAGACCGGCCTCGATCACACGCGCTTCCTGGTCTATCCCGACGATGCCAACAGCGCGATCGGCGCGCTCAAAGGTTGGATCAACCGCGAAGGCGGTGTCCCGTATGGCAATACCAACGGCTACGACTGGCTGTCGGTGGACGGCGCGAAGGTCGCCTGGGCGCAGTGGAAGATCCTGACGCCCGGCGCCGGTCTCATCGTCCGCAAAGGATTCGACGAAGAAGTCTCGCGTTTGACCGGCGCCGCCATGCTTCCGGAGGTCACCGCCAAGGGCTGGCAAACGGTCATGAACCGTTTCGGCGAGCAGATCCGGGCGGGCAAACGATGACCGTCGCCGGCGCCAAGAACGTCATGGAGTCCCGCGTCCTAGCAAAGGGATCGCTGGAATATTTTCCGACGCCGCCTTGGGCGACCCGCGCCGTCATTAAGGAAGTCCTGCAGGCTGGGCTCCACTTCGATCTCCGTTCGAAGCGGGTCCGCGATCCGTGCGCCGGCGGCGGTCACATGTCCGCGCCGCTCGGCGAGATCTTCGCGGCCGTCGACGTCGCCGACTGGGGCGTCAACCCGGAGATCCGCGACTTCCTTGAGGAGACGCCACAACGTCTCATCGAGGACGGTCATCAGCTGCCGGACTGGATCTTTATCAATCCGCCCTTCGAGCAGGCTGTGCACTTCGTTTTAAGGGCTCTCGAAATCGCCACGGAAGGCGTTGCGGTCTTTTGCCGCCTCGGTTGGCTGTCCAGTCAGTCGCGCTACGACCGTCTCTTCGGCTGGAACGCTCCGGCCTATGTCTGCCCGTTTTCGGAGCGAGTTTCATTGATCCAGGGCGCTTGGGACCCCGACACTTCCAGCGCAACGGATTATGCCTGGTACATCTGGATCAAGGATCATTTCCCCTCCGAAGCCCGGCCTCGATCGACTGTGTGGCATCTGCAGCCGGGCATGCAGGAGCGGTACACGCGCTTATCCGACATGGATCTTGCGACGCCCGGCGAGGCTGAGCGCCGGCGGCTCGCCAAGAAGAAAGCCGAGGCGGCAAACGTAGCCACGCCCTCGCAGCTGTCGCTCCTGGAAGGAACATGATCATGCGTAATGCCATGCCTTTGTTCGAAAGTTCCGAGTTGGCATCCCTTACTGTCCAATGTGAAGAGCTTTTGAGGAAGTTCAAAGGGGCGGCGTTGACGCCCAGACGCGTATTCGTCGCGAGCAGCGGCTCCGCCAGTTGCGAGCCGAGCAGATGCGGCTTGAGATACAGCTCGGGCTCGGAGGGCGCCAGTGAGTGATCTGACCGGCGAACTGACCGACGCGCTCGGCGTCGAGGGCTTCATTGCCTTGACGGAAGCCCATGGAGGCATCCGGCTTTACGTGCCTGTCGAACCGCGCGGATCGCAGCTCGCCAGCGATATTGGTCTCGATCACGCGGCAAGGCTTTCCAAACTTTTTCCGGGCAGCTATATAAGGGTGCCGTTGGCCCGCGAGGTTCGCGCGCAGCATTATCGCGCACTCGGCGAGAGTAACGGTAAGATTGCTCGCCGGCTCGGCTTGACTGAAACCGGCGTCGACAAGCTCTTCCGGCGATCGCCGAATACGACCGGCAAGCCGAAAAAAGATCCCCGACAAATCGAAATGTTCTAGCCCCGCCCGCCTTGGCGGTCATGACCACGAGGCCGGTTGCACAGCTATTGTCACCCCCATGTTCAGCCGCTTCGCGGCTAATCCAACCGGGGCGACCTCATGTCAGATTTTGATCAGTGGCTTATTCAGCGCCTGCGTTTGCATGGGGCTTATGCCGGCGTCGTCGATGGCGCTCACGGCCGTGCAACGATCGAGGCGCTGAAGCGCTTTCAGCATGCCGAGTGCTTGCCTGAGACCGGACAGGCTGATGAAGCGACCGTCGAGGCGCTGCGCTACGATCCCGCACGAACAGCAAACAGCGCTCCGGTCATAGTCACATCTGCGCCTCGCATGCCGGCGGAGCCCGTATGGATGCGTGAAGCGCGGCGCTTCATGGGACTGAAAGAGATCACGGGCGCTGCGTCCAATCCGACAGTCCTTGGCTGGGGGAAGAGGCTCGGCGGCTGGATTGCCGGCTTTTACACCAATGATGACACGCCCTGGTGCGGCCTGTTTGTCGGCAATCTGATTTCGACAACACTGCCGCAGGAGAAATTGCCATCGAATCCCCTTGGCGCGCTGGAGTGGGGCAAGTTCGGCCAGCCGATCACCGCGCCGGCACTTGGCGCCATCCTCGTCTTCCAGCGACCAGGCGGCGGTCATGTCGGTCTTTACGCCGGTGAGGACGATGAGAACTACATTGTTCTCGGCGGCAACCAGGGCAACAGCGTGAAACTCTCGCCTGTCGAAAAGCGCCGCTGCGTTGGCATCCGCTGGCCGAAGACCGGCGAACAGCCCGTTGGCGGTAGGGTTCGGGCAACCGCGACCGGCGAGGTCTCCCGTAATGAGGCCTGATCATCGGTCGTCGAAGCCGAGCTACACGCTATCACGGCGCCAGATCTGGGCGTCGTTCTGGTTTGCGTGGGGCGTGAATGCTTTCATCCTGGTCTCGGCCATTGTCTACCATTCGGCCGAGGCGGTGCAGCTCGCGCCGATCATCACGCCTAGCACCTTCCTGCTTATCGCCGCCATGCTCGGCGTTCACCGGTTTTCCGGTGCTTCAGATTTTCGCGCTGCCGCAATCATGGCTTCGACCTCGGCAAACGCAGAGGAGGAGGTCCAGTGACCGCGCTGTTTTCAACGCCGCTGATCCGGTTGGTCCTCATAGTCATCCTCGTCATCGCGGTTCTCGGCGCTGCCTATATCGGCATTCGCGAGATCCGGGGAATGGTCGACGACGCGGTCGAGCTGAAGGGCAATGAGCGGGACGCTTACTGGACTGCGAAGATCGAGAAGGCGAATGCCGCGACCAACAAACGGGCTGCCGACCAGGCGGCCGCGGTCGTGAAAATCCAGGCGGTCATGGCAGAGCAAAGCCGGTCCGACCAACAAACACTTGCAGATTTGAGGACGAAGAATGCGCAGCTTCCTAAGGGAGACGGCAAGGGTGGCCGTTGTGGTCTCAGCGGTGATCGCGTCCGCTTGCTCCCAGACTGAGCGCCGGGAGGCGACGTTGATACCGGCGCCGGCACCGATCGTCGTGCCGCCGGAGGCGCGGCGTCCCTGCGTCCTCGCGCCGAAGCCGGCCGTGGACCCTGCGACGAACTCGGCGCCCGAGGATCAGGTATTCGAGATGTCCGCAACCGATCGCTTCGAGATCAGGTCTTGCGATCGTCGCCGGGCCGCCGTCGTCGCCGCGATCGACGCGGCGAATGGAGCTGCGCCGTGACGATCGAGCTGAATTACGACCGGGCCGAAGAGCTGGCAGCCAAGGAACGACAGGCCGGCATCCGCCGTTTGCAAGCCGCCCTGGAACGGGATGGCAGCTGCGAATGTCACGACTGTGAGCACGAAATCGAGCCGGCGCGGCGTGAAGCGATGCCTTCCGCCACCCGGTGCATTGCATGCCAGACGCGCTCCGAGCAGCGCATGCGTAGGAAGCGCTAATGGATCTCAAAGACATCGTCCTGTACGTCTCGCTCTTTCTCAATACCGCGAACGCCGTCGCCCTGGTGAAGAGCTTCTTCAGCTCCGGGGAAAAGCAGCTCGCCGATAAAATCTCGAAGCTTGAGAGCAAGACAGACGCCAACGAGAAGAAGCTGATTGAGCATGATCGCCGCGTCCAGATGCTGGAGAGCGACATGAAGCATCTGCCCGATCGCGACACGACGCATCGCATCGAAATGACCATGGCCCAGATCATGGGCCGCCTGGATGCCCAGGACGCGACGCTAGCCGGCCGGTTCTCCGCAATGGACGAGCGCCTCAAACCCATCCAGGCGATCGGAGAGCGCCTTCAGGATGTTCTTATCGAACAGGCAAGGAACGCAGCATGAGCCTCGGTATTGACTACGCCAATATGCAACGGGAGGAAGGCCGGCTGATCCTCCTGAAAGAAATGGCAGAGCAGCCAAACGAAAGCCTGTCGTCGAGCATGATGGAACCGGCGCTGAACCGTTTTGCGATCTACCAGGACCGGCCGTGGATTCATCAGCAGCTCGACTGGATGGCGAACATGGGCGCGATCACCGTTCTGAATGCAGGGACGGTCAAGATAGCGACCCTGACGCCGGCTGGCTGGCGTCACCTTCGGCGTGAGCACTTCATTGATGGCATCAAGCGTCCGTCACCCGTTCGGCCGGGGATTTGAGTATGTCCAAAGGACGTGGGAAACTCTCCGCTATCGACCTGTTGCCGGATGAATGCGAGCCGATCGTTAACTGGGCTGCGCATGAGCTTGCCAACCGCGATCGCACCCAGCTCGAAATCTTCGCCGAGTTCAAGACGAAGCTGATCGCGCTGCAGGGCGAGCTGGGCCTTGCCTTCGACATTCCGTCATTCTCGGCCTTCAACCGCTATTCCATCCGCCTGGCGATGCTATCGCGCCGCCTGGAGCAGACGCGTGACATCGCCGAGACGCTCTCCCAACGGATGGATGCGGCCGGCTCCGACGACCTGACGCTGATTGCGGCCGAGGCGATCAAGACCCTGATCTTCGAAGTGCTGCAGTCGTCGGGTGAAGCGGGCATCAGTCCGAAGGGCGCGATGGAGCTGGCGAACGCGCTTCGCGCTGCCGCAGCGGCGCAGGCATCGTCGTCGAGCCGCCGTCTCAAGCTCGAAGCCGAGGGGAAGGCACGGAAGGCCGAGGCCGACATGAAGGCTAATGCAGAGCGGGCGCTGGACACCCTGTCGAAAGAACCCGGAATCTCGAAGGAGGCGATCGCGCGCGCTCGCCGCGACTTCCTTGGTGTCCGTTCTAAAAAGGAAACTGCTTGATGTCGGACATTGCCGCGACATCACCCGCGTGTTCGCGATGCCGGGGCGTTGGCCTCGGCATCAAGCGTATCACCACCCGCAAGGATGGCTCGATCGCGACGATCAGCTATGACCTCAAGGCCGAGTGCAGCGCCTGCCGTGGCACCGGCCTTCAGGTGATGGAGGTGCATCGTGGCTGAAGCTCTTCCCGGCCTGCCGCAGGGCAAATGGATTGATCCGCCCGTCCTATCGCGTGATCCGGAAAAACTGCCAGACGACTTTCCGCGCGGCGGCGATATTCCCGACGATCTCGACCCGTTGGCCGAAGGCGTTCTCATGGCGCATCAGTCGGATTGGATCGCCGACGAAAGCACCCTGAAGATCTGCGCCAAGGGCCGACGCACGGGCATCACCTTTGCCGAGGCTCTGGACTGCACGCTGATCGCCGCTGCCCGCCGTTCCGCCGGCGGACAGAACGTCTTCTACATTCCCGACACGAAGCCGAAGGGCCGCGAGTTCATCGGCTATGCCGCCCACTTCGCCAAGACCGTGTCCAAAGAGCTGCTGACGATCGAGGACGGCATTTATTTCGACCAGAGAGAAGACGGCACCACCAACGCGATCTCCAGCTACATTATCCGCTTCACATCCGGTTTCCGCATTGAGGCTCTATCGTCTCGTCCGGAAAACATTCGCGGTCTGCAGGGCACCGTCGTCATCGACGAAGCGGCGTTTCATCGTGATGTTCGTGGCGTCGTCGATGCGGTCGGCGCTCTGCTGATCTGGGGCGGCAAGGTCCGGATCATCTCCTCGCACAACGGCATCAGCAGCCCGTTCAACGAACTGATCAAGGAAGCCGAGGCTGGGAAGAACGGCTTCAAGATCCACAAGTATTCGTTCGGCGACGCTGTCGAGAATGGTCTCTACAAGCGCGTATGCCTGATCAAGGGAGACGAATGGTCTCAGGAGAAGCAGGACGCATGGGAAGCGGAGATCCGCAGCGCCTACGGCACTCGCACCGCGAAGATGAAACAGGAGCTGGACGCCATCCCGGCCGAGGCCGAGGGTTCGGCTTTGACCCGCATTCTGATCGAGAGCTGCATGTCGCGCGACTTGCCGGCCGTCGTTCGGTGGGATCGTCCGGATGAATTCAAGAACCTCGACGATTTCGAGCGCGAAGAGCAGGCGTCAGAATTCTGTGAAGGCATATTGAAGCCGCTTCTAAAGGCGCTCGATCCTGAGCGGGAGCATTGCTTCGGCGAAGACTTTGCCCGCAGCGGCGACAAGACGGCGGTTGTCGTCTTCGAGATCGGCGCCGACCTCATGCGCCGTGCTCGGCTAGTTGTCGAGCTGAAAAACATTCCGTTCGATCAGCAGCGCGATATCCTCTTCTACATCGGCGATGGCCTTCCAAGATTGATGGGCGGCGCGCTCGATGCACGCGGCAACGGGCAGTATCTGGCCGAGAAGGCCCGCCAGCGCTGGGGCGAGAACATCGTCGAGGTGATGCTTTCCGCGAAATGGTACGGCCTGAACATGCCGGCCTATATCGAGGCCTTCTCCGACAAGTCGGTATTGCTCCCGTTCGACGCCGACGTGCTGACCGATCACCAGGCGCTCGCCTATGTGAACGGCATCATCAAGGTGCCGGACGGTCATTCGAGTAAGGGTGTCGACGGCTTTGACCGGCACGGCGACACGGCGCCGGCCGGCGCCCTTGCCTGGTTTGCCAGCACCCAGGACTTCATCGCCTACGTCTACGAGACCGCGAGAGACCGTGGCAAGGCGCAAGAAGCTCATCCGAGCAGCGCGGCGCGGGACGACGATCGCGGCCGATCGGTCGACGTTCATATGAGAGGATCGCTTTGATGGCTTCGTTTCGTGACTGGTTGGGCCGCGTCGTTCTCGGCCGTGAGCTGATGGAGCAGGTTGCCGAGGGACGCATCGGGAGCGTTCGCAATCCCTATTCCGGCCATCCGGCGGACGGCATGACACCGGTGAAACTCGCCGGCATACTTCGCGCTGCTGCCAACGGCGAACCGGAGCCTTACTTCGAACTCGCCGAGGACATCGAGGAGCGCGACCTTCACTATGCCGGCGTGCTCGGTACCCGGAAGCGATCGGTTGCCCAGCTCCCGATCACGGTCAAGGCGGCCTCGGACAGTGCCGAACACCAGAAGCATGCCGCCCTGGTCCAGTCCTGGCTCGATGACGAGATCTTGCAGGCCTCGCTTTTCGACATGCTCGACGCGATCGGCAAAGGTCTGTCCGTCATGGAAATCGACTGGCAATATCGCCTGGGCAACATGCTGCCGCGTGAGTTGACCTGGCGGACGCAGCGCTGGTTCACCTTCGATTACGAGGATGGCGAGACCGTGCTGCTGCGCGAGGGCGTCACCGGCGAAGAATTGCCGTCGCATAAGTTCATCACCCATCGCCACAAACAGAAATCCGGCCTGACGATCCGAGCGGGTATTGCCCGCGTGGCCAGCTGGTCGTGGATGTTCAAAGCCTTCACCGTGAAGGATTGGGCGATCTTCTGCCAGAATTTCGGCCAGCCGATCCGGATCGGCAAATATGGACGCGGCGCCACCGAGGCGGAGAAGGACGTTCTATGGCGTGCCGTCAGCAGCATCGCCGGCGACTGCGCCGCGATCATCCCGCGCGAGATGCTGATCGAGCTCACGGAAGTCGGCTCCAAGGGCACCACAACGGATATGTATGAGCGCCGGGCTGACTGGCATGACCGGCAGGTCTCCAAGCTCGTGCTCGGCCAGACGGCGACAACGGATGCTATTGCAGGCGGTCACGCGGTAGGGAAAGAGCATCGTCTCGTCCAGGAAGATATCGAGCGGGCTGATGCCCGGTGCATTTCGTCGACGCTCAATGAGCAGCTAATCCCGAACATCGTCGCCTTCAATTTCGGGCCGCAGGACCATTATCCGAAAGTTCGCGTCGGCCGCCCGGACGAAGTCCCGCTCGGCGAATTTGCCGAGGCCTTCGATAAGCTGGCTCTGCACGGCCTGACGGCCGAGGAAAGCTATCTGCGCGATCGCATGGGTATCCCGGCGCCGAAGGCCGGCGCCATCCTGGTCGGCGGCCGCAAGCCTGAACCCGCGTCTGGCGCAGATCCTGCCGCCGTGCCGCCGGCGAAGAAGGACCGACCGGAGAAGACCGTTCACTCCGCCTTCAATCATCTCTTCAGGTCTCTGCACGCGAAATCCTCCAACGATATCGTCGTCGATGAATTGACAGCCCGGCTTGAGCGCGACGCCGCCGGCGCGCTCGGCGGCATGGTCGACCAGGTCAAAACAGCACTGATGCAGGCCACCGATTTGAGGGACGCGGCCGAGCGTATCGCCAAGCTCGACCTGGAGCCGGATGCGCTTGCCGAAGCGATGGCGCGCGGCATGGCGCTGGCGCATCTAGCCGGCCAGGCCACGCTGATCGACGACCTCAGGAGTAACGATGAATAGCGGGCCGCTGGCGCGCGCGGGCTACTCCGAACGGGTGAGCACCGTGCAAGCCATCAAAAACGCTTCCATGGGCTTTGAAGCCGCTTTGAAAACGAGCGTGAAGGCGATGGGAGCGAAGGGGGAGACAGTTTCGGCGGTCAACCTGCCGTTCGACGAAGCGATAGCATTTCTGCGGCAGAAAGTCAGTACGCCGACCGAGAGCTGGCGCGACGTCTGGGATGGGGCGCATTCGAAGATGTTCATGGTCGCCGGCGCCAACTCCAAGGCGATCGTCGACGACTTCAAGGACGCGATTGGCAAGGCGCTCGAACAGGGCACCACGCTCGATGAGTTCCGCAAGGACTTCGACAAGATCGTCAAGACGCACGGCTGGAGCTACAATGGCGAGCGCGGCTGGCGGACGAAGACGATCTTTGAAACCAATCTGCGCACCGCCTATGCCGCCGGCCGCTACGCTCAGATGATCGCGCCGGACACGCTGGCGACGTTTCCCATTTGGCAATACCACCATTCCGGCGCTGTTCATCCTCGCCTGCAGCACAAGGCTTGGGATGGGCTTTGCCTAGCGTCCGACGATCCATTCTGGAAGACGGCCTATCCGCCGAACGGTTTTGGCTGCGGCTGTTTCGTCACGCCGGTTTCTCGCTCTCGCCTTCGTCGCCTGGGCAAAGCCGGTCCCGATAGCACTCCGGATCTCGACCAGCTCGGAACCGATCAGCCGCTCGGCGTCGATCCGTCCTTTGCCTACAATCCCGGCCAGGCGTGGCTGGAGAAGACCGCACCTGGTCCGAAGGCGGTCACTGCAGACCAGGCGAACGTCGCCGCCTTCGTCTCCTCGGCATTGCGAGGCAAGTGGCCGGACGGTTCCTGGACGCCGGTCGCGACCGCCTCGAAAGAGGTTGCTGTCGCGCTCGACGTCAAGGTGGGAACGGAAGTGCGCCTGTCGGCCGATACGATCCGCAGCCACGTCAAGCATGCGATCGCGTCGCCGGCGGCCTATGGCGTCATCCCGCGCCAGCTCGCCTCGGCTGGGCGCCTGGTCCAGGACGCGAATGGCCGCTGGGCTTTCGTCGGCGAATATGACGGGCAGCTCTACCAGGCGGCGGTCAAGGTGGTAAAAAAAGGCGAGCGCCAAGAAATCTATCTCATCTCGCTGCGGCGGACGAATGCGAATGAGATCAAGCGGCGGTTTGGGAAATGACGCGCCGGGGGGCCGGAAATGCCATCCCACTCACCCTGAAGGGTGCGCTTCCTGCTCGGCGCGTCCAATAAGATATAAGTCCGATCGGGCGGAAAGGCAAACATGGCTGGCGCGGCACTCTCGATCACGGCTGAGGTGATGGACAAGGAGGTGCGACGCGGCTTCGAGCAGCTGCAGCACCTCATGGGCGATACCCGCCCGGTCATGACCGCGATCGGCGTCGAGCTTGTGGGATCAACCCATATGCGCTTCGTCACCCAAACTGATCCGGACGGCCAGGCGTGGCGAGCGCTCAATACGGAATATGGCGCCACCAAACGCAATTCCCGAATCCTGACTGAGAGCGGCCGGCTGCGCGACAGCATCAATTCGCAGCCGTCGAGTGATGAGGTCCGCGTCGGAACGAACACGATCTATGCGGCTGCGCATCAGTTCGGCGCCGAGATCAAGCCGAAGACTGCCAGCCATCTTTATTTCCGGATCGGCGGCAACCTGGTCGTCACCGACAGCGTGACCTTGCCCGATCGTCCCTTCCTCGGTATATCGGATGACGACGAGACGTCGATCGCGGAAATCGTCTTCGACTTCGTTGACCGGTATTCAACCCGGCGCTAGCTCTTCCCTTCATCGCCGATCAGCTACACATGCCCGCCTGGGCGGGCATGATATGGGTCTCGGCGCCATGGCATATCTCGTGCCATGGAAAAAGCGATCAACTCCATTATCCGGGCCTTGAACCATGCCGACGCGACCGCGCCGGAATGGCTTCATCTGCTGCCGGCCGGCGAATTCAAGGGTGCCGATGGGCGTGGGCCTTATGCCGCGCCTGACATGGACGCGTTGATCTCGCTCTTCAACAGCGAAGGCAACAAGCTCGCCGTTGATGAAAACCACTCCACCGATCTTGCCGCCAAGCAGGGCCATCCGGCGCCGGCGCGCGGCTGGATCGTCGAGCTGCAGAAGCGCGACGACGGTCTTTATGGCCGCGTCGAGTGGACGCCGGAAGGCGAGCGCATCTTCAACGCCAAGGAATATGGCTTCCTATCGCCGGTCTTCCTGCACAGCGCCGCCAAGCCCTTCAAGGTCGCGAAGATGCTGCGCGTCTCGCTGACCAACGATCCCAACCTCACCGATCTGAAATCACTTCACTCTCAACAGGAGACTGCAATGCTTGAACAGTTGCGGAAGGCTCTTGGCCTTCCCGAGACTGCCGATGAGGCCACCGTCCTGGCGGCTGTCACGGCATCTCACACGGCGCAGACGGCACACGCCGCTCTGATGTCCCGCATCGCCGAGGCGGCTGGCGTCGCCAAGGAAACCGCTCCGGACGCTCTGGTCACCGCCATTCAGGCACGCGGCAAGGTGTCGGCGACCGATGCTGAGAACGCCGAGCTGAAGACGCAGCTCGTCTCCATGCAGGCCCAACTGACGACGCTGGCGACATCTACCGCCCAGGACAAGGCCACGACCGCGATCGACGGCGCCATCAAGGAAGGGAAGATCGTTCCGGCGCTGCGCGATCACATGATCTCCCGCCACATGAAGAACCCGACCGAGGTCGAGAACGAAATCAAGCTGATGCCGTCACTCAATGCCGGCGGCCTCGGCAACCGCAAGCAGCCTGCCGCCGAGGGCGTCGCGCTGACCGAGGAAGACGACAAGCTCATCGCCATGATGGGCATCGATCCTAAGGCCTACGCCGATACGGCGAAGGCGCTGCACGGAAAGGGCAACTGACATGACGGCGACGAATGACATTCGCGCGAAGAAGAAGCCCGGCCCAGGCCGCGCCTACGGCTATCCGGTCCTCGCCGGCGTCCTGATCTACGGCGGCGCCGCCGTTGGCATCACCGCCAACAAGGAAGCGGTTCCGGCCGCTCACGCCAGCGCCGTCAAGCTGATCGGTTTTGCCGAGGAGCGGATCGACAACACCACCGGCGCGACCGGCGATCAGTACATCAAGATCGAGAAGGACGTGCGGATCATCCCGCTTGCCGGCGCCACCGTCGCCAACATCGGTGCTGCCGTCTACGCCAGCGCCGACGACACCTTCACCCTGACGGCCGGCGCGCTGCTTCAGATCGGCACCATCGACGCCATCGACGCGGACGGCGTCTGGCTGAAAACTATCTAAGGAGCGACCGTGGATATCAATTCGAATACCCTTCGGGGCGTCTATACCGGCCTCTCGACCGCCTACAACATGCGGTTCGCCTCGGTGCAGACGTTTTATACCACCGTCGCGATGACGGTGCCTTCGACCACCGCGATGAACGAATATCCGCGACTCGACGATCTGCCGGGCATGCGCGAATGGATCGGCGATCGCGTCGTTCATGACCTGTCGGCCCAGACCTACATCATCCGCAATCGCGAGTTCGAAAAGACGATCTCGATCAAGCGCTCGCAGATCGAGGATGACCAGATCGGCATCTTCACGCCCGTTGCCAGCCAGATCGGCCAGGACGCGGCGGAGTTTCCCGACCAGCTCGTCTTCCCGCTGATGAAGAAGGCCGACACCGTCAAATGCTACGACGGCCAGTATTTCTTCGACACGGACCATCCGGGCTACGACGAAAACGGCGGCGCGACCTCCGTCGTCAACTTCACGGACGGCGCCGGCCCGGCTTGGTACCTCATCGACGACACGCAGGCGATGAAGCCGTTCGTCTTCCAGAGCCGCAAGAAGTTCGTCCTGACCGCGATGCAAAACCCTGACGATCCGAACGTCTTCTACCAGGGCAAGTTCGTCTGGGGCGTCGACGGCCGCTGCAACGCCGGCCTCGGCCTCTGGCAGCTCGCCTACAAGTCGAAGGCAACGCTGAACGCCGCAAACTACGCTTTGGCTCGCACCGCGATGCAGTCGATCCGCAAGCGCAGCGGCGAAATCATCAACATTCGCCCGACCAAGCTTTGCGTTCCCCCGGCACTCGAAGGCGTCGCTCGCCAGATCCTCAACGCCGAACTGGTCAATGGCGGCGAGAGCAACGTCTGGGCAAAGACCGCCGAAGTCGTCGTTATCCCGTACCTCGGATGATCTCCGGAGCGGTGGGCACTCTCGCCCGCCGAAACCGTCGCCGGCACTCCTCCTCCCAGCCGGCGGCGGGTTTCTGAAAAACGGCCGATCGCGTGGCCGCTTTCCCGAAACCCGAAAGGACAGAGACATGACGAAAGTGCAGATCATTTGCAGTTCGCCCGGCATGCGCCGCAACGGCATCGTCCACGCCGCCAGCGCGTTCTACGACGCCGATCGCTGGAGCGAAACGGAGCTTGAACGCTTCGACGCCGACCCGGCCTTCACCGTGCGCGTAGTCGATGAGACCGCTGAGAACGTGAAGACGGACACCGATTTTCGGTTGGCGGTCGATACCGAGGTCGCGCGCCAGGTCGAAGCGCTCAAGGCCAGCCTGGAAGCGGGCTTTGCAAACGCCGTGAAGGATGCCGTTGCCGACAAGACGGCCGAGCTGAAAGCGGAACTCGACAACGCGATGGACTGGGCAGGGAAGGATCTGGTGGCCGCCAACGGCAAGATCACCACTCTCGAAAAGCAGCTTGCCGACGCCAAGAAGAAGGCCACGGCCGAGAAATAACCACCCCAAGGCGGACCAACCGGGCGGCCTGGCAATCCGGCCAGGCCGCCTTGGGAACCATCCAGAGCGGGAGCGCCGCGAGAGATCGGTCCGGCAACTTTAGCCGGGCAGATCCGAAGCCCTCCGACCGGACCAGGACGCAGAAATGCGCCGGCGGGAACAGCGGCACTTGAAGCCTTTAGCGGCCTCCTTCCCAACCGAACTGAGAGACACCTTCATTATGTACGCAACCGTTTCCGACATGATCGCCCGCTTCGGTGAGACGCAGATCATCCGGCTTTCCCGGCCGGAGGACCGCACGGCCGAGACGGTTGACGAAGAGAAGGTCAACACCGCGCTCGCCGACGCTGGAGCGCTGATCGACGGCTATATCCGTGGCCGCTATTTCGTGCCGATCGCGGCGCCGCCGGCGGAGATCGTCCGCGCCACTTGCATCCTTGCCCGCTACGACCTCGCCCAGGGCGAGAACATGGACCCGAGCGAGGAGATGTCGAAGGCCCGCAAAGACGTCATTTCCTGGCTGGAGAATATCGCCAAGGAACTGGTCAATCTCGACGTGCCCGCCGCAGAGCCTGCCGGCCCGGCCGTCAACTCCGGCCCGCGCATGTCCGATCGGCCGCGCATCATGACCTCAGACACGTTGCGGGGCTGGTGATGGATCTCGCTTACGCACCGATCCGCAAGATGGAGCCAGCGATCGTCGAGCGGCTGCGCCTTGCCTTCCCGGCCAAGGATTTCAGCATCGACCGCGTGCCGCAGACGCTGACAATCAAGGAGTTCGAACGTCTCGTTAAACAGGCGCCCTTTATCGGCCTGGCGTGGACCGGCATGAAGCCCGACCCGGCAAGCGGCCGCATTCTGAAGGGTGTCATGCTCTGGCGGCTCATTCTCGTTTTCAAGGCTTCGAACGGCCTTGAAACCCGCTTCAAAGGCGACCGGCGCGGCATCGGCCTCGACGCCATGGCCGACGTTGCTGTGGCGCTGCTGCAGGCAGCTGAGATCCCCGGCGTCGGCGTTGCCACGGTCACCGGCGCCAACAGCGTGATCGCCGATGGCTGGACAGACGATAACGTCGTGATCGCCCAGATCGATTTCAACGTCGCCTTCCAGATCAGCCCGGCTGCCTTCCAGCTGCTGGCACTCGACGATCTCCGGCGGATCGGCGTGTCCTGGGCTTTCGCCGAAGATCCAGAAAACACCGTCGCCACCGACAAAACCGAACTACCCGAGGAGTAGGAGATGCTTGGATTTTATAAGCCCGCCGAGGGCATGACCGTCGACCAGGAGAACGGTACGCCGTGGCCGGCCGATGGCATGGACGCGCTGAACACATTGTTCGTCCGCCGGCGCATCGCCTGCGGCGACCTGGTCGAGGCCGACGCCACCGAAACCGAAACGCCGTCGCGCGCGCGCCGGTCCAAAGGAGACAATTAAACCATGGACTTCAACGAAATTCCCTATGATTGGCTTGAGCCGGCAACCCTTCTTGAGGTCAAGCCGAACTATGCCAATTCCGGCGTCCTGCCGTATCCGACCAAGGTGCTGCTTGTCGGCCACAAGCTTGCCTCCGGCTCGCTGCAGCCCGGCCAGATTGTCGAGGTCACTCGCGCCGAGGAAGGCATCGCGCTCTTCGGCCTCGGCTCGATCGGCGCGGAACAGGTCGCAGCATTCCGCAACGCCAACAAGACTTCGCCGCTCTTCGTGACGGCAGCGGCCGACGCCGGCGGCGCGGTCAAGGCGACCGGGACCATCACCTTCGCCGGAGCCGTGCCTCAGGCTTCCGTCCTCCGGTTCAAGATCGCAGGTCGGGCAATCCGCTTCACCGCCAACCCGGCAGACACGGTCACGGTCATGGCGGCAGCGCTGGCGGCTGCCATCAATGCCGATACCGCCAACGTCGTCACGGCGACTTCGGCGCTTGGCGTCGTCACCTGCACGGCGCGTAATGGTGGCGAGGTCGGCAACGGCATCGATCTGCGCGTTGATGCGGCTGCGTCTCCGATTCCATCCGGGCTGACCATCACCGTCGTCGACATGGCGAACGGCGCCGGCAATCCGGTGCTGCAGACAGTGCTTGATGTTCTGGCGAACACCTGGTTCACCGATGTCATCATTCCCTGGGCGGATGCCACCAACATGGCCGCTTTCGCCGAATGGCTGCGCGTCCGGTACCAGGCGACGTCGAAGCTCGATGTCCATGGCTATGTCGCCAAGCGCGGCACCTATGGCACCCTCGGAACCTTCGGCATGCTGACCAACTCGCCGAACCTGACCGCCATGGGCCTCAATCGTTCACCGACCAGCTCATGGGTTCTGTCGGCCGCCGTCGCGGCTCTCTGCGCCTTCCATCTGACGAACGATCCGGCCCGGCAGCTGCGCTCGCTCGTGGTGCCTGGTGTCGAGGCGCCGGCGCCGGCCGATCAGTTCACCGACAGCGAACAGAACCTGCTCTTGAACAAGGGCATCTGCACCTTCGACCATCTGTCGGACGGCTCGACGGTGATCTCGCGCGTCATCACGACATACAAGACCTCAAATCTTGGCATCGCCGATCGCGCCTGGCTGGACATCATGACGCCCAAAACCCTGTCGCGCATCCGCTACGATTGGGCGGCCTACGTCTCGCTGCAGTATCCGCGTTCCAAGCTGGTCGACGACGAAAGCAGCGCATCCTTCGCCAGCCGCTTCGACACCGATGAGGACGCCGGCAGCGCCGTCGTCACGCCGCGTCGCATGCATGCCTCCTGGGGCGCGCGCTGCAAGCTCTATGGCGACAAGGTTTGGATCGAAGACATCCAGGCGACCGTCAAGGCCAGCGTCTTCCAGCGGTCATCCGACGACAAGAACCGGCTCGAAAGCCGTCAACAGATCAAGATCGTCGGCAACCTGATGGTGCTCGCCGGCTCCCTTGAATTCCAGGTGTAAGGAGACACTGAACCATGGCTCAAGTTTTGGGCATTGTGGATATCGTCTGGCGCGGACGAAATATCCCTGTCGAGAAGGGCGCCAAGTTCAAAAGGGGCGGCATCCAGAACACCGCCGTGACCTATGGCCGGAAGGTGGGCCGGGCGCAGGAGTTCGTCGCCTCCGAAATCACGGCCGTGACCAACCTCGAAGCGGGCCAGCGCCTCGGCAACCTCTTGGACCCCGGTGAAGACGAGCTTCAGGTGGTCTGCGATACCGGCCAGACCTTCGTCTGGGGCGACGCCTTTCTGGGAGAAACCCCCGAAGTCACCGGCGGCGAAGGTGGCAAGATGGAGCTGAAGTGGTTCGGTGGCGAGCCTGAGGAGATCCTGGCATGAGCACCGCTATCTCCAAGGCGAGCACCCTGACCATCGATCTCGACGAGGACGCCGGCAGAACGCCGGAAGCCGTCGTGGATCTCGATCAGCCGGTCGCGATCGGCGGCAAGCCGGATGGCGATGTCATCGACGAAGACACAAACCCGCTCGATCGCCTGCCCGAGGACGCCGTCCGCAATTCAGACGGCTCCGTGACGCTGCCGCTGCACTACAGCGTCGCGCTTCGCACCAAGAAGGACGGAGCCGTCAAAGAACGCGTCTTCGCCCAGTTGATCTTCCATCGCCTCAATGGCGCGGATCAGCGCGCTATCGCTGCGGCCGGCGACGAACATCAGATTGCTGTCTCCTTCGCGCGGTCGACCCGCAACAACCAGGCGATCATGAACGCGCTCTACGACAAGATGGACCTGTCCGACATTGCTCGGGCTGGGCGCGTGATCAATTTTTTCGTCAGCAATGGCCCCAAAACTGGCGGCTGATGTTCGGCGCTCTTGCCGACAGCACGTCGTTTTCGGCGTCGGAGATTGACGGCTTCGACGCCGAAACTCTCACCTTCTGGTGGAACTGCGTAATGGAATGGCGGGAATACGCCAAGACCCTGGGAGGCTGACATGGCAAGGTCGATGACGCTGGACGTTCTGGTCCGCCTGAAGGATCTGCTTTCGTCGCCATTGCGCGGCCTTCGCAGGAGCCTCCAGGTCGTCGTCGACACGGCCAAGAAGATCGGCCTGGTCGGCACGGCGATTGCCGCCATCTCCTTCATCCAGCCGATGAAGGAGGCGGCGGCTTTCCAGCAGCAGCTCCTCGATATTGCCGGAACATCGAACAAGACAGGCGCGCAAGCCTTTCTGATGGTCGATCAATTGAAGGGCCGTTTGGAGGATCTGGCACTGTCGGTCGGGCAGACGTCCGACACGATCGCCAAGGGCTCCGGCAAGATGATCGCCGCCGGCCTCGATGAGCAGCTCGTCAATAATTCCCTGAAGAGCATCGGCCGCGCCACCAAGGCTGCAAACGCCGAGTTCGACGACATGGCCGGCGTGGCGGTCTCGCTCCTGCAGACGCTCAAGCTGCCGGCCGACCAGCTCGACGCGACACTCGCTGGCCTCATCGTCGCCGGCAAGGAAGGTTCCTTCGAGCTGAGGGACATGGCGAAATACTTCCCGACGATGACGGGACAGATGGCAAAGCTCGGCATCACCGGTCGGACGGCTGCGACCCAGCTCGCCGCCATGCTGGAAATCGCCAAGAAAGGGACGTCCGATTCAGCCGAGGCGGCAAACAACCTCAACAATTTCCTGTCGAAGATCACGGCGCCGGAGACGGTGCGCAACTTCGAGAAGATGGGCGTCGATATCCAGGGCGTCATGCAGGATGCCGTCACGAAGGGCATCAACCCGATCGAGGCCGTCATTCAGAAGATCTCGACGCTGACCGGGATCTCCAGCAAGGAAATCGACGGGCTGATGAAGAAGGCCGAGGCCGGCGGCCTCAAGGGTGCCGATGCGCTCGAGCAAGTCCGAACGCAGCTCGAGGCAATCCACGGCGCCGGCGCGCTCGGCGGCTTGTTCGCCGACATGCAGGTGATGGGCTTCCTGATCCCGATGCTTGCCAACGTCGACGAATACAAGCGCATCCGCGACCGAGTGGCCGAGGCGACAGGTGCAATGACTGATGCCGATTTCGATACGCAGATGCAGAGCCTGAGTACGCAGCTCACCATCTTCGGCGAAATCGGGACGCAGGCCTGGCGCGAAGTCGGCCTGGCGTTTGGCGCCTGGTTGCCGGCCATTAACAGCGGTCTCATGACGGCTTTGAAGTGGCTTCGAGACCTCGACGCCTCGACGGGCGGCATGGTGAAACAGAGCCTCGCCTGGGCCGGCGCCGGCATCATGGTTGTCGCCGCCCTCGGCGCACTCGGCGTTATCCTGCCCATTATCGCAACCGGTCTGTCGGCCGTCGCCGCGCTGATATCGCCAATCGGCCTGGCGCTTGCCGCGATCGCCGCCGGCGCCGTCTACATCTATCGCAACTGGTCGAGCTTCGGCCCGCGACTGACACGGCTTTGGGATCGGGCAAAGACCAGCTTCTTCCAGCTCGCCGATGGTGTTCGCGATCGCGGCCGCAGGATCATCGACGCCGGCCGCGAGATCTACACGCGCTATGCGCCAATGGTCCGGCGCGGCTTCGAGACAGCGTGGCGCGACGTCCAGGGCGGCTTGCGCAACCTTCAGCCGTTCTTCGAAAGCTTACGTAATAGTCTTAAGTTCGACATCGACCTGTCGGGACTGTCGATCGACAATGCCAAGCTGGCATCGTTTAAGGCGCTCGATCTCGCCCTGGCCGGCATCAAGGCGGGCTGGGAAGCGTTGCGTGACTTCGGCTCCGGCTTCGCGCCGCACCTCGGCGAAATCGGCAAGCAACTTGGCGGGACGGTTAATTCCATTGCCGGCATCGCCGCCGGTTTCAGCCGACTTGCGACCGCGATTGGCAAGATGATCGGCTTCGACGCGGGCAAACTCGACTGGTTACCGAAGTGGCTTGGCGACCTCGCAGGAAGCATTACAGGGGAACTCCTCCGGGTTCTCGGGCAGGTGTTGAAGGATGTCGAGACGCTCGTCAATCGCCTCGCTGGTCTTGCTGAGCAGGTCAACGCCGGCGTCGACTGGCAGAAGTTGATGCCAACCGGAGTCGTGGAGGCATGGAATGCGCTTGCAGGGGCGATCAATGCCGTGAAAACCGCCATGTCTTATTTCCAGGGCGGCGTCGTTAAACCAGGCGAGGCTCTGCCAAACGGCACTGCTGCAGGATCGGCCACTGATCCGGACGGCGGCCGTGGCGCGGCATTAGACGATTTCCTCAACGGACCTGTACCCGCCAATAACAACCGGCCTGCAGGCGCCGTCGCTCCCGCCCAGACGAAAGCGCTGGTCGGAGGAACGGTCACCATCAAGGTCGACGGTCCCGGCCAGGTGACGGGTGTCACCAGTGACAACCCGGCAGTGCCGCTGAAGGCAAACACCGGCCGCTCTGTCGGGAGACCGTAATGCAGCTCGATAGCATCTCCTGGGTTCTTCCCGGCCTTCTGCCTGGCAGCTTTCGCGGCATCACCTTTCACGTGCCGGACGCTTCGAGCGACGTCGGCCGTCGCGTCGTCGAATATCTCTTTCCCGGCGTCGATCTCGCCGCCTATGACGATTTCGGCCGCGCGCCTGGCGTCGTCTCACTCAGCGCCCTTATTGTCGGCGATGACTACCGCGCCCAGGCGGCAGCGCTTGAGGCGGCCTTTGAGACCGCCGGGCCAGGTACCCTGATCCATCCGTGGCTCGGCCCTATGACCGTCATCGTCGAGGAGCCGGCGCAGATCTATTTCTCCGATCGGGAGTTGCGCGTTCTTCGCTTCACCGCGACCTTCAAGCGGATCAAGGCGTCAGCATCGCAGATCCTTGCCGGCATCAGCGGCCTGTCCGATGCCATCGCCTCGGTCTCGGCCGCAGCGACGGTTCTAGCCGCCGGCGTCTCCTCGATCATGTCGGCAACGCGCAGCAAGGCGGTTGCCCGTTCCTATCGCGTCCTGACCTCGACGGCCGCCGCACTGACGGCGCCGGCCGGTTCGGCCAGAGCGCTGCCGCGCATCAAGGCTGCGATCGTCGCGACCACGCCTGCAGATCCGTCCGGCCTGGACAGCCTGGTGCAGTCGGCCGCGTCGATCGTCAGCGAATATGCCGAGACGCCGGCCGTCTCGCCGGCCGCGAGTGCAGCCGCCAACGAAGTCGTAAGCTCGCTTGCCTTGATGGATCTCGGCCTCGGCCTTGCCGAGCAGCTCGCCGGCACTGTTGCCAATGCACCTGCCGACGCCGATCGCGCGCTCCTGCTTTCGGCCGCTTCGCAATTCCTTGCCGCAACCGCCAGCCAGTCGACCTTCGCGGCCTACGCCTCCCGACAGGAGGCCCAGGCCTTCAGGACGCGGGCGACGGTGGCGATCGACACGCTGACCGACACGCTGGAGACATTTTCCGGCTCGGCTTTCGACGTCCAGAGCGCCACGCTGCGACGCGCAGCGCGCGACCTGCAGGCGGCATTGATTGCCGATATCAACGAGACGATCGGACGGCTGCCGGCGGTCATCGTCTTCAGGAACGATCGGCCGCTCGATGCCTGGCTGCTCGCCCAGCACGTCTTCGGCGACACGCCGCAGCTGATCGAGGCGGGCTATCGCGACATCATAGCCAGGAACCGGCCGCGCCATCCATCGGCATTGCCGGCAGGCGGCGTCGAGGTGCTGCGCTGATGACGGGCAAGTCGGGCATTACGCTGCGCGTTGCCGGGAAGGTCTACGATCAATGGACCTCGGCCGAAGTGACGCGCGATCTGAAGGATTTTTCCGGCTCTTACAGTTTCAAGCTGCGGGACACCAAACGCTCGCTTCAGACCTTTGATTTTGCCAGCGGCGGCGCGATCACCGAGATCCGACCAGGTCCGGCTTGCGATGTTCTGATCCACGGCCAAGTGGTGCTGAAGGGCTTCATTGAGGACGTAGCGCCGGATATCGGCGAGGGCTCGGCGAGCGTCGATATCGCGGGGCGCGACAAGACCGGCGACCTGGTCGACTGCGCCGCCTTGACTGACGGGCCATCCGAATTTCGCAACGTCAAGCTTGAAGACGCGGCCAAACGCATTGCCGAGCCTTTCGGCCTTGGCGTCCGCAGCGAGATCGATACCGGCGAGCCGTTTACCCGCTATGGACTGGACCTTGCCGAGACTGGTTTTTCTGCGATCGAGAAAGGCGCTCGGGCGCGTCATGCTTTGATCCTCTCCGATGGCGTCGGCAATATCGTCATCACCCAGACAGGCAAGACACGGGCTCCGGCGGACCTTCGACTGCCGGGCAACGTCCTCAGATCATCGGGCAGCTATAGTCACCAGCGGCGGCACTCCAAGACTTACGTGCGCGGACAAGGCGAAAAGGCCGGCAAGACACGCTCCGGATCTGCGGCACTCGACAAGACGGCCGAGCCTCTGTCGCCCGCCGATCGGCAGGCGTCCAGCGGTGCGACCGAGATCGAGCGCAAGGGAACTGCGGCGACCGGCATCGCCACCGATGACGAGATCACACGGTATCGCCCGATCGTCCACCTGGCGCGCAGCAAGGCCGACGCGACCGCAGCCCAGGACGAGGCAGACTGGCGCATGCGCACGGCGCGCGGCGAGAGCGAAGAAGTGACCTATACCGTCAAGGGCTTTGGCGTTGATGGCAAGCTCTGGCGCGTCAACGAGATCACCTTTGTTTCAGACGCCTTCCAGGACATCGAGCGCGATATGCTGATCGTCAGGGTTACGAACCGCTCCGACGAGGGCGGCGACGTGACCGAACTGACAGTGACCAGTCCGGAGGCCTTCGACGCGGAGCCAACCGGCAAACGCCGCACCAACCGCACTCGACGCAAGAAGGCGTCGGGCAACCTCGACGGCACAGCGCAGGGGCTTTGATGGACAACGAAACCGCCGGCAAGATTCGCGGCATCGTTCGGCGCGCGACACTGAAGAACATCAAGGATGACGGCCAGACGCAGACGGCGTCCGTCGAAGTCGCCGAGGGCGTCTGGCGCGACGACGTCGAGATCCTGCAGCCCTATGGCTTTGCATCTCATACTCCCGAGGACGGCGCCCTGGCTGTTGTCCTGGCGGTCGGTTCCGATGAAAGCGACCTGGTCGTGTTGCCCGTCGCCAACCCTTCGAAGCGGCTTGGAAAGCTTGGTGAAGGCGACGTCGGCCTCTACGGCCGGCACGGCGACAGGGTGACGATTTCGGACGGCGGAACCATCGAGCTGCAGGCCGGCGAGTCCGTCTCGATCAAGATCGGCGGCGTGACATTCGTGGTCTCGGCCGAGGGCGTCGATATCACCGGCGGCCACGTGAAGCACAATGGCAAGAACATCGGCGACACGCATATTCACGGCGGCGTTGTCGAGGGCAGCGACGACACCGACGTGCCGTCAAACTGATGTCATGCCCGCCGAGGCGGGCATGATCTAAGCCGCGCGCGCGCGATAGTGTGCGCCCATGTTTCTCGATCTCGCTCTTAAATACGACAGTGAAGCGCGCCGCTGTGACCTGGTCCTTGGCGACGATTTCGATTTGGCGATCGACGAAACCCCCATTCCCGCAATCCTGATGTCTGTCGGCCTCGATCGGCGCGCGGCGTCCGACGATCCATTGCCGGAGGGACGCTCGCAGTTTCTGGCGCCGGCATCCTATTCCGAACGTCGCGGCTGCGCCGGCGATGCGCTCGATCCCTACGGCGACATGACCGGTACCCGCGCCTGGCTGCTCGACCGCGCCAAGCAGACCGAGACGACGCGCCAGCTCTGCGAATTCTGGCTGCGCGAAAGCCTTGCCTGGGTGGAAACCGAGACAGGCCAGCCCCCCGAGATCGAAGTTGTATGGCTGCGCGCCGGCCTGCTCGGCTACCGCGTCCAGGTCCAGGACGAAAGCGTGATGCTTTCCCGCCGCGTGGAGGCCTGAAATGCCCTGGCCGATCCCGACAGCAAAGACCATCGCAGCCAAGATTGCCGGTTCGCTTGAGGCCGGCATTCTGCGGCTGCGTCCGGACGCTGATGCCTCGGCCGTTTCCCGCGCCGTCCGATCGGCGCGCGGCGTCCTCGCCCAGATAAGCCGTGCCTTCTCGCTGGAGCTTCGCGAGGCCCATGACCATCTCGCCTGGTGGGGAAAGCAGTATTTTCCCGATACGGCCGAAGAGGAATTCATTCTTCGCCATGCCGGCATTTGGGGTGTTGAGCAGCGCGGCGCCATCAAGGCCGTTGGCAGCATCCATGTCGAGGGATTGGCTGGAACGCCGCTGCCTTCCGGCCTGCAATTCTCCGCATCGAACGCGGTCATCTATGAAACAACAGCCATCGCCACGATCGGCGTCGGCGGAACCGTGACCGTGGCGGCCGCTGCGATCGCGGCCGGCACGGCAGGCAATCTCGAAGACGGCGTCCAGCTCACCGTCGTCACGCCGTTTCCGGAGATCTCGAAGGCCACGGTTGCCACGGTCTTTGCGGGCGGCGCCGACGAACAGACGCCGGCCGAGATCCAGGCGGCGACACTTGAGCGTATCAGGCAGCCGCCACACGGCGGCGCCACCTTCGATTATCCGACGTGGGTTGGTGAGGTCGCATCCGTCAAGGCGGTCGGCGTCATTGAGGATTGGGCCGGGCGGGGCTCAGTCGGCATCGTGGTTCTGATGAAGAACGATGACGGAACCGCGCGCGTGCCGTCCTCGGCCGAGATCGAGGTTATCCAGGACTATCTCGGCGGCGTCGGCAGTCAGACTGGCACTCGGCCGGTGACGGCGCGTGTCATCGTCGTCGTCGGCGTTCTTCGGACCCTGCCGATCACCGTCCGCCTGCGGCCCGATACGGTTCTCACCCGCGCCGCCGTAACTGACGCCTGGCAGCGCTTCGTCGCGACGGTCGGCGATGAAGATGACGAGCAGAACGCAAGCCCGATCGGCGCCCAGATCGAACCGTCGCGGATCTCCGAGGCGATCTCGGCCGCTGCTGGCGAATATGCCCATGACCTGATCCTGCCGGCGGCACCTTTCTCGCTGGAACGGACGGAATACCCGGTTGCCGGCCCCGTCACCTTCGAGGACGCGTGATGACCCGGATGGTTTCAACGATCCTTCAAAGCCTGATTTCCAAACTCCCGACCGGCATTGGTCTCGGTTTGAGAGGCGGTAATCTGGACACCGTTCTAGAGGCGGCCGCCACGCCGATCGCCGAAATCGAGGCCGGCGCCGAGGCGATGATGGTCGAGGTCGACCCGCGCGCTGCCAACAACTTCCTCGCCGATTTCGAGCGTGTGCTTGGTCCCGATCCCTGCGGCCGGGATCTCGACGGGCTGTCCGTCGCCGATCGGCAAAAGCTTGCGCATCAGCGCTGGACCGCGACCGGCGGGCAGTCGATCCCCTATCTCGTCCAGCTCGCCGCCAAGCTCGGCGTCTCGATCACGATCGAAGAATTCTGGCCGTCGCGTACCGGCGGGTTGAGGGCCGGCCAGCCACTGCGGGCGGAGGGATGCCAATTCGTCTTCCGCGTCCATGTTCCAGGCCTGGTCACGATCGTCAATTTCAAGGTGGGCAGCGGCCGCGCCGGCCAGAGCCTCGGCAGCTTCCAGCTGTCGTCGATCGAGTGCGATATCCGCCGCGTCAAGCCTGCTCACACTCAAGTCACTTTTGCCTATGGAGAGGCCTAATGGATCGCATTAACGGTGCGGGAACGACAGACATTGGCGGCGGCCGGCGAGGCTTCCGTGACGAGAACCTGGGCGCCGGCGTCGAGGGAACCGAGGTTACGGCGCTCTGGTGCAACATGATCCAGGAAGAGATCATGAAGGTATGCGTAGAGGCCGGCCTGACGCCGAGCGAGGCCGACTGGACGCAGCTCTATCAGGCGATCGGCATCATGATGGATGCGCTCTTCGCCGACGTCGAGGCCGCCTATCCATTCGCCTCGACGGCCGAGGCAATCGCCGGCCTGCTGCTGAACAAGATCATCAGCCCCAAGACGCTGGCGGACGTGCTGACTTCGAGGCTTGCCGCCTATACCGGCCCGGTCGACAGCGACACGATCACCTATCTGAACGTCTTCCCGGCGATCCTGACGGCCGACACCACAGCGTCCATAACCGGTTCGGTCGGGCAAATTGTCGTCAATCCCTTCAAGTGGGTTTGGCGTCAGTTTAAGCAGCTCGACGTCAATAGCCTCAATCTTGCGGCCCGCACGTTCGTGACGGCGGCGAGCAAGACGTATCACCTCCGGCTCTCCTACAACGTCGGGACGGGCGTGCAGACCTTGTCGCTCAAGGATCTTTCGAACGCCGGTTACAATCCGAGCGGCCTGGTTGAAGGGGCGACCAACTTCGATACGACCTATGATGACATGATCCTGGCACGCGTGGTGACCAACGCCGGGAACGTGCCAACGGTGGTACCGCTGAAGAACGCCAGCCGAATGAACGCCAGCGCTCAGCGCACGTCGCCGGTGATGTCGCCGGACCCGGCCATTGGCTTTGTCACTGACGCCATTTCCCTCAACTGGGGTCGTAGGCCGGCCCAGATCGCTCTTGAGCAGACCACTGCAAACGTCACGATCGACGCTGACAGCCTGCAGTCCATCAGCTCAGGCACACCCACACGCTACGGCATCGATTTCATAGTCGGCGGCACGTCCACCGGTTCCACCGGCTATTACATGACCTTGCCCTACAAGATCGGGATCTCCGCATGAGCTACGCTATCGTTGAAAATGATCTGATCACGCGCATACTGTCGGGAGACCTGGTCGCGCCCAAAGATGCGATTGCTTTCGATGCGGCCCTTTCTTCTCTTCCGGCCGATCGGCTGGGTTGGGATGGCGAGGCGGTCATCGATGTCGCCACTCTCGACGTGTTTTTCGTCGACGATGACGGCCGGAAATATGCAGCCGCGGGCGACGGCCGCCAGGAGGTCGAGTGCAGCTATGACGCCGAGCTGGTGAAGGACGCCGACGGGTGGCGCCTGATCAATGCGGCCGACGAGCTCGCCGCGCTGAAGGCTTCGCGCATCGCGGTTCTGACGGCTGCATGCGCCGAGGCGATCGTATCAGGGTACGCCTCGGCCGCGCTCGGCAGCGAGCATCAGTATCCGTCCAAGGTCACCGACCAGATCAACATGATGGGATCTGTGACCGATTCTCTTCTGCCTGGTCAGCCCGTCGAATGGTCCACGCCCTTCTGGTGTGCCGATGAAGCCGGTGTCTGGGCGTTCCGCGCTCACACGGCCGAGCAGATCCAGACGGCCGGTGCCGATGGCAAGCTGCATGTCCTCACTTGCCAGACGAAGCTCGGGCAGCTCAGCGCCCAGGTTGTGGCAGCTGCGTCGGCCGAGGCCGTCGCGGCGATCGGCTGGGAGGAATAATCGTGGCCCAGCTTGCAAACCGCCGGCCGCCGCTGGTCAGCTATTCCGATCGCCCGATTTCGCGGGGCATCGTCACACCTGGAGCCGCGTTCGGCCCGCTTCCGAGCGATCCGGGTCCTTATATGCTTGGCTCGACGCGCAACAGGGCGCTGTCGGGTTTTGGGCCGGCGAACCTTTATGTGGCGCCCGAGAGCCTCAATTTCTTTGCCCCCTTGCTGAAGTTTGGGACGCTCTGGGCAACGGACGAAGGCGTCTTCCGCTTTCCCGGTTCGCAATATACCGAGGGCGGTCTAGCGCCCCAGGAGACCACCTTTGCCAGCGCCGCCATGACGATCCATGCCGTGCTGCTGATCTACAACGGCCAGGTGTTTTCGTGTGACTTCGAGGGATTGCCAGGCAGTTCCGTGGCTATTGGCGCGGCCGGGGTTTGGGCGCATATCAAGCTGCCGCTCCTGCTGCCGGCAAACAGCGTCTATAGCCTCGTTCCGATCTATTCGGTTCCAGTCGGTGCGACGGTGCTTGGTCAATACCGCACCCAGCGCCATCGCGGCGAAAAGGTTTGGCAGGGCGCAAGCGTCGATGCAGTCTTGATGCAATTGGCTTCTGACGCTCCGCCCTCTGCTGCCTTCCAACTCGGCTACAATACCGTTGGCAACTGGAATGCCACGCCGCCCGGCCAGAACCTCGCTTATGGTCCCGACCTGATTGCGTGGAAGCGCTGGGACGGCCGGCCGTCGGTGCTTGGTGTCTGTGACAGCTTGACCGACCGGCAGGAACTGGCGGCGTCTGCCGACGGGAGAGGCAATTACGGCTTCCTGCCTCGGCTCTTCGACAGCTGGGGCTATGGCTTCTTCAACGTTGGTTGCCCAGGCGCCAAGGCAGTGCAGACGCTGGCGGCCAGCGCCATGAAGATCTGGCAAGGCCTCGACGAACTGTCCGCCATGAACCCAAATGGCAAGCGGCCTTATAACAATTACCTTCAGCAGATGGGCCGCAACGACAACAATGCCGCATCCGCCACGTGGCTCACGCCCATTCGCAATCTCAATACGCGGCTGCGGACACGCGACCCCACCATTCCAATCATTGGCGCGACTATTCCGGCGACAGTCACAACGACCGATCGCTATCAGACTGAAGCGGGGCAGTCGGTTGCCGTGCTATGGGGCGCCACGCTGGCGGCGGTGAATGCTTCGATCCTGGCTGGGAACAACGGCACCACAGATAATGTGATTGACTTCAATCTCTATCGGATGGCGGCAAGCGGGAAATTCCGTCCAGGGAGCGACCATCTGAAGGGTGCCGTGGCGGTATCGACCGGGGACGGCGTCACTCAGACGACACAGCTCATCTTGGATTTTATGCCGAGCCTTGGCCAGCAATACACGATTGATCTGAGCGCCGGGGCCGGAACAACGCTCTCCGGTCGCACTGTCATCGATGTCACGGGCGCCGGGCCTTTCGTCTGCACATGCGCCGAGAATTTCGCGACGGTCATTCCGGCCGGCTCTCTCATCTACGAGCAGCCGACACCGGATGGAACGCACTTCAATAAGGAATACAACATTCAATCCGTCGCTCTCGTTCCAGCATCGGAGAAGGCGAAGTTCGTCGTAGCTTGACGCTGAGTACAACGAATGCCGGGTGTCAATTCACCCGATGACAGGCCTAAGTTTGCAGACCAGACCTGTCCGACAGCCACTTATCGATAACCGTCACACCCGTACCCTGCAGGGCGGGATTTCAGTGACTGAGTCGAAAGATTTTTGAAATGGTAAATCTGCGGCCGATTGAGCCCGCCAATCCTGCCGCCCCGTATATCGGCGGCAAGCGCATTCTATCCAAGAAGGTCATTCAGCGCATCAACGCCACCCCTCACCAGGTGTACGCAGAGCCGTTTGTCGGCATGGGCGGGGTTTTCCTCCGCCGAGATCTGGCACCGAAGATGGAAGTCATTAACGACATCAGCGGCGACGTCGCGAATTTCTTCCGAATCCTGCAGCGGCACTATCCACAGTTTATGGAAACCCTTCGCTTCCAGATCACGTCAAGGCGAGAGTTCGATCGGCTTTCCCGCACCGACCCATCGACTTTGACCGATTTAGAGCGAGCGGCTCGGTTTCTTTATCTTCAGCGGCTTGCGTTTGGTGGCAAAGTGCGAGGCCAGAATTTCGGGATCTCCATGCAGGGTGGCCGCTTCAATCTAATGAAGCTCGCGCCGCAGCTCGAAGAGATCCACGAGCGGATGGCTGGCGTGGTGATCGAGAACCTGCCTTGGCGGCGCTTCATCGAGCGCTATGATCGGCCGGGCGCTCTCTTCTATTTGGACCCGCCTTATTGGGGCAGCGAGGACGATTATGGGAAAGCCGTCTTCAGTCGGAGCGAGTTCGTAGAAATGGCTGAGGTTTTGCGGGACCTAAAGGGACGCTTTATCCTCTCAATTAACGACGTTTCAGAAATCCGGGAGCTATTCAGCGGGTGCCAAATTCAGCCTGTCGAATTGACCTATTCCATATCCAATGGAGTTGGTACCAATGCGAGAGAGTTGATAATTGAGGGGAGAGTAGCGTGATCGGCCGGGGATTAGTTTTTGGTATCATCTTGGCGGCGTTTTCTGGCGTCGCGAAAGCCGATGAGAAGCCCGGCAATGATGCTGCATTCCAGTGTGTCGCAAAATCCGATTTCGAAGAAACCTCTTCGGCAGTGAAGGAGGTGCGACTTGCCAATTTCACGATCAGCGAGAAGGTCGCTGCTTGGAATGATCAGGTCGCAGGCGTCTCTATCAGCCTCGCAATTCAGAGCCAGGTGTCGACCGACCTCTATTTTGCTGCGGACTTTTTGCTACTCGATACGGCCGGCGAACCTGTTGCCGCCCTCAACGTGAATCCGCCGGAGTTTAAAGTTGAGAAGGGCAAGGGCGCTATCGCTACCGGCGGCACAGCGATAGCCCCAGGCGCGTTGGCAAGAACGCAGCGAATATGCATGCGTTGGTTTGTATTCCAGCTGCCGGAAGGAATGTAGCTTCGAAGCCCCTTCAAACGCTCTTTGAGGAGGGCTTTAAGAAATTCGGAAATTGGGGGAAGTGAATATATGAAATGGTTGCTCGACAAGATCGTGTCGGTGATTGCGACAAGGATGGCGACGCGAGAGATTGCCGCACTCTTAAGCGATATTCGAAGTGCGGGCGGCTCTGATGTCGTGTGCAGCAAGGCGCTCGCAGAGATCGACGGCACGCCCGGTTTGAGGAAATTTGTGGAGACGAGTGGGATTCGAAACAGCCTCATATCGATCGAGGCAAGCGTTCTTGGAGTTGCTGCGGGCAATTCGATAATGGCTGCTCGTCGCGATCTCCAAACAGCGACCGATTCGGCAGAGGTCCTGCAACGGCTTCAGATGGCGCAGCGTGCGTTCGTCTATTCAAGTCTCATTTTTTCAGACGAGGACTTTGAGGCGGAAATGGAGAAACAAGCACAGCGCGTCCTACAATTACTGGCGGGAAATTCCGACACGCCGACCCTGTATGATGAGAGGAAACTTGCTGCAGAGGCCGCTTTAGAAAAGTGGATGATGGCAGACCTGACTAAGTACGAATTCATTTAGGTTAACGGAGCGGTCTTTACCCCCTAAAATGGTCTTCGGAACCCGCTCGAACGCGAAGATCAAAATTCCGGATCCTAGTGTCAAAATTCCGGAATTTCGCGTCCGGCTACACCGGCTACAGAGGTGGGGAGTTACGAAACTAAACGGAATGGTGGGCCCGGAGGGACTCGAACCCCCAACCAAGCGGTTATGAGCCGCCGGCTCTAACCATTGAGCTACAGGCCCTTGGCGCCGTGTCCGGCGCTTGGGTGCCGGGGCAATGGTTCCCGCAGCACGGTTTCCGCTCTAACGCAAATCTGGAGGAGCCACAAGCGGGGAGCGCAAGCATCTGTGGACGATGCATTCGTGGGCGGCCACTGGAACCTTCTCGCGCGGGCGACACTTATCAAGTGACATTCCGCATGAAGAGGGCGATCGCAGATGGTGGCTTCGAACAGTGCCGTGGTGCTCATCGTGGAGGACGAGCCGCTGATCCGGTTCAATATCCTCGATGTGCTGGAGGAGGTCGGCCATGTAGCGCTGGAGGCGGCGAATTCCGACGAGGCTCTGGTGGTGCTGAAGGGCAGGCAGGATGTCGATATCCTGTTTACCGACGTCAACATGGCCGGGTCGATGGATGGTCTCCAGCTTGCCAAGCGGGTGCGGGCGATGCGGCCGAATATCGGCATCATCATCACCTCGGGCATGGTGCGGCTCGATCCGATGGCGCTGCCCGCCAATACCGCCTTCCTGCCGAAGCCTTACATGCACGACACGCTGATTTCAACGATCGAACCCCTGATGACGTAAGCACGCCGCGCAGCCGCAAAACGGGGACTGTTTTTGCGGCTGCGCGCGAGGCGCCGGGAGACATGCTCGTCTTCAGGCAGGGCGGAGGGGACCACACCCTCAGCTGAAGCTGCTCCTCAGCGCCTCGTTCTCATGATGGGCCTTCTTTTCGTAGATCGTGAACAGCGCCATTGAGAGGAGATAGGAGAGGAAGGGATCCCCTATCTGCGTGGCGATGTCGCGGGAAGCGAGAACATGGCGCTCCAGCGCGCCGATATCCTTCTGCATTGCGGTCTGCGTGGCGGTTTCAGCGAGGCGGTTCATGCTGCCATCTCCAGGAATTGGGTCACGACCGATCGGGCCGGCACGTGCCTGACATAAAGGGGTAGGGTGAGGCCGAGAGCGGCGCGCATCTTGCGCAGCACCCGGTCCGATACTTCGAAGGCGCCGCAGCAGACGGGGTATTTGCCGTAGCCGTCTGCACGGCCGAGTTCTTCCACTTCGGCGCCGGCGCGCTTGTAGACGCGCTTGAGGTAGGGCTCGTAGTTCGAAATCATCGTATGGATGCCGTGATCGAGCGCGCATTCGCAAAGCGCAAGCAGCATCATGGAGAAGGAGCGGCCGGCGTCGACATTGGAGAAATCCTTGGCGATCGCCTCCTCGTCGATGCACATGCGCGTGCCTTCCCAGATGCCGGGGGCGATGAGATTGGCGGCATCGGGAAACGTCTCACGGAAGACGTCGTAGAGAAGGGTCGGGCCTGTCGTCGGCATCAGACGCATGCCGCCATAGAGGCGGGTGCGGCTATCGTTGCACCAGACGAGATAGGCGGGGGCGAGCGAATCGTAGCTGTCGCGTTCATAAGGGCCGATGACGGGAACGTCCCAGCCGAGCGTATCGGCGAAGACCTTCTTGCGCAGGCGAAACATCTGGTCGAGTACGGCAGCGTATTTCTGATACTCATGTGCCTGAATGATAACGAACATTTTGCCCTCCAGCGTTTTCAAGTTCGTGGAAGGCAGAATGGTTCAGGCGGGCCGGTTCGGAAATTCCCTCAGATGGGCCCCCTCAGATGAGGGGGGCAGAGCATGTCGCGCAAAAGTGTGCAGCGGTTTTTCGACAACGACATGCGCTGACAAAAGACCTAGACCGCCGTGCGTCCTTTCGGACGCACAAAGGACGCTCTAGCACTTTAAATCTGCGCATCGTGCTTTCCGAAAATCGATTCCGATTTTCGGGCCGATGCGCTAAGGATTGATGATGCGCAACTGAACGGCCCGGGAGGCCGCTGCCGAGATCGTGGCGCAGCCGAGCTTGAAGCGGGCGGTCTTAAGATAATCGCGCGTGGTGTGCTCCGATATGCCGAGGATGACCGAAATATCCTTGTAATCCTTGCCCAGCGCCGTCCAGTGCAGGCATTCGATTTCGCGTGGCGACAATGCCGGCACCGGATCGTTTTCGCCATGCAGTTCGTAGACGGCCTTGCGGTGGATGAGATGGGCGATCTCGATCCATTCGTTGCGGCAGCGGCGGACGAGTTCGGCCCATTCTTCCGCCGGTATGCGGGCATTCAGCGACAAGAGGGCGCGGCGCTGTGCCTTGTCGGCGACGGGAATGGAGTAGCCGTTGCCGCCGATACCGTGCTTCTGCGCATCGACCAGCATGGCATAGGCCTCGGGCGTCGGCTCGACCTCACTCCAATCGAAGGGCAGCTGGCGTTCGAAGCCCTGTTTGACGATGGGATCGACCTTCACATAGCTGTTCAGAAGGTAGCGGGAGACCCAGGCATCCGGATAGGTGGTGCGTACGAAGGGCGAATCAATCTTGGCCGCGATCGTCTGGGCGAGATGGTAGGTGACGAAATCGAGGCCATATTCCGCCTGGAGAATGCGGATGGCGGCATCCACATTGGCCGCAGCCTTGATCTGTTCGAAAGCCGACTCGAACTTTTCACTATAGGTATTCTCAATCATTTCCACTGCCCCAATTCCCTCAATCCTACCGCGAGGGCTGTCATAAATACAAGGCATCCCCACATATGCGGGGAATGACAATCCGGGTCCCGTCTGCTAGCGCCTTTTCATGAGGAGACCTCATATGGACAGCAAGAGACCATTCGCGATTGCCGAATGCCAACAGGCCGCCAAGGGCCTGAAATCCAGCTGGCAGGACATGGCAGGCTCCGAAGCGCTGATCCGCGCCCTCGTTGCCGAACGCAACGGCGACACGCCGCTGGCGCTGTTCTGGACCGAGGTCCACCGGGCGCTCTGCCAGGAAGACAACGCTTTCTGACGATCGCCTTCCCGAGGGGCTCAGCGTTTTCTCCGCAATTTAGACAGGGCACTCACACCGGTCGGCAGGAAAATCCGTCCGCCTTCTGCCAGATTGCCGATGAACACGTCTTCATTCATGTCGTGATTCGATTTAGCGGCGAAAGGATCGGGACGTGACGTTCTGGATCTATGGTTAAGAAATCCGCATTATTTCATCGATTTGTTCCAAAACGGTTGACGGAACGTTTGCGGCAAGAGCAATGGTGTTTGTGGAAACGGTTACATTCCGCCGCGCCTTTAGCGCTGGCAGAATTTCGGATATCATCACCGATGTGTGGAATGGAATGACTGAAAAGCGTGTGCATCTGGTCTTCAAGACCCATCTCGATATCGGCTTTACCGACCATGCCGAGAAAGTCCGCCGACAATATCACGAGCGCTTCATTCCGCAGGCGATCGAGACGGGCAACCATTTTCATGGTGAAAATCCCGACGAGCCGAAATTCATCTGGACGACGGGCGCCTGGCTGATCTGGGACCATCTGAATTCGCGCTCGGCCGCAGAGGTGGCAGCGCTGGAACAGGCGATCGAGCGCGGGCTGATCCGCTGGCACGGCCTGCCGTTCACCACGCATACGGAGCTGATGTCGCCTGACCTTTTCCGGGCCGGGCTTTCCTATTCGCAGGAGCTTGACCGGCGCTTCGGCAAGACGACGATCGCGGCGAAGATGACCGATGTGCCCGGCCATACGCTCGGCATGGTGCCGCTGCTTTCCGAGGCGGGCATTCGCTTCCTGCATCTCGGCGTCAATACGGCCTCACCGCCGCCCGATGTGCCCGACATCTTCCGCTGGCGGGCGCCGGGCGGCGAGGAAGTGGTCGTCATGTACCAGCGCTCCTATGGCGAGACCTGTTTCCCCGACGGTCTCGAGGACGGGCTGAGCTTTGCCCATACCAACGACAATATCGGGCCGCAGAGCGTGCCGCAGACGGCCGAGGCCTGTCGCGAATTACGCGCCCGCGAACCGGATGCGGTCATCCGTGCGGCGACGCTCGAGGATTACGGCGTCATTCTCTGGAGCGAGCGTGAGCGTTTCCCTGTCGTCGAGCTGGAACTCGGCGACAGCTGGATCCATGGCAGCGGCAGCGATCCGGTGAAGACGGCGCGCTTCCTCGCGCTGCAGCGGCTTTACGACCGTTTCGCGGCGGATGGGCTCGACGCGCGGCGTCTCGCCTTCGGGCGCGGACTGGCGATGGTGGCCGAGCATACTTGCGGCGTCGATATCAAATCCTATCTGCGTGACGACAAGGCATGGTCGCGGTCCGATTTCGAGGCCGCGCGCCGATCCGATTATCGCTTCGCCTATACCGAAGCCTCGTGGGACGAGCAGCGAGCCTATCTCGACCAGGCGGTCTCGGAACTCGACGAGACGGACCGAGAGGCGGCCCAGGCCGTGCTTGCCGAATTGACCACGCCTGCCGTGATCGAGGGCGGCGGGCGGGAGCGCCGCCTGCAGGCCGGCGGCTGGTCGATCGCGCTCGACGGTGCGAGCGGCGATGTCGCCGAAATCACCTCGCCCTCCGGCCGGACGATCTCCGGCCGTAGCGGCTCGCTGATCGCCTATCGATATGAGAGCTACGATGCCCACGACATTATCAGGCACATGGAAACCTACCTGACCCATCGCCAGGAATGGGCGGTGCTCGACCACGACAAGCCGGGGCTTGCCCAGTCGGGGGCTGCACTTTCGAAGGTCTTTCTGCCGGCGCTGGAAGCAACGCAAGGGGCGGGCATTCTTCTGTCGATGCCGGCCGAGGCAGTACAGAAATATGGCGCGCCGCCGCAGGTGATGCTGCATTTCACCGCCGACGGCGATCGCCTCGATCTTAGCCTGACATTGCACGACAAGCCGGCCAATCGCATGCCGGAGGCAAGCTTCCTCTCCTTCACACCTGATGGTGTGGGGGACTGGAATTTCCGCAAGATGGGCCTCTGGCACCGATCGGGGAATATTGCGACAAGCGGCGGCGCACAATTGCAGGCGGTGACATCAGCACGCGGTGATCTTGCCGATGGCCCGCTGACGATCGAAACCTTCGATGCGCCGCTGGTTGCGCCGCAGAGCTCAGATTTCATGACGTTCTGCAAGACGCTGCCGGATTTTACCGCCGGCATCCGTTTCAATCTGCACAACAATAAGTGGGGAACCAATTTCCCGATGTGGTGGCAGGGAGATTTTCTGGCGCGCTTCCGACTCAGCCTCGACTAAGTCGCTCGATCCCGCAGGCATTGCGCCGCTTGATCCGGCAGAAATTGGGCCGCTCAGCCCAGTACGGATTAAGCGGCCCGGTCCGGTGTGGGAAAGGGTTCAGCCGACCCTTGCGGTTCGGCTGAACCAGCCGACGCGTGGGACTTCAGGCTGCTGCGGCTTCGGGCGAAACTTCACCAGCACCTCGCGACCATCGGAAGAAGCCTTCGTGCGCTCCAGCGCGTCGCGTTCGGCAACCGCCTGGCGCCAGTGGTCGTCGTCGCGGCCATCAGGCCGGCCCTGTTCCTCCCAGATCGCGTAGGCTCTTTTGCTGATCCATTCGTGGCGTCTGTCGCTCATCTGTCTATTCCATTCGTCAAAAGTGTTATTCGGCAATTCTGTCCTGCAGAACCGGCGGCCGGCGTTTGGCTGCCATCAGCAGGTCGAGTTCGATCGAGGAGGGGCCGAAGCGGGTGAAAAGACTTTCGGCCTGGTCGCTCAGGAGACCATATTTGGAGGCGAATTCATCAAGGCTATAGGGGCGGCCGCGCAGGATTCTGCTTCGGCGCTCCGGTTCATGGATTTGCGTCATTGGTGATAACCCCAGACTGTTTTGCGAATGTGAGAACAAAACAAATTACAGAGACAAAAGTTCCGTGAATTTTCAGGGTTTTTTCGCCTCTCCGTGCCATTCCGGAGCGATTCCAGGCGGGTGGCATAGATTTTTAAGGCTAGTGTGCGCCGAGAAAATTTCGTCTAAAACACGCAAGAATATCAGCGTGTTATGGAATTCGCTTCCGCGGCGGCGGATAAATGGGCTTTACCCCGGCGCGTTACTCTATAGAATCAATAGTGTTATTCGGTTCGCAGGGGCAGCAAAACGTTCCGTTCCCCGCGTTTGGCGCGACCGATACCGGAGGACTTTGGCCTCAATCCATCAAGAGGAGACAGACATGATGAATGCACTGCCGCCACTTCATGACGGCCATGCGCCGTTCGACCTCCAGCAGCTGTTTCGCGAAGCGCTCTATGCCTTCGAGGAATGGGACAGCGAATTGACCGAACCGATCGTGACCTACGAAGGACGGGTCATGCCCATCAGCTTCGTTTTCGAAGCCATGCGCGAGTGCACCGACATCGTGCCGATGAACATCGTCGGCGCCGTCACCGAACGGCTGACCAAGCCGTGGGAGGGCGAAGGCCCGCTCGACCAGATGACCTTCTCGACGGCGGCGCGTGTCATGCGCGTTTTGGTGCGCAAGCGCCTTCACGTCACTGGGACTGCGGATCTCGTCGCCGTTTCGGCCCACGCGTCCGAAGACCAGGGCCGCGACTGATAGGGTGAGGATCGCGGCCATGGCTGCGATCCTTTTTCGCTTTTTTGGCGGAACCTCGCTTATTCCCAGCCGTTTAATTGGGCAGGCACAGCCCGACACTACAGCGCCCTTTTCGAATGTCGCAAAGGGCGCTGTAGCACTTCGAATTGCTGCATAATCTATCCTTAGATCGATCCCGATTTAAGAATTATGCAGTGGTGACGGGCGAGGAATGAAGCACCATGCTAAAATCTATTGTTCATGAAATCATCGGTACACCCAGACGTGAGCCCGAGCTTCCGCAATCGCTCGAGCAGTTTCGCGACAGGAAACGGGTGCTGATCATCTTTGCTGATGCGCAAGATGACCGCGCGCTCATCCAGGACGAATGGCTGCGCAAGGCGCATATGCGCTTGATCGAGGAAGATGTCGAGGTGTTCAGCATCGCCGGCGGCGGCGCGTTTGCGCTGTTCGACGATGACTGGGAACTCGATGCCGACGATATTCGCGATCGGCTGCAGGGACCGCCGTCCGGCGAGTTCGGGCTGATCCTGATCGGACGCGACGGAACCGTTAAGCTGCGCTCGAGCGAGCCGATGAGCGCCGAGGATATCTTCGCTTCCTTTGAGATGTTGCCGAAGAAGACGCCTTGGTAGCTTTTCGAGAGCCCGTTTGAAGCGGGCGCGGTGAAGCGTCCGCGTCTGTTGCATGTTCAGAGTTCGAAGGCTTCCTTGAGGCCCAGGCTCTTGCGTTCGCGCAGGTCGAGATCTGCCTCGATATGGGCGATGTGATGCAGCATCAGCTGGCAGGCGCGGTCAAGTTCGTCGGCTTCGATCGCCGAGATGATGTCACCATGTTCGGAATGGCCGCAGCTCGATGCGGTCGACTGCCCGTAGAGCGCAATCACCAGAGACGAGCGGGCGACAAGCTCTTCCATAAAGCGCTGCATGATTGAGTTTCCCGATATGGCCGCCAGCATCAGATGAAAATCGCCCGATGCCTTGATTTCGGCGCGGCGCGCCGTCTGGCCACGCTCGCTCATCAGGCGGCCTTCTTCCAGCAGAAGCTGTCGCAGATGGGTAATGTCATCAGGCGTGATCCGCGCCGCTGCCTCGCGCAAAATGCCGGGTTCGACCAGCCGGCGGGCGGAAAAGATCTGACGAGCCTCTTCCGGCGAGGGATAGGCGACGAAGGCGCCGCGGTTCTTCTCGACGCTGACGAGGCCCTCATAGGAGAGCGCCTGCAGGGCGGCGCGCGCAAGCGTGCGGCTGACGTTGAAGAGATTGCCGACATCGCTTTCCGAAAGCTTGGTGCCGGGCGAGAGCCTGCGCTCGACAATCGCTTCGCGGATGGCATCGCGGATCTGTTGCGCGCCGGTATCGGCGGAGTCTTCGGCTTGCTGAGCCTTGGCGGCGGATTTCATGAAAATCAATTTTCCTGATGACGACAAACCATATCCGTGTTCGCAGCAAAAGTTAAATGGAATTTGTGCCCGAAATGATGCAATATTGTATACGATTTTCTGCACAAATTGCGCACGATAGCCTAAATCATGTGCAGATTTCCTTGTGCATATAATTTGCTCTCACAAGTTTTGCGTTGAAAAAAGCCCTATTTCGCAACGGCTTGACGCGAGCAACGGAGTTTGGCACGGCAGATGCATCGTCCTTTCCGAACAGGGGAAGGCATGATGTCGAAAGCGGCAGAGATCGATATAGTATCCGTTTCGAAGGTCTATGGCGCAACGACGGCGGTCCATGCGATCAGCCTGAAGATTCCGGCCGGCTCCTATTGCTGCTTCCTCGGCCCGTCGGGCTGTGGCAAGACCTCGACGCTGCGCATGATCGCCGGCCACGAGAGCATCTCGTCGGGCGATATCAGGCTCGGCAATGTCGTCGTCACCGATTTTCCGCCGGCCAGTCGCGGCACGGCGATGATGTTCCAGTCCTACGCGCTCTTCCCGCATCTCGATTTGATCGACAACGTCGCCTTCAGCCTGAAGATGAAGGGCGTCGACAAGCAAGAGCGGCAGGCCAAGGCGCTCGAGATGCTGAAGCTGATGCAGATGGAGGCCTATGCCGCCAGGCGTCCGGCCCAGCTTTCCGGCGGCCAGCAGCAGCGCGTGGCACTGGCGCGCGCGCTGATCACCGATCCGGAAGCGCTGCTGCTCGACGAGCCGCTGTCGGCGCTCGATCCGTTCCTGAAGATCCGCATGCGCGCCGAACTCAAGAAGCTGCAGAAGTCGCTCGGCATCACCTTCGTGCACGTCACCCATAGCCAGGAAGAGGCGATGGCGCTCGCCGACGTCATCGTCATCATGAATGACGGCCGGATCGAGCAAGCGGCGGCACCTCGCGAGGTCTTCGAGCGGCCGGCGACGGCCTTCGTCGCGCGGTTCATGGGCGATCACAACGTGCTGTCCGGCCGGGTGACATCGAGCGAGAACGGCGTGCTCGTCATGACCGTACCGGAAGGTCAGAGCTTTTCCGTGCGCGGGACGGGCAGGGAGGTCGGCGAGCCAGTCGATATCGGCATCCGCACCGACCGCGTGCGGCTGCAGGTGGCGACCGAATGGACACTCGGCTTCGACGGCATCGTCTCCAACATCGAATATCGCGGCTCTTCCGTGAAGATCACCGTTCTCGGCGCCGGCAGCGACGATTTCACCGTCATCGCTGACGACGCTGAATATTTCGCCCGGCCGGTTGCCGTCGGCGACACCGTTTCGCTCAGCTGGGCGCCCGAAGATGCCGTGCTTCTCGGCCGACCTTCTGCATAAACCATCACCATCAAGAACCATGAACCTTCCATATCAAGAAAAGGGGAACTGACATGACGACTGAAACGACATCGACCAAGGCGGAGAAGGGTCTTTCCCGCCGCACGCTGCTGAAGACGGGTGCTGCCGCCGTCGGCGCCATCGCCGGCTCCGGCGCCATTACCGGCTTTCCCACCATCTGGGCGAAGACGAACATCACGCTTCGCCAGTTCGGCACCGGCGTTTCCAACATCAATGCCATCGCCGAGAAGTGCAAAGCCGATCTCGGCATCACGCTGGAAATGACGGCGACCGATTCCGACGCCGCCGCCCAGCGTGCCGTCACCCAGCCCGACAGCTACGATATTGCCGACATCGAATACTGGATCGCCAAGAAGGTGTTCCCGACCGGCGTGCTGCAGCCGATGGACGTCAAGAAGCTGAAATATTACGACAAGATCGTACCGCTGTTCATCAACGGCAAGCTGAAGGCAGACAGCGTCATTGCCCAGGGCACGGCGCCGCACACGGTCGGCTTCGTCGAGGCGCAGGGTTCCAAGAAGTTCGCCAAGGAGCCGACACAGTGGATGACGATGGTTCCGACCATCTACAATGCCGACACGCTCGGCATCCGCCCCGACCTCACCGGACGTCCGATCACCAGCTGGGCCGATATTCTCGATCCGGCCTTCAAGGGCAAGACCGCGATCCTCAACATCCCGTCGATCGGCATCATGGATGCGGCGATGATCATGGAAGCCTCCGGCAAGATCAAATATGCCGACAAGGGCAACATGACGAAGGAAGAAATCGACAAGACGATCGACTTCCTGATCAAGACCAAGGGCGACGGCCAGTTCCGCGCCTTCTGGAAGTCGTTCGACGAAAGCGTCAACCTGATGGCCTCGGGCGAAGTCGTCATCCAGTCGATGTGGTCGCCGGCCGTCGCCGCCGTCCGTTCGAAGGGCATTGCCTGCACCTTCCAGCCGCTCAAGGAAGGCTATCGCGCCTGGGGCGGCGGTCTCGGCCTTGCCTCGCATCTCAAGGGCGCTGAGCTCGATGCCGCCTATGAATACATCAACTGGTACACGTCAGGCTGGGTCGGCGGCTACCTCAACCGCCAGGGCTATTACTCTGCCTGCATGGATACCGCCAAGCAATTCATGTCGGCCGACGAATGGGGCTACTGGATCGAAGGCAAGCCGGCTGCCGGCGACATCCTGTCTCCCGAGGGCAAGGTCATGGAGAAGGCCGGCGCCGTTCGCGACGGTGGCTCCTTCGAAGCCCGCATGGGCGCGGTGGCCTGCTGGAACTCCGTCATGGACGAGGACCGCTACATGGTCCGCCGCTGGAACGAGTTCATCGCTGCCTAAGGCAGGTCGCGTTTGCCGTTTTCCCCTCCGGAGTCCGGAGGCGGTGCGGCACAGAAACTCCCTCCCCCTTGTGGGGAGGGTTGGGGAGGGTCTTCTCAGTCCTCCCTGCCCGAAAGCAAGGTTCGCGGTGGCCGAGGCGCCGCCGCGATTTTCTTCTCCTCGGCGGGGAGAAGGTGCCGGCAGGCGGATGAGGGGGCGGGGCACAGGCCCCCTGTCATCACCCCTGACAATGAGACAACGGAGAACCGGATCATGGCGACCATCGCAGTGGAAACGGAGGAGGATGGCCAGGGCGCGCGCGGCGGGCGCGGACTGAGGCTTTCCCCATCGGCGATATCCTATCTCCAGGCGACGCCGCTGTTCGTCATTCTCGGCTTCTTCTTCCTGCTGCCGATCGCCATGATCGCCGTCGTCAGCTTCTGGGACTACGACTTTGCCGGCCTCTATCCCGATTTCCTGACGATGAACTACACCGAGACGCTCGGTTCGTGGGTGACGTGGAAGACCTATCTCAACACGCTGAAATTCACAGCGATCGTCTGGTCGCTGACGCTCGTCATCGGCTTCTGGGTCGCCTATTTCCTGGCCTTCCACATCCGCAAGACCTCGACGCAGATGATCCTCTTCCTCGTCTGCACCGTGCCGTTCATGACGTCGAACATCATCCGCATGATCTCGTGGATCCCGGTGCTCGGGCGCAACGGCCTCGTCAATTCGACGCTGATCGAGATGGGCATCATCCCCAAGCCGATCGAATGGCTGCTCTATTCCGACTTCGCCGTGGTGCTCGCCATGGTGCATCTCTATACGCTGTTCATGGTGACGCCGATCTTCAACACGCTGATGCGCATCGACCGGTCGCTGTTCGAGGCGGCGCGCGATGCCGGCGCCTCCGGCTGGCAGGTGTTATGGAATGTCGTCATTCCGCTCGCCAAGCCCGGCATGGCGATCGGCACAATTTTTGTCGTCACGCTGGTCATGGCTGATTTTTCGACGGTACAGGTGATGTCCGGCGGCCAAAGCGCCTCGGTGGCGCTGATGATGAAGAACCAGATGTCGCTGCTGCAATATCCGGCCGCTGCCGCCAACGCCGTGGTGCTGCTCGCCGTCGTGCTGTCGATGGTCGCGGCCATCCTGCGCGTCGTCGACATCCGCAAGGAGCTTTAAGATGAACCACGAAAAACGCGGCCTTGAATTCTATTTGCTGGCGATCTTCTTCATCATCTTCGTGCTGTTCCTCTACGGCCCGCTTTCGGCGATCCTGATCCTCTCCTTCCAGGGGCCGGATGGCGGCCTGACCTTCCCGATGAACGGCGTTTCCACGCACTGGTTCTTCAACCTGTTCGAGAAGCAGGCGGTCGGCGATTTCGGCGCCTCCTTCCGCCGCTCCTTCACTCTCGGGCTGATGGTGATGGCGGTGACCGTCATCGTCTCGCTGCTTGCCGGCCTTGCCTTCCGGCGCCGTTTCCCAGGTTCGACGGCGCTGTTTTATGCCACGGTCGCCAGCCTCGTCGTGCCGTCGATCATCATCTCGCTCGGCATCGGCGTCGTCTTCCAGGAGGGTGGCCTCAAGCCTGCCTGGTATTCGTCGGCCTTCGGCGCGCATCTCACCTGGACGCTGCCTTTCGGCGTACTGATCATGTTTGCCGTCTTCAACCGCTTCTCGCCGGCTTATGAAGAGGCGGCGCGTGACCTTGGCGCCAGCTCCTGGCAGACGTTCTGCCATGTCGTGCTGCCGATGATCGCGCCCAGCCTCGTCGGCGTCGGCCTGTTCGGCTTCACGCTCTCCTATGACGAATTCGCCCGCACGCTGATGACATCAGGTACCTACAACACGCTGCCGCTCGAAATCTACGGCATGACGACCAACGTCACGACACCGGTGCTCTATGGGCTCGGCACGGTGACGACGCTGTTTTCCTTCACCATCATTCTCCTCGCGCTCGGCATCATGACGATGCTCAGCCGGCGGCAGGCAAAGATAAACTGACATGCGCATCCTCATCGTCAATCCGAACACCACGGCCTCCATGACCGACAAGGCCGCGACCGCCGCGCGTGCGGTCGCGGCATCCGGTACGGAGATTATCGCCGCCACCTCGCGCATGGGGCCGGTTTCCATCGAGGGACATTACGACGGCGCGCTGGCGATCCCCGGTCTGCTCGCCGAACTCAAGCAGCGGCAGGCGGCGGGTTATGACGCGGCCGTTATCGCCTGCTTCGACGATACCGGGCTCGAAGCGGCACGAACCTTCGCCGATGTGCCGATCCTCGGGCTTTGCGAATCTGCGGTGGTGACTGCGGGCTTTCTGGCGCAGCGCTTCACCGTGGTGACGACGCTGGAGCGGTCGCGGGTGCTGATCGACAATCTGGTACGCCGTTACGGCATGGGCGACCGCGCCAAGGTGCGCGCCTCCGACATCCCGGTGCTGGAGCTGGAAGATCCGGCCTCGGGCGCGATCGGCAAGCTCAGGGCCGAAATCGAGCGGGCGCTTTCGGAAGACGGCGCCGAGGCGATCGTGCTCGGCTGCGCCGGCATGACCGATCTGGCGCGTGAGCTGCAGGAGATTTACGGCGTGCCTGTCGTCGATGGCGTTGCGGCCGCCGTCAAGCAGGCCGAAGCGCTGGTGTCGCTCGGACTTTCCACCAGCAAGCGCGGCTCCTACGCCTCGCCGCTGCCGAAACCCTTCACCGGAGCGATGAGCGGTTTCTCGCCGATCCTCAAGGTCGGCTGACACCGATGTCCATCTCTTTCGATTTCAAGCAGCTCACCGAGCGCCAACGCTACAAGCTGATGATCGGCACGATCATCCCGCGGCCGATCGCGCTGGTGACGACGGTCGACGAGAATGGCCGAGTCAACGCCGCGCCTTTCAGTTTCTTCAACTGCCTTTCGGCCGATCCGCCGATCCTTGCGATCGGTGTCGAGAACAATGCAGACATGTCGTTCAAGGACACCGGCCACAATATCCGCATGACCGAGGTGTTCACGGTCAATATCGTCTCCTTCGCCATCGCCGAGGCGATGCATGTGTGCGGCGCCAAATATCCGCGCGGCGTCGACGAGTTGAAGGAAGCCGGCCTGACGGCGATGCCGGGCGAGAAGGTCGCCTCGCCCTTCATCGCCGAGGCGCCAGCCGCCTTCGAATGCCGGCGGCAACTAACGCTGGAGCTCGGCCGCTCGCGGCAGATCGTCATGGGCGAGATCGTCTATGCACATTACCGCGACGGTGTCGTCGATCCGGAAAGGCTGCATGTCGATCCGGCCGCGATTGATGCGATTGCGAGGCTCGGCGGCGATACCTGCGCCACTATCCGCGACCGTTTCGAGATGCTGACGCCGAAGCTCTGACATAGAGCGTTTCCGTTTGCGCAGTTTTGCTGGAATGCTCCAGGGATAGGTCCAAGTTTTGCTTTACTTTTTTGCTCCTCGCGAGAATGGTCGGCTACGGATCATTGCGGCAGAGGAGCGCTTTACCCATGACAATCGAGGACGATCTCAGCCGAATCGCGGAGCAGGAGAAAGTGCTGAGCTTCGATGCCTTCGACCTGACGACGGCATGGCAACTCGGCAAGCTCCTGCAGGAACTCGCCACTGAGCGCGGCCTCGGCATTGCGATCGATGTGACGCTGCATTCGATGCCGGTCTTCTATGCGGCACTTCCGGGTGTAACGCCTGATAACGTCAACTGGGTCCGCCGCAAGCGCAACATGGTGCTGCGCTATTTCCGCAGCAGCTATGCCTCCGGCCTCAAGCTGCAGAAGGACGGCAAGACGGTCGAGGATAACGGGCTTTCCGGCGCCGACTATGCGCCGCATGGCGGCAGTTTCCCGATCAACGTCAAGGGTACCGGCTGCATCGGCGCGGTCACCGTCTCGGGACTGCCGCAGCGTGACGACCACAATCTTGCGGTCGAGGCGCTGGCGCTGATGCTCGCCAAGGACCTGGATACGCTGTGGCTCGCCCCGTCGCTTTGATGCGATTTCTCCTGCCGCAATTTTGACAGAAAAAAGCCATGAAAACTGCAAATTCGCGTCGCCGTGCCGGTGACGCGGGCTTGTCCTGCGGCTAAGCTGCGGCATCGCACTTCTCATCCTACCCGGGACGCCATGATCCGCTTGTTCCTTGCGCTTGCTGCCACCATCGGCTTCGGCCTGTTTCTTGTCTCCTGCAACACGCTGTCCAAAGAGGAATGCGTCGCCGCCGACTGGCGGGTGATCGGCGAGAGCGACGGGGCGGCAGGCGATGAGCCGCAACAGCGCTTCGCCGCACATGCGAAATCCTGCGAGCGGGTCAAGATCGTGCCCGATCAGACGATCTGGTTTCAGGGATATCAAGCCGGTCTGGTGCGCTACTGCACGCCGCTCAGCGGGCTTGCGCGCGGCCAGGCGGGCAGCGGCTACGCCAATGTCTGCCCGCCGGAGACCGCGCCCGGTTTCCTGCGCGGCTTCGGCCTCGGCAGCAAGCAGCACGAGCTGCAGGCACGCCTTAGCTCGATGCAGAACGATTATAGCTCGAAGGAGACTGACATCGACGATCTTTCCGACAGGCTGCGGGATGCCAAGGATGGCGACCGCTCGGAACTGCGCCGGCGGATCGAGGATCTGGAAGACGACATGCACGACATCCGCCGCGATCAGCGCGACGTGCAGGACGAACTCGACCGTATCAGCAGTGACGTCGAATGGTTCCAGCGGAACCCGAACGCCGAACTGCCGGCGCCGGGTTACTGACCCCCGACCTCAGAGCTTCCCGCCGGCCTCGGCGATGCCCTTTGTCAGGCTGCCGGTGGCCGGGAAGAGCGGGATCAGGCAGGCCTGCAGGGCGTGGTAGATATCGCCCTTGCCGGGGAACAGCGAGTGCGAGGGAACGAGATCTTCCGTCAGCTCCTCATGCCAGCCGCCGTTCTTGTGGTCGATGAAGGCGCGCTCGATCACGTTCCAGATCTTGCGGTAGCTGTCTTCATGGAAATCGCTCGGCAGGTGCTCGTTGAGGAAATGTGCGGCAGCCGCACCTTCGCAGGCTGGCCACCAGAGCTTGTTGCACTTGGCGGGCTTGTCGTCCCAATCGAGCGTATAGAAGAAGCCGCCCTTGTCGTTGTCCCAGCCGAGCGCCATGGATTGCGCAAAGAGGGCCTTCGCCGCATCCGGCATCCATTCGATCCGTTTGCCGCCGAGCGCCCAGAGCTGCAGGATGAGGCGGGCCCATTCCAGCCAGTGGCCGGGCGTCGTGCCGGCCGGGCGGAACATTTCGTTCGGATGATAGTAAGTCTTGTCGAGATTCCATTCGGCGTCGAAATGCTCGG
>NZ_LWBS01000392.1 GCF_001652265.1 Rhizobium leguminosarum
CGTTTACTCTTCCGGCCCGAACTCCTACTACTCCTCAGCTGAATGGGCTATCGCTGCCGAATACGCTATCAAGGCAACCGACAAGCTCAAGATCACCCCGGGCGTTCAGTACTACGGCAACTACTTCGGCGGTGGCACGGAAGTTCCGGAAGGCTTCGGCGGTCTCGGCGATGCTTGGAAGGCTGGTCTGACGGTTGATTACCAGATCGTCGAAAACTTCTACGCCAAGGCTTCGGTTCAGTGGCTCGATCCGCAAGATGGCGACGACACCACGACGGGCTACTTCCGTCTGCAGCGTGCGTTCTAAT
>NZ_LWBS01000393.1 GCF_001652265.1 Rhizobium leguminosarum
TGTGGGAACATTACTGCCTGAAGGGCAGCCAGACCAACTTCGTCTCGGCGACCGGCTTGCCGACGCATCTTGGCAATTCGGTAACGGAGGCCGGATTCGCCGACACTTCGTCCTGCATCACCTGCCATGCGCGTGCCGCCGTCAACGCAAGGGGAATAATGACGACGCCAGCAGGATTCGTCGATCCGCCGATCCCGGCGCTCTGCCCCAATCCATCCGGTTCCTGCAGCCCTAATGGCGCGCCGGATCCGAATTGGTTCTGGACCAATCCCGGCAAGCTCGACCAGGCTGCCGTTG
>NZ_LWBS01000394.1 GCF_001652265.1 Rhizobium leguminosarum
TGCTGTAATATAATACGGACGACGCAAGCGTCGCCTGGATAACGCGGGGTGGAGCAGCCCGGTAGCTCGTCAGGCTCATAACCTGAAGGCCGCAGGTTCAAATCCTGCCCCCGCAACCAAACCTTCCCAAATACACATACTCAAAAGCCCGCCTCGTGCGGGCCTTTTGCGTTGTGCGCCCAGCATGGGCGTACTCTTGTGGGTGGAAGTCCCACCGTAAGCTGGTCATAGCGAGCGAAGAGAAGCGCAACTGCGGAAGGGCAACCGACCGTGGGGAGGAAGCGTGGATCGAAACT
>NZ_LWBS01000395.1 GCF_001652265.1 Rhizobium leguminosarum
GGAAGAACCGCCCTTCCTGATGGCCGTGCAGCGGATCGTCGGTGGCGTCGAGATCGAGCACGATCTCCTCTGGCGGCCTGTCGTGTGCATCCAGGAACAGCTCCACGAACAGCGCTTCCAGAGCCCCGGCGTCATAGGCGATCTTGTGATAGCGCGTTGGCGCGCCGGGGCGGCCGTGCTCCAGCCGGTTCAACGTGGATTTGCCGGCAAGCACCGCACAGTCCTGTCGCTTCGGCGTCAGCCGCTCCGACAGCAGCGCAAGCACCGGGTCGTGGCGCAGCGTGT
>NZ_LWBS01000396.1 GCF_001652265.1 Rhizobium leguminosarum
ATCGAACCCCATCAGCGCCGCGACACTGCGCATCAAGCCTTGGGGTCTGGCGTAGCGCCAGCCCGTAGACGACGCGCAGGGTCAAGCACAACGTAATCGCCAGATCCGAGTATTTCGGCTGACCACCCCGCGACGTCCGCCTCCGCGCCGTCCATAAAGCCAGCGCCTCATCCTTCACCCAGATGGTCAAATCACCACCTTGACGCAGGCTTTCATTATATGCCGGCCAATTCGTCACTTGATATTTCTGCTTGGTAATCTTGTCCCGCCGATCGGCATTGAAC
>NZ_LWBS01000397.1 GCF_001652265.1 Rhizobium leguminosarum
ACTCATCAAATGCGCTCGAAGTTCAACTTGTGTTGCAACTGCTCGAACGGCAGCACGCAACGAAAGGCCGGTGACGACAGCCGCACGGGCATCGCCAGCACTTGACCCCGGAGTGATATCTATCGGTGGCGATGTCACGTTGTCTGCGGCTTAACGATTGTGGGATAACGGGTTGGGATGAACAGTCCGACCGTAAGCTACAAGAACCACCGCTTTCCACCGCAGATCATCGCCCGTGCGGTCTGGCTGTATTTTC
>NZ_LWBS01000398.1 GCF_001652265.1 Rhizobium leguminosarum
TATTATGACGGCTATTGCTATCTGCCGCTCTATATCTTTTGCGGCCGACATCTGCTTTCGGCCAAGCTGCGGCGCTCCAACATCGACGCCAGCGCCGGCGCGGTCGAGGAGGTCGGACGGATCGTCAAGCAAATCCGCACGCGCTGGCCTGGCGTGCGCATCGTTCTGCGCGCCGATTCTGGCTTTGCCCGCGACGAACTGATGGACTGGTGCGAGACCAGCAACGTCGACTATGTCTTTGGCCTTGCCCGCAAC
>NZ_LWBS01000399.1 GCF_001652265.1 Rhizobium leguminosarum
TCACCTCGGTCTTGAAAGACCACTTCGTCCAACTGTTCCTTTCGTTCAATGGGGTGATTCCAGTAAATAGACTGCCTAGAATAAATCAGTTAAATGGGCTAATGTGCCCCGGCAAAAGCGGCATCGGCCCCTTCGGTCCGATCGGTTTGAGGGCGCAATATACGTCGCTGGCGCGACGTGCTTGGACGATGCGGAGACGGCAGTGGCGATCATGTTCGTCAGAGCGCAGGTGATCAGCAGAGGGGCGGGGCGCAG
>NZ_LWBS01000400.1 GCF_001652265.1 Rhizobium leguminosarum
GCCGCCAAGCGCCTGATGCGCAAGCTCTTGAAGGGTCAGGGACGGTCGCCGCGTGCGATGATCACCGACAAGCTGCAGTCCTACGGCGCAGCAAAGCGAGAGATCATGCCGGGTGTAGAGCATCGCTTCCACAAAGGGTTGAATAATCGGGCGGAGAATTCTCACCAACCAGTCCGGCGGCGAGAGCGGATCATGAAGCGCTTCAAGTCACAGCGACATCTACAACGCTTCGTCTCCATCCATGATCCGATCCCA
>NZ_LWBS01000401.1 GCF_001652265.1 Rhizobium leguminosarum
ACTGAAAAGCAATTGCGGGTCGCTGAGTGCATGGAGACGAACCGTTGCAACGTGCCTGGTGATCGGTGGCCTTGCATGGTTCGTTCCCGTTTTCGAAACGGCAGATGGCTGTTCTCGGCCCGATTATCGAGGCCCTTGTGTGACCAATGGTCAAGGCCGGGTGCCACTTCCGCCTTTGCTGCACCGTAGGAGCGGAGCTTATCGGTGATGATCCGTTTGGGAGCAAAGCCATAGCGCTTCATTAACGCCACCAGC
>NZ_LWBS01000402.1 GCF_001652265.1 Rhizobium leguminosarum
ATAGAGCCAGACAGCGCGGGCTATAATCTCTGGCGGGAAACGATGGTTCTTGTAATTGGCGATGGGCATGTTCCATGCCGAACCGTCTATCGACAATCTCTTAAGCCAAAAACAATGTGACAGCGCCGCGTTGCGTTGTCGCCGTCGATGATCAGCGCCAGTGTCGCGTTTGCATCTGCCATTGGATCGTTCCTTTTCCATAATTTCATTCGAGAGCTTTGCGGAGATAGACGACACGGCCGGTTTCGACGAAGCCGCAGCCAGCGTGAGCCTAGTGCGATCGTCTGTTTCTGATACCAGCGTCCGACCGGAAATCTCCCGCCTTAGGGAACGGGCTCGGCATAGTTTCCAGCTTGGGATAAGTGCCTGACTTGCACATCGATAGGTTGAAGGTGAAGAGCCGGAATTTTCAGTAAGCCCGTAGAGCGCGGACGAGACCAGCTTGCCGGGATTGATCGATCAGGCTGGTCTCGCGGCCCACAGTCAGAGCACGCTAACGTTCTCAGCCTTCGATTTCCCCGTCTTGCGGTCCTGGCCAACTTCGAAAGTGACCTTGTCACCTTCTCTCAGCGACCCGCCTTGCTGCAAAGCAGACACGTGAACGAACACGTCCGTTCCGCCAGTCTCCGGCGTGATGAAGCCAAATCCCTTATCATCGTTGAAAAATTTAACAGTACCGATTGGCATGACAGTTCCTTTTCAAATTTCGCAGCCTTCTCACTCAAGGCTATGTTAAAGTTTGCATGTCTGGGTGTGCTTTGCACCCAGGCTGAAACCCAACCCCGCTTAGCGGGAGAAAGAGAGTCCTATAAGCAATGAGGAATTTGAAACTAGATGTCCAAGAAATTTAAGTTTGTGAACGAAGGCGCCAAACGCGCCTTTATGGACCTGCCGACAGATATTAGAATCAATTTTTCAGGCGAGATCTGGAGAGTTTAGGAGGGCGAGGACCCGCTGGATGACTTCAAGGTTCTCAGAGGGCTTGTCCCCAGGATTTTTGCCGGCTGCGACTATCCCCTAAAAGGTTAGGATTTCGGACTTTGTTAACCTTTTGGAGTTCGAAGGGGCGCGCAAGTAGATCGTTCGGGTCGTTGACAGTCCAGCCACCGGTAAAACCGAAGCCTTCCCCAACCACAGCATCGCCTCGAAACCCGCGATGGTTCGCCGCGCGGTTTCGAAGGATTGGAAGCCACCGATTTTGGGCATGTTCTTTTTCACCCGGAAATGGTCGCTCTCCATGCCCTGCTGAAGATGCTTGATGACATAATGCACCCGGGTCAGGATGGAGAAGCCCATCGTCAACCGACGTTTTGATCGTCGAGGGGAAGGCATCGGCACCGTCAGTGCCGATCGTTGTCGGTGCCAGCAAGGGGCTCATCTTTCAGCATCTTGCGGAGGAACCGCTTGGCGGCATCGAGATCCCGCGTCGCTGTCAGCAGGCAATCTACCGGATTTCCGTGTTTGTCGACGGCCGGATACAAATATCGCCAGTTGCCGCGGATCTTGACGTAGGTCTCGTCAATCAGGACTGAGCCGCAATGCGGCCGCCGGAACTGGCGAAGCCGCTTTTCGATCATCGGCGCGTAGGCCAGAACCCAACGGTTGACGGTGCTATGATCGACCGCGAAGCCACGTTCCCGGAACATCTCCTCAAGATCCCGATAGCTGAGTGGATAACCCAAATACCAGGCAACCGCCTGCTCGATCGGCCATGCCTCGAAATGCCGGCCCTTGAATCTGCGACAGGCCCGTCCTGCTCGCGAAATTCATTTGCAATCTACATTAAATTGCATTATCACCAGATACACCAGATAGTTATAACTCAGCATTGCATCTCGGCTTCTTCTTTCTTCTTCCGTTGCTTCGGCACGTCATCCGGATAGGCCCACATGCATCCGAACAGTCAATATATCCACGCCGATAATACGGCGCTCATTTTCGATGACTTGAAGTTTCGATCGCTGACGGTGAAGAACCGTCTTTTCCGATCCAATATATCCGGTCAGTTCGATGACTATAATGGTCACGGCGGCAACGCTCGACTGAACTGGGAGGAGAAGTTTGCGCGCGGCGGGATCGGCTGCATCATTTCCTCCTTCACGCCGGTCTCAGTGCGCGGCCGGATCCTCGTGCGTTACGCGATGATCGACGATGACGACAAAATCCCCTTTTGGCGGGAAATAGGCCGCCGCGTCCATGCCTATGACTGTCGGTTCATCATGCAGCTCAGCCATTCCGGCCGCCAGCAAGACATGGGTGGCGTCGAGAACCTGTTCAGCAAAGGCCTGAGCTCGACCTGCAAAAGCGATTACTTCCACGGGCTGCTCGCCCAGGCGATGACGAAACCCGAAATCGCCCAAGTGGTGGAACAGTTCGCGCAAGGCGCGCGGCGCGCGCGGGAGGCGGGGCTCGACGGCGTCGAGCTTCACGGCGCCAACGGCTATCTGCTGACTCAATTCCTGAGCTCCGGCATCAACGACCGGACCGACGAATATGGCGGCGGCTGGGAGGGCAGGGCGCGTTTCGTGCTCGAGATCGTCAGGGCGATCCGCCGCGAGGTCGGGCACGACTTTCACCTGCAGATGAAGATCAACGGCGTCGACCACAATGACTGGCTCTATCCCTGGATCAGGAAAGGCAACACGCTCGACGAAACCGTCAAGATCTGCACGATGCTGCTCGATGGCGGCAAGGGTGTCGATTCCTTTCATGTTTCAAGCGGATCGACCTTTCCGCATCCGCGCAATCCGGCCGGCGACCTTCCGCTCAACGACCTTCACCGCTGGTATGATGGCATGCTCTCGCAGGGTACGCGGGCGCCGATGAACTATGCGATCTTTTCCAATCCTTTGCTGGCGCGCGCCTTCCAGGCGCTCTGGCGCTGGCGCAGGGGCAAGGTCATCGAGGGCATCAATCTCGATTATGCACGCGCCGTTTCCGAAGCGATCGGCAAGATCGACGCCGATATCAAGGTACTCTGTACAGGCGGCTTCCAGCATGCCGACAGGATCGCCGAGGCCATCCGCTCGAAAGCCTGCGATGGCGTCACCATGGCCCGCCCGCTGATCGCCAACAATGATCTGCCGGAGATCCTCGCCAAGGCAAACGGCCCGGAAAAGGAATGCACCTACTGCAACAAGTGCCTGCTCAACGATCTCGAAAACCCGCTCGGCTGTTATGACCTCAGCCGATTTGACGGAACGAGCTTCGAGGATCGCTACGACAAGATGATCAAGCAGGTCATGTCGGTTTTCGAGCCGCCGACCTTCCATTGAGACGCGCCATCGCCCGCGCATTCGGAGTGGACTCATGAGCAGCGACAACGACCGCAAAACGCCCGTCGAGATCGCCGTCGCCCGCCACCGCCGCTGGTGGCTGGCGATCGTCGTGCTGCTGTTGCTCGCAGTCGTCTACTATCTGGTTTTCGTCAACCAGTATGTCGTCGCTTTCAAAAGCCAGAACGAGCATTTCATGCACGGCTCTATCGGCAGCGAGACGGCGACGGGACCGCCCTACTGGGTCTTCCAGGCCTTGCCGGTCATGTATGCCGACAAGCTCGGGCCGGAAGGCTGGAGCCGTTTCGGCTTCCTCTACGAAAAGCCCGGCGACGACCTTCCGATCGGAGTGTCGCGCCGCGTGGTCTCAGGCGTCGAGCGGGTCTGGCTCAACTGTTCCGTCTGCCATGTCGGCACATATCATCTTCCCGGTGATCCGGTTCGCCATCTCATCCCCGGCGCACCTTCCAATAATCTGCGCCTACAGGAATTCATTCGCTTCTTCATCGATGTCGGCCGCGATCCCGGCTTTACCGCGGATGCGTTGATTGCGACGATTGACGGTCCCAAGGTCGGCGGCGATCTCAATGTCTTCGAGCGGCTGGTCTACCGCTACGCGGTCTTTCCCAGGGTCAAGAACGGCTTTCTCGATCTCGGCACCCAACTCGATTTCGTCAAGCGGCAGGAGGAATGGGGGCCGGGCCGCGTGGACACGTTCAATCCCTATAAGGCGCTACAGTTCAACTTTCCGATGGACGAGGCGCATATCAGCGGCGCGGCGTTGAACGGCTCTTCCGACTATTCCGCCATCTGGCGCCAGCGCCCGCGCGAGGGCATGAACCTCCATTGGGACGGCAACAATGATTCCGTGGCCGAACGAAACCTGAGCGCCGCACTCGGCGCCGGCGTCACGCCCGTGACGGTCGACCGGGCATCGATCGCGCGTATCGAGGACTGGATGTGGGATCTGCCTTCGCCACCGTTCCCCGTCGCCGCCAAGATCGATCAGGCGAAGGCGGCAGAGGGCAAGACGCTGTTCCTGCACTATTGCGCCGATTGCCACGGCTTCAAGGATGCGAACGGCTACAGCTACGACAGGCAGCGGTTCACGCGGCTCGGCAAGACGGTTCCACTCGCCGATATCGGCACTGATGCGGGACGCTGGACCTCTTATACGGAAAATTTCGCCGCCGAGCAGAACCTGCTCTATGCCGGCTATCCCTGGCGCTTCAGCCGCTTCCGCAAGACCGACGGCTATGCCAATCACCCGCTCGACGGCATCTGGGCGCGCTCGCCCTATCTGCACAATGGCTCGGTGCCGACCCTGCGCGATCTGCTCGAGCCGAGCGCCAAGCGGCCGCCTGTCTGGTTCCGCGGCAGCGACGAGTTCGATCTCGCCAGGGTGGGCTATCGGCCGGACCAGTCTGCCGGCGGCGATCTCTTTCGCTACGACACGGCGCGGCCCGGCAACGGCAATGCCGGCCATGAAGGATATCGCTACGGCACGGAACTGCCGGACGCGGCAAAAGACGCCCTCGTCGAATATATGAAGACGCTATGACCCAGTCGCGATCGCTCAGCAAATGGAAGGCACGGCATGCAGTCCTCGTCTGGATCGGCATCCTTCTGAACTTCGCCTTCGTCCTGCCGCTCATCTTCTGGCCGGAGTGGATCCTCGGCCTCTTCGGCATTAGCGTGAACCAGCTGATCTGGCCGAGATTTGCAGGCCTGCTGCTCGGGATCCTGTCGATCTTCTACATTCCGGCGACGCTCGATATCGACCGCTACCGCGTTTTCGCCTGGCTTGCGGTCTTCCCCTCCCGCACGCTCGGCACGGTTTTCTTCTTGCTCGCCGTCTTCGTCTTCGACCAGCCGCTCGGCTACCTCGCCGGTGCCTTCCTCGACGGGTCGGTCGGCATTGCGACGCTTTTCTGTCTCCTGCGCATCCTGCGGCTCGAACAGAATATCGCCGAAGGGAGACAGGCATGAGGCGCGTCTTCTGGAAATGGCTTTTGGCCGTTCTGGTGCTGCTCGTCGTCGGCGCTTTCGCGCTGTTCTTCCTGCTTTTCCGGCCGGTCGCCCAGCCGAAGACGAACGATCTGGCTGAAGTCTTCAACCACGGTTCGATCGGCAATGAAGAGGCGCAGGGAATTCCCTACTGGATCTGGCGGGTCCTGCCGCAGCTCTTTCCCGAACATCTGCCGGCAAACGCGGACGGCTACGGCGCCTTCGGCCTCTACTGGCGCGCCGGCGACGAGGTTCCTGTCGGCCTCTCGGTCAAGACGCTCGGCGTCATAGGGCGCGTCGCGCCGAACTGCGCCTTCTGCCACCAGGGCAGCTACCGGCTGCGTGCCGACGAGCCGGCGCGGCTGGTCGAAGCAGGCCCGGGAACGAGGGTCAATCCGCAGGCCTATATCCGTTTCCTCATCGATGTCGGCGCCGATCCGCGGCTTACCGCCGACCGGGTGATGGCGGAGATCGGCAAGATCTACGACATGCCGGTCTGGGAACGGGCGCTCTATCGCTTCGTGCTGGTGCCGGCGACCCGGGCGGCCCTCCAGGAGCAGGGGCGGCGCTTCGCCTGGATGAAGGACCGGCCGGACTGGGGCCCGGGCCGGATCGATCCCTTCAACCCGGTCAAGTTCCAGAACCTCCGTCTTGCCGACGACCACACGATCGGCAATTCCGACATGATGCCCCTGTGGTCGCTTGCCGGTCTCGCCACCACCAATACGCGCCGCTTCTCGCTCCACTGGGACGGATTGCAAACCGATCTCTACGAGACGGTGGTCTCGGGTGCGATCGGCGACGGCATGACCTACAAATCTTATGGGGGAAGCGAAGCGGGCCTTCGCCGCATTATGGATTTCATCCGCCTGCAGGGGCCGCCGCCCTCGCCGTTTTCTCCTCTCAGGCCGGCAGGCGATCCCTATCATGTCGATGCGATGGCGGTCGAAGCCGGCCGTGGGATCTATATCGCGCAATGCGCCGTCTGCCATGACGCCAAAGGGCCCCGTTACCGGACGCCGATTTCGATCGTCGAGCTCGGCACCGACCGCCATCGCCTCGACATGTGGACGCCCGCGGCCCGCGACCGCTACGCCGCCTACGAGCCGAGTTACGCTTGGAGTTTTACCAACTTCCAGAAGACCGACGGTTATGTCGCGACGGGCCTCGGGGGCCTGTGGCTGCGCGGTCCCTACCTGCATAACGGCAGCGTCCCGACATTGCGGGCCTTGCTTCTTCCGCCAGCCGAGCGGCCGGGGCAGTTCTACCGCGGCTACGATCTCGTGGATGCCGAGAATGGAGGCTTCGTAAGCATGCCGGATACGCCGGGGGAACGGTACGGCACGCTTTACGACACAAGCCGGCCGGGCAACGGCAATGGCGGTCATCTCTGGGGCACGGATTTGCCGCCGGAGGCGAAGGAGCAACTGCTTTCATATCTCAAGACACTTTGACCATCAGGAGGGATCGATGGCAAACATCAGACAGCGCATCGTGCGGTTTATCGCCTGGATCGTGGCGACCGTCGTCACCCTCGCCGTCATCGCCGTTGCTGCGGTTGCGCTCATCGTCTGGTGGCTGATCGAGCCGGATGCGGGCCAGTTCGGCCATGTCGAGGATGAGGCGAAGAAAGCCCATCGCAAGGTCGAGGAATTTCCCGGGGCGGGAGAGCCTTACTTCGCGGCAATGGACAAGGGCCTGCTGCTGCCGCCGACAGCCGGCGCCGATTATCCCGACGAGATCAAGGAGGTCGCAACCGCCACCGGGCTCGATCCGGAGGCCGTCCGCAAGGCGGCGATCCGCGGACAGAACACCTGGACCGTCTGGACTGGCGGAAACGACCGTTTCTGGGACTTCGCCGCCCGCGCGACAATCGGCTCCTTCGACCTCCTGAAGACCATCTCGTCCCATCCGACGATGGCCTATGGTCGCGACAACCGCTTCCGCTATCTCGGCCTCGTCAACGAACCCTGCTTCACAACCCCGAAGAGCGCCGATCCCGATCATTGGGGGCTGTGGATCGATCAGCGGAAGACGGAGTGCGCGGCCGACAGTTTCGGCGGCAATGCCGAGGCGGACTCGCGCTATCCCGGCGTGCGGATAGGCTCGCGCGGCACCACGGTCAAGGTAAAGGGCGAGGAGAAGAAAATCCCGGTCGGCTCCTACTACGGCGAGCCGACGGGCGTAATGGGCCTGCGTCTCTTCCCCAATCCCGCCTTCGACAGCAAGGCCGCCGAACATTGGGATGCGGTGCGCTATTATACCGATCCTTCCTACTACAACGACAAGGATCTCGTGCGTCCCTATCGCGTCGGCATGTCCTGCGCCTTCTGCCATGTCGGGCCTAGTCCGCTCAATCCGCCGAAGAACGTCGAGAGCCCGGAATTCCCTGAAATCTCCTCCAATCCCGGCGCCCAGTATTTCTGGGTCGACCGCATTTTCTTCTGGAACACCAAACCGCGCGGGACGCCCGTGGAACCGGCCCCTAACGAAGGGAACGTCCTTTTCCAGCTGTTCCATACGAACCCGCCCGGTTCGCTCGATACCTCGCTGGTTTCGAGCGACTACATGAATAACCCCCGTACGATGAACGCCGTCTACAACGTCCTGGAGCGGTTGCGCATCGGGGCAAAGACGGGCAAGGAAACCATCAAGGGAGACGAGAAAGACAACAAGCAGGCGCAGGACTATCCGCAGACCGCAGCCTTCGGTTCCCTCTACGACAAGGCGACCGGCACGGTCGCCTCGATGCGCGTCCTGAAGGACGGAGCCGATTCCGTCGGCACGCTCGGCGCGCTCAATCGCGTCTATCTCAATATCGGCCTGTTCAGCGAAGAATGGCTGCTTCATTTCCGCCCCTTCCTCGGCGGGCAGAAGATCTCGCCGATCCGCATCGCCGACGCCCAGAAGAACTCGATCTACTGGCAGGCCACCGAGACGATGACGCCCGACATGGCGATATTCTTCCTGGTCGCGGCCCGCGCCGATCATCTGAAGGATACGCCAGTCGGAGAGCAGGTGCTCCAAGCGCGCGATCCGGCCGAGGTCGAGCGCGGAAAGATCGTTTTTGCCGAAAACTGCGCCGCCTGTCATTCGAGCAAGCAGCCGGTGCCGGCGCCGGACCTCGGCGTCGATCAGGGCATCTGCGCAGGCGGCGGGGCCGGCCCGCATTATCGCGAATGCTGGGATCGCTATTGGGCCTGGGCCCAGTCGGATGCCTTCAAGCGCGGCATGGTCAAGCTCGTCACCGAAAAGCATGAGGACGGAAAGGATTTCCTCGACGGCAATTACCTCTCCACGGAACGGCGCGTGCCGATGGATGTCGTGCGCACCAATGCCTGCAGCGCGATCGCCACCAACGGGCTTTCGGGCGACGTCTGGGACAATTTCACCTCTTCCACCTACAAAGCGCTGCCGCCTCCGCATGAGGTGACGGTCAATCATCCGGTTTCGGGGGCGGCAACGCCGCTGCAGGCGGCCGGCAACGGGCGCGGCTATCTGAGGCCGCCTTCACTTGTCAGCCTCTGGTCGACTGCGCCTTTCCTGCTCAACAATTCGGTCGGCCACGAGGAGAGCTATCACGGAACCGACTACTACAATCAGGACAATGCCGGCGGCTACGGCGCCGGGCGCGGCACCGCCTGCCCCGCGGCGGATGCCGGCGATCCCTATCTGCCCTGCATCGAAAACAGGCTTACAGTCTTCGATCGGTCGATCCGCCAGATGCTCTCGCCGCAGACGCGCCGCATGGATAAGATGACCGAGGCGCCGGTGCCGGGCTATATCTACCGGACGAGCGCGCCCTCCTGCCTCATCGTGCCGCCGGGCTTCGTGCCCGACAAGGTGAAGCCCTTCACCGGCATGCTGAACAAGGTCGCCGGCTGGGCCTTCAAAAAGGACGGCTCGATCACCGTCGGCCCGTTCCCGGCCGGTTTCCCGATCAACGCGCTGACCAACACCGAGCTGCTGCCCGACAATGACGAGGAGGACAAGTTCGCCAATTACAAGCGCCTGATCGCCGCCGGCCCGGCGCTGATCGGAGCCTTTTCCGAGCTCGGCGGGCAATGTACGCCGGAGGAACTCGCAGATCCCGCCGTGCTCGCCAAAGCCGAGAAGGTAGTGCGCGACACGAAACTCGTCGACCGCCTGGTGGGCTTGAGCAAATGCCCGGATTACGTGGTCAATGGCGGGCACACATTCGGCGCCGATCTCTCGCAATCGGACAAGAATGCCCTGATTTCCTATCTGAAGCAGTTTTGACGATGTCCGGCGGGCCGACCCACGATTATATCGTCATCGGCAGCGGCGCCGGCGGCGCCGTCGTCGCCGCGCGGCTCGCCGAAGAGGGCCGGACGGTGCTCGTCATCGAAGCCGGCGGCGATCCGCTGGCCAAAGCCGACGACGGCACCGACATGCCGCTTGCCGATGCCTCTCGCGTACCGGCCTTTCACGCCTTTGCTTCGGAACATCCCGGCATGGCCGAGAACCATTGGGTGCGCCACTATGAAAATCAGGAGATGCAGGAGCGCGACTGGCGCTACTGCAAGGAAAAGGACGGCGTGCTGTATCCGCGCGTGCGCGGGCTCGGCGGCTGCACCGCTCATCATGCGATGATCGTCGTGCGGCCCAATCATTGCGACTGGAACCACATCTTTGCGATCACCGGCGACGAAAGCTGGAGGGCCCCGCACATGCAGGGCTATTTCGAGCGCATCGAGCGCTGCCGCTACCGCTTCTTCCTGTGGCGCTGGCTTGCCGCCGCAACGGGCCTCAATCCGACGGGCCATGGATGGTGGGGGTGGATGACCACGGAGCGCGCCGTGCCGCTGCGGGCCTTGCGCGACTGGCCGCTGTGGCGGGCGCTGCTGCGCTGCGTCGGCGCGGCGGCCGACGCCTTCGGCAAGCGGGGCTCCGACTGGGAGACGACCGAAATCGACCCGAACGACCACCGCAACTGGAACGTCGGCGCCTGCGGCGTGCGCGTCACACCACTTTCGACGCGCCGCCACACCAGGCACGGGCCGCGCGAGCGGCTGCTCGACGTGATCAAGCGGCACCCCGACCGCCTGACGCTTCGCCTCAACACCACCGTCACGCGCATCGAATTCGACGGCAAGCGGGCGGTGGCGGTTCGCTGCATCGACGGGGAGGGGCGCGAGGAGATCATTCGGGCCGGCCGCGAGATCATCCTTGCCGGCGGCGCCTTCGCCTCGCCACAGCTTCTGATGCTCTCCGGCATCGGCGATCCCGGCCATCTCGACGAGCACGGGATTCCCGTCGTCGAAACGCTTCCTGATGTCGGACGGAACCTGCAGGACCGCTACGAGGTCGGCGTCGTCAGCCGGATGAAAGAACCCTGGTCGGCCCTCAAGGGCGTGACCTATACGACCCGCGATGTCCATTACCGGCGGTGGCGCAGATTCCGCATCGGCAACTATACGAGCAACGGCGTCATGTTTTCCCTCACGCTCAAATCCCGCGACACGCTGCCGGAACCGGACCTGCATTGCTTTTCGCTGCTGGCCGATTTCCGCGGCTATTTTCCTCGTTATTCCGCGCGCATCCGCAAGCCGGATTACATGACCTGGGCGATCCTCAAGGCCTATACAGAAAACCAGGGTGGAACGGTGCGGCTGAGAAGTGCCGATCCCGCGGTCCTGCCTGCCGTCGTGTTTCATTCCTTCTTCGAAGGAACCGGCGATTACGACCTCGATCTCGATGCCGTCGTCCATGCCATCCGCTTCGTCAGGAAGGTCAACGATGCGATGGACGACCTCATCGCAAGCGAAGAGGAACCCGGCCGGCAGAACGAGAGCGACGAGGCGCTTCGCCGCTATGTCGCGGAAAACGCCTGGGGCCATCATGCCTGCGGCACCTGCGCCATCGGCGCCCGCGAGGATGGCGGCGTGCTCGACAGCCGCTTCAGGGTGCACGGCATCGAAGGCCTGCGCGTCGTCGATGCTTCCGTTTTCCCCCGCATTCCCGGCTACTTCCTTGCCACCGCCGTCTACATGATCGCGGAGAAGGCGGCCGACGTCATTCTCGCGGACAGCTGACTGGAAACACGCTGATGAACGAACACCCCATCCATCGGGAAGCCAGCATCTACAATTGGCTCGGTGAACACGTCCGGAGCTTCGTTCGATGGTGGCGGGAATTCGATGCCTGGTTGAACCAGCCACTGCCGAAGGGGCGGTACATTGCCTGGCGATGGCTCGCCCCCGACGGTTACGCCTGGTTCATGCCGGTGCTTGCGGGTATTCTGACCCTTGCCATGGCGCTCGGCCCGACCGTCGAGATGCGCTGGGGCAATCTCGGCCTGCTCGCGATCGGTTTTGCGCTTTTTTTCCTGCTGCATGCGGCCGCTGGCCGCCAGGCGCTCTTTAACCAGTATCTGCTGGGAGGACAGCTCGTCATCCTTGCGGTCCTTGCCGTGCTTCTCCTCGTCAATTCGCGCCCGGAAACTTACGGCATGATGACGGCGCGGCCCCGCCTGCATGTCGGCCTCGCGATCGTCTGCGCACTCGTCCTTGCGCTCCCGGCGGCCTGGCTGCTAGCATTGAGCCTGTTCCGCTCCAATGCAGGCGCCGGGTTTGCCGACAGCCTGCCGAAAGTGGAACTCTTCCTGCCCAAGAACCGTTACGATTTCATGGGTCGCGGACCGATCGCCGCGCTGGTGTCTGCCCTTGTCATCGCCCCGATCCGCTATCCGGTCGAGCTGCTTCTGCCCGGATCGCTGCTCACCCTGTTCGTGCCGGACCACTATCTCTGGTACGCATTCGGCGTGACCGCCCTTGTCGCATGGATCGTCCTTTTCCTCGGCATCCTCTTCGACCGGTTGATGGAAATCCTGAAGACGGTCGGGCGCCTCTTCTTCATCGGCCCGCAGCGGGTCATCAGCGTTCTCGTCATCGTCGTTGCGGTGCTGCGCCTCGCCGACGTCCATTACATCACCTATCTCTTCAACGCCGGCTCTAGAGGCTACGGCAACACGACGATCATGCGCTATATCGTATTCGCCTATGCCGTCGCCTGGTACTACGGTTTCTGGTGCGATCACTTCGTCGCGCGCCGGCTGATGCGCCTCATCGACAAGCAGCACCTATCGATCACGCCGGTCGAAATCGCTTACGACTATGAAGGCAGCGAGACCTTGAGCACCGTCCGCAACCAGGGCCGGACGATCGCGCTGCATGGCGCGGGGCGTTTGAAGATCGAGGGCCGCTACGAGGATCAGTATCAGCGGCAGACCAAAGCCGCATCGAACAGGGCGATCCAGTTCATGACGCCGGCGGAAGTGCTCGCGCAGTTTCGTACGCAGCTGGAGCGCCTGCCCGCCGGACAGGCTCCAACGGGAGACCTGCTTGCAAGCCTGCGCAATTTCCAGCGCTCGACGCTCGTCTATCCCGCCCTCGTCGGCGCCCTGGCCTATGGCCTGATCGGCGGTCCCGCCGTCTTCAGCTTCCTGCGGGCGATCCAGCCGCCGGAACTTGCTATCCGCTCCGAGCGGCACGTGAACAAGCAGCCGGCAACGCTATTGTTCGAAAGCAACCAACCCAACGGCGGCTGCGGGCCGCTGCAGCCCACCACGCCGAGAATTGCCGTCGTCGCCTCCGGCGGCGGCACGCGTGCGGCGATCTATACCGCCTCGCTGCTGCGGGGGCTGGCCGAACACGACCAGATCTGCAACGTCGTCCTCGTCAGCGGTGTGTCAGGTGGCAGCGCCGCGCTCGGCTATTTTGCGCTTCACGAGAAAGAGCTTCGCCGGTCGCGCGACACTATGGACGTCAAGGCATGGGACGATTTCTCGGAAGCCATGGCGCTGCCCTTCATCGAACAGGTGATTGATGGAGCAAGCGACATGCGCTTCGCTTTCGGGCGCTGGCGCTGGGCGTCCTCAGCCTGCCATGAAGCTCAAAGGCCGGATGAAAACGTAACGGGCTGGATCCCCGCACGGTCGAGACTGGGCGCGATTCTCGCCGAATCCTTCGTCTGCCACATGGGCACCGGAACAATGGAAGCGCCGTCCTTCGGCCTCATGCTCAACACCGCGATCGTTGGGTCTTTTTTCAATAACGGTCAGCCCTGCCAAGCCAATCACAACCTTTCGCTACCCGAGAGGGCTACGCGCTGCCGCCAGTTCCTGGATGCCGGCCAGGCGGGCGGGCGGTTGGTGTTGACCAATCTTGCCGCGCCGGCGTCTCCACCGGACGATGGATCGCTGCATATGCAGCTCGTAACGCTCGACAACGCGGATATATCGATCGCGCGTGCTGCAGCATTGAGCGCAAATTTTCCGCCCGTCTTTCCCGATGCCGCAATCGACATCGAAGCATCAGGAGAAGCAAGGATGCGATACTGGGTGACTGATGGCGGAGCGGTGGAAAACCGTGGCGCCATGACGCTCTACTATTCCATCCGCGACGCGTTCCGATCGGCTCCGCAAGCACCGCAGGCCCTGCCGCCGCTGCACGTCGTCATCGCCGATGTTTCGGCCTCGGCCGGCCGCTATAGCGAGAGCTTCGGTTTCGGCTCAGTGCTCGGCGCCGGAGGCCAGCTAGGCCTGGGACTGGAGACGGAACTTCGCGCGGCAATCGAGAAGCTTTACTGCGATCATAGTTCCGAGGTCAGCATACACGAGATCGCCATGCCTCGCGTTTTCAGGGACGGCGGGATTGGCACACATTGGCTGCTTCCCAACTCGCTGTCGTTCGCAAATCCGGCAAAACCATCGGAGACCGAAATCCTCTCCGTCCATGACGTCGAAATGCTCGTCCTGGCATTGCATAACGATATATCGGAAACATACTACGATGCGGCCGCAGCCAAGAAAGTCAAGCTGTGGGCGCAAGATGACGACGCCGCGAAGCATGACGCGAACTGGAATGAATTTTTGGCGAGCCTAACCGCAACTCAAAGCGAGCACGGGTGTCAGGGCTAGAGAGGAATTAAGGACTAATTGAAGGGTAAGCCGGCATCCATTTCTGAAAGCGGCTATCTTAATGTCCGTTTCTTATCATGCCACCTCTCGCAAACGAAGATGTCACGGCTCCCCAGGCGATGTAGGTAGTCACTCCGCTTGATGCAGTGACAACGCTCTACGTTAATTAAGCGCGCTTACCTAAGCTTGATACTTATTTAAATAAAGTGGCGCTTGCTTAAATAACGGACGGAATTCATATTGGGCTATGTCTGATTCCGAACCTAATTTGCGCCTGGGCCGTTTTGTCGAAACAACAGCAGCGAGCGAAACAGTACGGGCGTTCGTGCCTCCGCCATTGCCGCCCGAGCCATCCATCGATGTCCTTTCGCTATTGCACGCCTCAGTCTGGCAGAGCGTGCGCTAGGTCGCCTGGATGGCATCACAATGCTGCTCCCGCGCCAGGAGCTATTCCTTTACATGTATGTAAGAAAAGAGGCAGTTCTTTCCTCGCAGATTGAAGGCACACAGTCGACGCTTTCCGATCTTTTGCGGTTTGAGACCGAGGCTCAAGCGGGGCAACCGGTCGATGATATTCGTGAGGTTTCCAATTACGTTGATGCGATGATGTACGGTTTCGAGCGTTTGGAAACGCTGCCAATGTCATTGCGCCTGATCCGAGAGATGCATGCACGACTGCTGCAAAGCGGGCGGGGGGCACTAAGGATCCAGGAGAGTTTCGGCGCTCGCAGAATTGGATTGGAGGCACGCGACCCGGTAACGCACTCTTCGTGCCACCACCCGTGACGGAATTGGGCGGCTGCCTGGATGCGTTCGAGCGTTTCATGCATGACGATCAATCACGGTTACCGGCACTGATCAAAGCCGGCCTCCTGCATGTCCAGTTCGAAACCATTCATCCATTTCTCGATGGCAATGGCCGTATAGGTCGTCTGCTTGTCACTCTTTACCTGTGCATGAACGGCGTTCTACGCAAACCATTGCTCTACCTCAGTCTTTACCTCAAGGCCCATCGAAGGGAATATTATCGATTACTGCAAGAAGTCCGTGAACATGGAAACTGGGAAGCTTGGCTAGACTTCTTCCTGACAGGTGTAGCCGACACCGCCAACCAAGCATTTGAAGCTGCCAACTCGGATTATCGATCTTTTCAAGGAGGACAGGGAGAAAATCACAACCGAGAGCGACAGAGCCGGATCGGCCCTTCGTATTCACGAACTCTTTCAGCAAAGCGAGCGAGGCGAGGATGGCCCAGTGTTCGGCCCCCGCATCGGAGCCTGCAAACAGCGCGTTCTTACGATTGAGGGCCATCCCCCGTTCATTCTGCCCATGTCGGCGATGAAGTCGAAGTCCATTATCGCTGGCATCCGTATTTCGGCAAAAAGGTTTCCATTCGCCGCGTCGAAGAACGAGCGACAGGTCGGTTTTTGAAGGTTTTGGGACCGACAGGTGTCGTGATCGCGATTTCGGGGTGGATGATTGACCCTGTGGTGTGCAGCGGCATGACCATGGGAACGGCACGCGTCGATCTTGCGGCGCTGATCGAACTGAACAGACTGGTCTCAGGCGGTGCGAGGGCGGCACTCTTCCGAGGTGAACATAGAATCACTCAGGAGCAAGATGATGAGATCCCGCAACACGCTGGTGCCGGCATCGGGCCGGCAGCTCGACCTGATATTCAAAACCCGCAGGCTCGACGGACTGAGCGACAAGGATCGCAAGAAGGCAATATCAACACTGGCTTGCCTGCTGATGCAGGCGGCCGGTCTGGTCGTCGAGGACATCAACGATGACCAGCACTGATCTGATTCCGACAGTGCTGCTTGAACGCAAGGCCGTCGTTTACGTTCGGCAGTCCACTCAGTCGCAGGTGATGACCAATCTGGAAAGCCAGCGACAGCAGTATGATCTTGTTGACGTCGCACGACAGCGCGGTTTTCTCGACGTTGAGGTCATCGACGATGACCTCGGACGCTCTGCGAGCGGAACGGTCGCTCGCCCCGGCTTCGATCGTCTCGTCGCCCTGTTGTGCGCCGGCAAAGTTGGTGCCGTATTTTGCTTCGACGCCTCACGGCTCGCACGTAACGGCCGCGACTGGCACCATCTGCTCGAACTATGTGGCCTCGTTGAAGCCCGCGTCATAGATCACGATGGTGTCTACAATCCATGTCGGCCCAATGATCGTCTGCTGCTGGGGATGAAGGGCAGTATCAGCGAGTTCGAACTTGGCGTGCTGAGAGCCCGCATGCTCGATGCCGCCAGATCGAAAGCGCGCCGTGGCGAATTGCGACTTTCCGTTCCGTTCGGCTACATTTGGCATCGGGAGGCGGGGCTTGGACTGGACCCCAATCTGCGTCTGCAAGACGTAATCCGATCTATATTCGCACGCTTCCACGAGCTTGGAAGCGCGCGTCAGGTGCTGCTGTCGATGACGAAAGATCAAATCCACTTTCCGCGGCCGTCGGATGAAAGGCGCATGACCAACTTCGTCTGGACGCCGGTCCGTTATCGCAATGTAATCGGCATCCTCAAAAACCCCTTCTACGCCGGCGTCTACGTCTATGGGAAGAGCGAGAAGCGGACTGCCATCGTTGATGGACGAGCGCGTCGCAGCTATGGGCATGGCAGGCCTGTCGGCACCTGGGAGGTGATGATCCGGGATCATCACGAAGGTTACATCAGTTGGGACGAGTACGAGCGCAACCAACAGCAATTGGCGCTCAATAATTATGGCCGCTCGGGCGGGACTAAATCGGGCCGTGGCGGCAAAGCGTTATTATCGGGACTCCTAACCTGCGGACGGTGTGGGCGGCGGCTGAGTGTTGCTTATACGGGCAATCCACACAGTCCTGTCTATCGCTGCGACAAGCAGAATCTAATGATGGGCTTGCCCCGGTGCATGACGTTCGGTGGCCCGAAGGTCGATGCGGCGGTTGCGCGCGAGTTGTTGCGCGCGGTAGAACCGTTAGCGATCGAAGCGACCTTTGAAGCAGAGCGGATGCACCGGGAGCGGCAAGAAGACCAGCGGCACATTCACGACCTGGAGCTACAACAGGCTCGCTACGAGGCCGGCCTGGCTGAGCGTCGCTATGCGGCATGCGATCCCGACAATCGTCTCATCGCCGCGCAGCTTGAGAAGAATTGGGAAACTGCATTACGCCGCGTGCGGGATCTGGAGGAGCGCAAGCCTGCCGACAGTCCTTCGACAATAGCAGTCGATCCAGGCACCTTCGCGAACTTGGCCGACAATCTCTTGGCTGCCTGGGAGTCCCCCGATGTGACCATGCGCGTGCGCCAGCAACTGCTGCGTACACTCATCGCCGACATTGTCGTTGATGTCGACGATGCGGTGCGTGATGTGGTGCTGACGATCCATTGGAAGGGCGGCCAGCATTCGGAACTGAGAGTGCGCAAGCCTCAGACCGGTGAACACGGTTGTGCCACGACTGAGGATGCCCTGGCGGTGATGCGCAGCATGGCTGGTCGCTGGTCCGATGAACATATCGCCGCGTCGCTTAATCGAATGGGCATGCCAACGGGGCAAGGAAAAACCTGGACCGCGCATCGGGTCGCTTCTGTAAGGCGGGTGCGTGCGATCCACGCGTACAAATCAGCCGACAAAGACGGCGAATGGCTGACCATGACCGAGGCTGCGGCGGCATTAGGCGTAACTAACCATCGAATACGCCATCTGATAAAGATGAAGGTGTTGTCCGCCGAACAGGTGGTTCGCGGTGCGCCGTATCAAATCAGGGTCAGCGACCTGGCTTCTGCGACGGTCCAAGCCGCGATAGCCCGAAAGGGCCGCCCGTGTCGCATTGCTGACACGGAAACGCTTCCAATGTTTACAGATACTTAGAGAAGGAGTGCACAATGACTCAGGTCCGGCTATCGGCCGGATGGATTGCTCGACCGTGTTGGAGTCGATCTCGATCCGGCCATCGTCGATAAATCTTGTCAGCCCATCCCAGCGTGACAGGGCATACCGGATCGCCTCGGCCAGTTTTGTCTTCTGGCTGATGAGACCAAGCTGTTCGCGTAGCCAGAGAGCCAGGCTATCGGTGATCGGACGGCTCCTTTCTTGCCGAGCGGTGCTGCGCTGTTCGTGCATGCGTCCACGTATCTCGTCTTCGATCTTGTAGAGTTCAGCAATGCGTCTGAGTGCCTCGGTGGCAATGGGTGCGGGACCGGCGGCTGCCAGCTCGTAAAAGCGCCGGCGGACATGCGCCCAGCAGAATGCCAGAGATACGGTGTTCTTGGCAGCCAACGGGCGATAGCCGCTGTAGCCGTCGACCTGCAGAACGCCGACGAAGCCTTCGAGATGGGCCATCGGACGCTCGGCCTTGCGATCCGGCGCGTAGACATAGACGACACCGGGCGGGGCGGTGCCCTGCCAAGGCCTGTCGTCGCGGGCATACGCCCAGAGCTGCCCAGTTTTGGTCTTTCCCCGTCCAGGATCGAGAACCGGGGCTGTCGTCTCGTCGGCGAAGAGCTTGGATGATGTCTTCAAAACGTCGAGTAACGTCGGCCTGTCCGAGCAACCCTCGGAAAACCAGTGTAGGGCGAGCCACCTCAGGCGCGAAGACGGACATACGGCCTTACGATATGGGCCAGGATAGTCTCGATGATTTGAACGGCGCCGCCATCGCCATCTCCGCGCCAAGCGATGACCTGGTCTGGCCGAATGAGCACAAGCGGCTCGCGATAAATTGCCCGGAGTTGATCCTCTTCTATATCGACGACGGTGAGATCCATTCCGGCCATTCTAGCGGCTGTAACGAACTCGGTTCCTGGCGAGGAGGAGGGGCGAAGCCGCAGGAGGGTCCATTGCCACCATGTTGCACGGTATGCCAGCTTCTGCGAGACAGGCAGCAACGCCCGCCGTAAGGCCGACGCCATCGAGCGCAGAATTCACATTGAGGGTGATCTGGCGCATCGCAAGTGAAGTTTCGAACCCCGCTTCGTGCGCCTCTCCTTTCTCAAGGATGACTGTCAAACCTTCTCTTTCGTGAAATATCCCAATCGGATTCAGATTGTGAACTTTGCTCCCTTCATTGGGTAACGAGCAGAACACATACTCGCCGTCTTCGAGCGAGGGCGTCATATTCGACAGCATTTCGAACTTGTCTCGCAACACAGTAGTCATTTTAGCGGTCCCGTTGTCGATCATCATGGTGTCTTAGGTGGTCATTGTCTAAGACGGGAATTGGGCGCGAACAAATCAGATTTCAGACTGGCATAAGGCAGATTGAGGATGTTGGATCGATTCCATCGCTCAAAGCTTGCGTTGCGAAGGACTTCGACAAGTGCCTCAAGCTGTGATTACAGGCGTTGCAGATAAAAACGGGCTCTCGGGCCCCGCCTTACCCTTGCCTTGCATCCGTTCGGAGTGAACGCAGCAGTACAAGGGATAACCCGACTGCTACCGTCGCGGCGATAAATAGGAACGCAGCGGCAGCGATGGTGGGACTTACGTTCTCCCGAATGCTCGAGAACATTTCTCGCGCCAGCGTGCGTTGATTAGGTCCAGCGACGAACAGAGTCAGTACGACTTCGTCCAAAGATGTTGCGAATGCTAGCACAGCACCGGATAGAATTCCCGGCATTGCAAGTGGCAACGTTACCCGGCGAAAAACAATCCACGGCGAGGCGCCAAGGCTTTGCGCTGCAAGCTCCGTTCGCCCGTCGATTCCGGAAAGTGCTCCGCTAATACTAATAACAACGAATGGAACGGCAACAACTGTATGAGCGATGATGACACCTACGTAGCTATTCGTCAGGCCGAGTCGAGCGAGAAGCACCTGCATTCCAACACCAAGCACCACTGCAGGCACCACCATTGGCAGAAGGAAAAGTGTGCGGAAGGTTCCGCGCAACAAAAGGGTACGATCTCGAAGGCCCAAAGAAGCCGCCATTCCAAGTAAGGTAGCTAACAAGGTAGTCCCGCTGCCAATCATCAGGCTGTTGATTATGGATCGCCGCCACGTGTCCGCCGAAAGCAGTTCCTCAAACCAACGAAGGGAATAGGACGGGACGGGGTAGGTCAGAATTACGCTTGAGGTGAAGGCGAGCGGCAAAATAGCAATGAGTGGAGCGACGAGGAATAGTATCGCCAGCGGCGAGAAAACCAGTTTTGCGGCCTTAATCCACATGGTCAATGTCCTGTTCCCTCTTCCTTGGAAATTCGGGCGTATGCCGTGTAAAGCAGCAACGTCGCAACGAGAAGCACCACACCCAGTGCACCGGCCATGCCCCAGTTTGCTGAACCTGTGGCATAGAAGGCTATGATGGAACTAATCATTTGGTCACCGGGGCCTCCAATTAGTGCGGGAGTGATGTAGTAGCCAATAGCCGAGATGAATACGAGAAGGCTCCCCGACGCCACGCCTCGCAGGCTCAAGGGCAAAAGTACGCGTAAGAAGGCGCGGAGAGGATTGGCGCCGAGAGAGGCAGCTGCCGGCATCAGATTTCTCGGAACAGCAATAAGCGTGCTGTAAATTGGAAGCACCATGAAGGGGAGAAGGACATGGGTCATCGCGATTACAACACCGGTTCGGTTGAAGATCAGAGACAGCGGAGTGGCAGTAAAGCCTGTCCAAAGCAGTAGGTCATTGATAAGCCCTTTCTCCTGCAGCAGGATGAACCAAGCTGCGGTTCTAACCAGAAGAGAAGTCCAAAGAGGAAGCAGGACGGCAGCGAGCATCAGATCGCGTCTCCATCCGTTGACCGATGCCACGATCAATGCATAGGGAAGGCCGATTACAACGCATGAAAAGGTGACAAGCGCTGCGATCCAAAACGTCCGCGCCATGATCATGACGTTTACAGATTGTTCTGCCGGGAGCCGCTCGAGTTCGCCGCTTGCATTGCGCCCCAGATCGACAGCGGCGAGAAGATTTCTGTCAGTCAACGGTGACAAAGCGCCTGCGATTGCAAACCAAAATTGCGGATTTTCCCAACGGGCGTCAATTGACACAAGATCGACTGGCGGATTCTGAGCATCATTCAGCGCAGCTATTGTTTTGGGAATTAGGGTTCGGAACCCGGAGCGGGCACTATTCAATCTACGAACCATATCGCCTAGATCCTGAGGATCCCGAACGTTCTTCAAATCGGCGATAAGTTCTGTCTGCATCAAGGTTGTCGGAGGTGATTTGCGGTCCCACTTGCTGAGGACGACGACGCTCCGAGGCAAAAGGTGTAGCACCGCTGTGTCGGACACAGACTGAGAAAACATGCCAACAAGTGGCCAGACAAAGAACGCGACGAGGAAAGCGATCAGTGGCGTGACAAGGAGAATTGACCGCGCTGTTTTGATCTGTTGCCTGTTCATTTTGCAATGACCTTACAGTCGCCGGAGGAAAAGCCGGCGTAAACCTTTGTTCCGTGGCAAAATTCTTCAGAGCGCCGATTTAAGCTAGCGATCATTGAGTTACCAGCGCCAGACAACTGCACGCGCATATGATTTCCCTGGTAGACCGAATCGGTAACCTGCAGCTCCAAATGGTTTTCAGACGCAACTTTGTCCGCAGTCAATTCGAGGCGCTCAGGTCTAATGGAGAGGTAAACCTCTTGCCCAGATGACACGGTGCCGGTGACTGCAGAAGTGATTTTTTCACCGGAGTGTAGTCTTACCAAGGCTTGCCCGGCGATCACACTTTCCACAACGGCATCGACGAGGTTGGTCTCACCGATGAATTCTGCAACAAAACGGGATGTAGGCGCGTCGTATACCTGGCGCGGTGTCCCTATCTGTTCGATTTTGCCTTTGTTAAATACTGCGATCCGATCCGACATTGTAAGAGCCTCGGATTGATCGTGCGTGACGAACACTATGGTCAAGCCAAGGCGGCGATGCAAATCACGGATGTCGAGTTGCATCTGTTCTCGTAGGTTCTTGTCCAACGCACCGAGCGGCTCATCCATCAGGACCACGCGCGGTTCAAAGACCAGCGCACGGGCGAGCGCCACACGCTGCTGCTGGCCACCGGAAAGCTGCGACGGCCGGCGATTTGCCAGTGGCGCAAGCTGAACCATTTCGAGTGCCCGCATCACTCGCTTCGCAACATCTGCTTTATTAAATCGGCGCATTTGCAGCGGGAACGCGACATTTTCACCGACCGACATGTGCGGAAACAGAGCATAATTCTGGAACACGACACCCATATCCCTTTTATGGGTCGGCACCTCGTTGATTGCCTTGCCGTCCAGAAATATTACACCGGAGGTAGGTTGTTCAAAGCCTGCGAGCATCATGAGCAAAGTTGTTTTGCCTGAACCCGATGGCCCTAAAAGGCTTACAAATTCGCCTCTGGCAACAGCAAGATTGAGGTCCTCCATGACACGAAGCGTGCCATAGGATTTAGAGATCGAATCGAACTTGATGAACGCTGTCAAAAGTCTTCTCCCCTGTCGACGCCGGCAGTACGGCCACCAAAAGCTGGGCAGCGACGCGGGCCAAAAGCTTTTCAGCCAGCGTCGCCCATCGGTTTTCCTTACTGTGCTAGCCACGCATTAAAGCGCTTGGTCAGCGTTTCGGAGTTGTCGATCCAGAAGTCGGTATCGAGCGCGATCGATTCGGTCATGTTGGCAGGTTGCGTTGGCAGGTCCTTGGCATACTCCGCGGGAACCTTCGCCGCAGCGTCCTTGTTCGGCAAGCCGTAAGCAATGAACTCAGGCAGTTTCGACTGGTTTTCCGGACGGCTCGCAAATGCTATGAAGTCCTGGGCAGCCCCTTGGTTCTCGGTGCCTTTCAGAACAACCCAACTGTCAACGGCATAGATGCTGCCCGGCCAGACCACTTTGAAGTTCTTCTTCTCAGCGCGGTTGATTCCAGTGATCCGGCCATTGTACGCTGCCGCCATGGCGACTTCGCCGGAAGCGAGAAACTGCAGCGGCTGAGCGCCCGACTCCCACCAAACGATGGCGGATTTCAACTCATCGAGTTTCTTGAATGCTCGATCAATACCCTCGTCAGTAGCGAGCGCGTCATAGACCTTGTCCGCCGGAACGCCATCGGCCAACAGAGCGAATTCAAGGGTGTATTTCGGCCCCTTGCGGAGCGACCGTTTTCCGGGAAATTTCTTCACATCCCAGAAATCAGCCCAAGATTGCGGGCCATCTTTAATTTTGTCTCCGTCATATGCGATCGCGGTTGACCAAACAATTGCGCCCACTCCGCAGTCGCTTACAGCGGATGGCAGAAACTTGTCCTTCCCACCGATCTTTTCCCAATCGATCTTTTCAAATAGGCCGTCTGCGCAGCCAAGAGCAAGCTCGTCAGATTCGACCTGAACCACGTCCCAATTAGGTGTTCCGGTTTTGACCTTGGATTGAAGGACACCAATGCCGCCATCCCACGATTCATCCAGCAAAGGCTTCCCCGTCATTGTCGCAAAAGGCTTGAAGTAGATATTCCGTTGAGCCTCCTGATAGGTCCCGCCCCACGACGTCACGGTCAGATCGCGCGCAGCCGCCATCCCGCCGAAGGCGACCGACAGGCTTATGGCGGAGGCAAAGGTCACGCCCAATCGCGCGATCGAATACAAATTCCTCATGGTCAATTCCCCTTTTCTATTTTGAGTGACGCGAATTACACCGGCTGAGGGTGGAAACGAGCCTCTCGCGAGTTCGCGTTCTCCTCTTTTCCCAGCGGGTAGCTCAAGTCGAAGTGAGCTGGAATTTCTGATACATCATGCATCAATTCCATGTCAAGGTCCTTTTAGGTTTGCAAATTGCCGCGCTCACGGTCTGTGCGGGGCAAACGAGCCCCCCGACAGGCCAGTGCATGGCGGCGATTTTTGAGTATTGGAGGCTGTTCATCATGTATCGGTATCGCAAGTGCCGCCTCTGTCGTCAGAAAGGCTTGCCTTCACAAAGCAAAGCCTTTCCAGGTGCCGTGAGCTCACGCGCGCCGTTTCTAGTTGAAACAAAGGCCCGTGCATGGTGATCGCAGGATTTTATCCATGGCCACTTTTCATGGTGGGTTCTTCTGCTTTACCGCAACAAACACTTTCCGTTTGCACATGTCGTCGGTGATGTGCTGAGCGAAATACTTGGCGGCGATGCCGGCCACTTCGATCTACGACGACCGCATCCAAAAAAGTCGACGGCTATTAACGAACGAGGAAGCAAGCCTTGATCGTTTCAGAAAAGGGCGCCGAGTGCACCCCGAATGCGATCCCGGCCAGAATCGGGCGGCACATCACGCCGGGAGAACATGTTTAAGACGACTATATCGGGACGTTCAACAAGTTTATGCATCATGGACTTTTCAATGAAGACCGTTGAAGGAGAGTGACGTGCGTAAGCCGACGGGTGCAAGAGCCAGCAACCGAAAGCATTCCCAGATTCTTTTGCTACACAAACCAGCAGATACCGCCACGAAACACTATAGGATCCAGAGGTCCTGGCCCGGGAATGTTATATTGGCACACGAAAAGCCCATTCGGGCAAAGCATCGTCTTCACAAGCCGCGATGCATCAAATGTCAAAAACGTTTGACGCATGATGCATCAACATGTATCGGTTAGCCGGAGCACCCACCGCGATGGAGAGAGAATGGTTAAGCCCAGCCAATCAGGGCGGCGTTTGCCGCCTTCGTTCGTAACCGAATGGTATGACCATCGCCTCTACGCGACGGCCGCCGCGCTTGTTTTCGGAAATGTGTTCTCCCTAACTGAGGGTCTTTTCAGGGGAACTCTGGCGGCTCTGGCCACATTTGGCGTTGGCTTCGTCGCTCGGCTGTTTGGGGCGCTGGATCAGCATCCAAGAGCTACCCTCACCAACTACCGCCACCTCTGCGTCACCGCGAACCGGGTCCGTCTATGATTGAACAATCAAATGATTCACAGAGAAGCGATGCGCTGTCTTCGCACTGGGTACCGCTGCCCGAAGCTGCAGTCGAGAAGCTGGTCAGGAATATCTATGGTTTGACAGGCACCGTGAAGCGCTTGTCGAGTGAACGAGATGAAACTTTTCGATTCGCTGCGTTGGATGGCCGCAACTATACGCTCAAGATCGCAAACCCAGCCGAGGACCCAGAAGCCCTGACATTCCAGAGCAATGCACTGCTTCACCTAGCTGCTGTTGCCAGCGAGGTGCCTGTGCCCAGGATGGTTTCGCCATTGACCGGAGGTTCCAATTCTTCGTTCACAGACGAAAGCGGGGAGCGACGCATCGTCCGCCTGCTGACGTTCCTCGAAGGCGAGCAACAATACCGCACCCTCGCATCGCTCCAGCAAAACTGGAACCTCGGCTGCGCACTCGCAGCGCTTGGTCACGGATTGCGCAGCTTTGAAGAGCGTCCAAACGGCAAGCTATTGTGGGACATCTCGCATGCGCTCGATCTGTCGGACTTGGTTGGTTGCGTGGGTCACAGCAGACAGCTATTGGTCAAGAACGTCCTGGCTGAGTTCGCAAGGAAGGTGCCGCCGGTCGCCGAACAACTGCGAACGCAGATCATCCACAACGACTTCAATCCGCACAACATTTTGGTCCATCCCGACAGGTCAGCAGAGATCGTCGGCATCATCGATTTTGGGGACATGGTGCATGCGCCCCTTATCAACGATCTGGCTGTAGCCCTCTCTTACCATGTTGCGACAGATGATTGGCCTGCTCTTTCGAGTGCGCTTGTCTGCGGATATCACTCGGTCGCGCCGCTTACGCCGCTGGAAGTCGATGTCCTGCCCATCCTCGTCAAAGCGCGTCTCGCCATGACGATCATTATTACCGAGTGGCGGGCAGCGAGTCGGCCCGACAATCGCGATTATATTTTGCGCAATCACCCATCCGCCTTGGAGGGTTTGCAGCGCCTGTCGAAACTAACCGACCCTGAACTTCGTCGTATTCTTTCACCCAGTTGCGAGGCATGACCCAATGGCAATGGTAAACGCGTTCACAGCCGAAAATTTGGCACGTCTCAGCGCCGCGGAGCAAGCTCTGATCAAGCGCAGGGACAAAGTACTCGGTCCGGCCTATAGGCTATTCTACGAACATCCGCTGCATATAGTCAAAGGTGAGGGAATATGGCTCTTTGATGCACAAGGCAACCGATATCTAGACGCCTACAATAACGTGGCCTCGATGGGCCATTGTCATCCCAAGGTGGTGGACGCAGTTACCAAACAGACAGCACTGCTGAACACGCATACGCGCTACCTTCATGAAAGCATCATCGAGTATGCTGAACGGTTGACAGCGACGTTTCCAGCGGAACTCAGCCAGGTGATGTTTACATGCACAGGCAGCGAAGCAAACGATCTCGCGGTCAGGATCGCACGCTATGTTACCGGCGGTACGGGGATCATCGCAACAAGTCTCGCTTATCATGGCTTGACGAGTGCGGTTGCCGAATTCTCTCCGTCGCTCGGTGAGTTCGTTAATCTTGGAGAACATGTGCGAACGGTCGCCGCACCAGACTCCTACCGCTACTCCCGCGAAGATCAGATGGTCAAGTTCGGCAGGGATGTCGAAGCTGCAATAGCCGACATGAAGCGGCACGGTATCAAGCCAGCCATGCTCATCGCTGACTCAATTTTTTCCAGCGATGGCATCGTCTCCGATCCAAAGGGCTTCTTGAAACCAGCCGTCGATGCAATTCATGCGGCGGGTGGCCTGTTCGTCGCTGACGAGGTCCAGCCGGGCTTTGGCCGCACCGGGGAGACAATGTGGGGCTTTGAGCGCCACGGCGTCCTTCCGGACATGGTTACCTTGGGCAAGCCGATGGGGAACGGTTTCCCGATGGCCGGCCTCGTGGTCAAGCCTGAGATCGTGTCGGAGTTTGGGGCGCAAGCCAGGTATTTCAATACCTTCGGTGGCAATCCTGTGGCCGCGGCCGCTGGCGCGGCTGTGCTTGATGTCATTCAAGGTGAAGGTCTGCAGCAAAGTGCGTTGGAAGTCGGCCGTTTCATGCTCGACGCCCTTCAGGATTTATCACAAGAGTTCAAGCAGATTGGTGATGTTCGAGGGACCGGGCTGTTCATCGGGGTCGAGATCGTTTCCGACCGGAGTGACAAGAAAGCCGACGCAGATGCGACGACCCGCATTGTCAATGGTTTGCGTGAGCGCCGAGTGCTTATAAGCGCGTCTGGACCGAGTGCTAACGTTCTCAAGATCAGACCCCCTCTGGTGTTCTCCCAGGCGAACGCCGAACTGCTTTTGGGAGAGTTGCGCGAAACACTTCTCGCGCTGCGAACCTGAACCTGCCCTGGAGGAATTTGACGATGATCATTACAGTCGACCCATCGACGGGTCGTGAAATCGAACAGCTGAACTTTCACACGGACGCCTATGTTGACGAGCGATTGACGTTGGGTGTCAAGGCTCAATCCCTTTGGCGCAAGAATTCACTGGCAGAGCGGGCGAGGCTGCTCGTCAGAATCGCTGAAATTCTAAGGTCGGATGCCGCAAGACTTGCCGCGCTAATTACAGTCGAAATGGGTAAGCCGATTTCCGAGGCTACAGCGGAGATCGCGAAATGTGCCTGGAATTGCGAGCACTACGCCGAAAATGCCGAGAAATATCTTCAGCCGGATTACATCGAGGCTGGGCACCGCGAAAGCTTTGTTGCATATGAGCCGATCGGGATCGTTCTGGCAATTATGCCATGGAACTATCCGTTCTGGCAGGTTTTCCGTTTTCTCGCTCCAGCACTTGCTGCCGGAAACGGGGTCGTCCTCAAGCACGCTCCGAACACTTCGCGTTGCGCTTTGGCAGCGCAGGAGGTCTTTGAGATGGCGGGCGGGATGTCGGGTCTGTTCTCTACGCTTTTGATTGATACACCAAAGGTGCGGGAACTCATTGAAGATCCGCGGATCGCCGCGATCACCCTAACCGGCTCCACCAACGTGGGCAGCATCGTAGGAGCACAGGCTGCAGGCGCGCTCAAAAAGCAGGTGCTTGAACTGGGCGGCTCGGATCCGTTTATCGTCCTAGGCGGCGCCGATGTCCAAAAGGCGGCCAAAGCTGCCGTGCGAGCAAGGTTTTCAAACACAGGCCAGGCGTGCATCAACGCTAAGCGTTTCATCGTTGAGGAGGACGTTGCGAATGAATTTGTCGAGGTATTTGTCGATGAAGTGGGCAAGCTGGTGCTCGGGGATCCCAACGATCCAGAGACGACCATCGGGCCTATGGCTCGTTTTGACTTAAGACAGACGCTGCACAGGCAGGTTCTACAGTCGATTGATGAGGGCGCTGTGCTGAAGATCGGTGGAGGCTATGCCGCGCGTCCCGGCTATTATTATGAGCCGACGGTGCTGGATGACGTCAAACCGCACATGACCGTCTTTAGGGAGGAGACCTTTGGTCCAGTTGCAGCCATTATCCGAGTATCGGATGCAGAAGAGGCGATCGAGTTGGCCAATGCAACAGAATACGGTCTCGGGGCTTCGCTATGGAGCACGGACTTGGCCCGTGCCAGGCAACTTGCGTTGCGCATCGACGCGGGTGCTGTGTTCGTCAACTCTGTCGTTGGATCAGATCCTCGATTGCCTTTCGGGGGGGTGAAGCGATCTGGCTACGGGCGTGAACTCGGCGAGCATGGGATCAAGGAATTCACCAACGCCAAGACCATCGTCGTCAACGGGTGACGAGATGGCAGTGCTAAATCAGGTCGTAGATAAAGAACAACGACCTTTCGATCGATAGCGCGCGTCTTTAGACCTCCCTCATGGAGATGGCAAAGAATGGCGCGACGAAGAAGCGAGGTTGCAAGCCGATCGCATTCTCGCCGGAAGACGACGACAAACGCGAGCCTTCCAAACCTTAGTGTTTCGACGAGGGCTTAATTCTTCAGTTTGACGAATCTGCCAACATGTTTGGCCGGCGCAATGGGATAGAGGATCGGACCCATTCCCGCCCACCGGTATCTTGAAGTACACATCGAACAAGGGCCGTTTCTCAAAAAAGCGACGCCAGCAAATGGGCGTTGCAACTGGTGGAATCGGCTTTAAGCGATATTCGCCGTCATTCATTGGGGAGAAAGCGGATTACATATCTGCGGAGGATTGTGCGGCTGGTGCAACTGCGGCTTGGCGTGCTCTCATGCTAGTGGTTTTTCGTGGGGACTTAACGCTCAATGAGTGTTTGTGTAGACGCTTTCGTCCAATGCTACGGTATTTGACACCACTCGCTTTTGCAGCAGGATACGATTTGAGTCGATGACACCTGAACGATGAAGAAAGATGAATATGAAGGACGTGTTCGAGCCATTGGACCGCAGCAGTCTCTATGAATCCGTCTATTCGAAGATATCACTTGCTCTAATCGATGGTGTCTTGAAACCTGACGAGAAGCTGCGCATCCGCGCCTTGGCCGAGCAGCTTGGTACGAGTGTCACACCGGTTCGCGACGCCATTTTGAAACTCGTGCAAGAGGGAGCACTGGAATGGCGTGGTCCGAAGGACATTCGTGTCCCTCGTATGAGGGCTTCGCAATTCGAGGAGATCCGCACCATTCGACTTCGAATCGAGGGACTGGCCGCTTCACTTGCCGCTGGCAAGGCGAGCCCTGCACAAGTTGAGGAGTTGAGGAGGATCTTGCTCGAGATCGAAAGCGCTAGGAATATGGATGACCATATAGCTGCGATCCATCTTAACCGGATGTTTCATGAGAAGATAGCGAGCATAGCCGGTCTACCAATACTCGAGGACATGATTCAAAGAATGTGGCTTCGCATGGGCCCCGTGATTGCCTCTATTTATGCCAGCGGTGGCCGAGCGATGATCGTCCATTTTTATGAATTGCTGGATGCTATCGCGAAACGGAACGCGATTGATGCAGAGACCGCCATGCACAACGACATCAACTCCGCCGCCCGCGTTATTCGCGATTCGGGCCTTTTGGCACCGGACTGAGTTCCGTCGCGTGTTCCCGTGTGACGAACGTGGCCAGGGCCATGATCTTAGCTGCTCATTCAAATGGCGGATGATAAACGAAGTGTCCGTATTCTAAACGAGGTGCTGCTTGGCGACTGCGATCACGATGTCGGTGAGTGTCGCGAACCGGTCAGCAGCAAGTCTATTGATCTGCCAAAAAAGTGGGATGTCTAGCGGCTTGTCGGGGATCAACTCCACCAGTGTTCCTTTCTGAAGATGTGGGCGGACCAGACCGTCGGGGTTCATGCCCCAGCCAATGCCTGCCACGCTAGCGTCAACGAAAGCATGCGTCGATGGAAGAAAGTGCGTCGGACAAATAACTTCTTCGCCAAGTGTCTGAGCGATCCATCGGTCTTGAAGCTTATCTTTCTGGTTGAAAGTCAGCGCCGGTGCGGTCCGCAACGCCTCGCCGCTGACGCCTTTTGGAAGATAGCGCTCAACGAATTCCGGGCTTGCTGTGGCGCGGTAACGCAACGAGCCGAGGGCGGTGCGGCGGCATCCGGGAACCAGCCTTTCGCTCCCTGTCACAGCCGCAATCACCCGCCCGCGCTCAAGCCAATCAGCCGTGTGGCCCTCGTCATCAACAACAATGTCCAGGAGATAATTTGAGGACTTGGCACAGATCGAAAGCGCCTCCAGAAACCAGGTTCCGAGACTATCGGCATTTGTCGCGAGGTGGATTGTCACGCGCTCAATCAACTCGCTGGATGGCGCGAGCGACGGTAGGTGCTCGTACAGGTCTCGTTCAAGCAGCCCAACATTCTCTACGTGGCGACAGACCCACTGCCCCTGCTCTGTGGCAACGCAAGGATTTCCCCTGACGACCAGTGCAATCCCCATTCGCTCTTCAAGGTTTTTGACACGCTGAGAAACTGCAGATGGTGTTACATTGAGCGTCCCTGCCGCTTTTTCGAAGCTTCCAGTCTGTACAACGGCGGCCAAGGCGCGCAATGCGGAGTAGTCGAGCATATAAGTCCACCTTAATCGAGGTAAGCTACTTTAATTAGCCTAACTCGATGCTTTCTGGTAGTGGGTGAGAATTGTGAGTGTGCAGCCTTCTAACTGTGCCACAAATGAGGCCGGTCGTCGCCCCGAGTGGCGGTCGGGTTCAGTCAGATCCAGCATGAACAAAGGATATGCGCGTGGGCTCGGAGTACCAGCACCTTCTTCTCGTCTACATGGCCTACGTGATTGCAGCTGGAAGTCCCGGCCCAAGTAACATGCGCATCATGGGCGTGGCGATGGACCAGGGACGGCGGGCCGCGCTCGTGCTTGCTGCCGGTGTCGTCAGCGGCTCGATCTTCTGGGGCGCAATGGCTGCGACCGGAATCTCCGCAATCCTGACCCGGTATGCCGAAGCCCTGACGATCCTGAAAATTTTCGGCGGACTGTACCTTCTGTATCTTGCGTTCAGGGCAGCCAGAGCCGCTCTAACCGCGGGCGAAAAGCCGGCCGAGGCAGCAGGGAAAAGGGATCCTGAAACGGCTTCATCCCTCTACAGACGTGGCTTGCTCATGCATCTGACCAACCCGAAGTCGGTCCTAGCGTGGATTGCCCTGGTGACGCTTGGGCTGGGCCCGGGTGCCTCCACATACACCGTTGCAGCGATCCTCGTTGGATGCGCTATCCTGAGCGTGACGATCTTTTGCGGTTACGCGATCATTTTTTCAACAGCTCCGATGGTGCACTTCTACAGAGGGGCTCGCCGATGGATCGAGGGCACGCTTGCAATCTTCTTTGGCGCAGCCGGCATCCGTCTCCTGCTTTCCCGCACATAACCAAGGCCACATTCATGTCACTCTTCGAAGGTCTATCCGCTTTTCCGATTACGCCGGCCGATGCATCCGGGCGCGTTGATCGAGCAGCACTTGCGATACTCTTGCAGCGTATCGTCGATGCAGGTGTTCAGTCCATAGGTCTTCTCGGAAGCACAGGCGCCTATGCTTTTCTGACACGCGATGAACGCAGACGCGCGGTGGATACGGCCATTGGGACAGTCGGTGGCAGGATCCCGGTGATTGTCGGGGTCGGCGCACTTCGCACGGACGACGCACAAGTTTTGGCGCGGGACGCGCAGGAGGCGGGGGCGGATGGCCTTCTTCTGGCACCTGTCTCCTATGTTCCGCTGACGGGCGACGAGGTGTTTGAGCACTTTGTCGCGGTCGTGGAGAGTGGCGGTCTTCCGCTCTGCATCTACAACAATCCGAGCACAACCAGGTTTACGTTCAACAATGCACTGATCGCCAGGCTTGCCACAGTTCCAAACATCACAGCGATCAAGATGCCGTTGCCAGCGGACGAGGACTTCAAAACCGAACTCGCAGATCTGCGCGGTAAAACGTCGACCGGGTTTTCGATCGGATATAGCGGTGATTGGGGAGCTTCGTCGGCCTTGGTTGCTGGCGCCGATGCCTGGTATAGCGTCGTCGCGGGGGTGCTTCCCGCTGAAGCGCTGGCGCTTGCGAAGGCGGCGCGAGCCGGAAATGCCGAGGAGGTCGAAAGATTGGAAAAGGCGTTCGAGCCCCTCTGGTCGTTGTTCAAGCGGTTTGGCAGTTTCAGAGTGATGTATAGACTCGCGGCGCTTCTTGGCATCGGAAGTTTCGAGCCGCCCCGGCCTGTGAGGCCGATACCTGACTCCGCGGTACCGGATGTAGTACAAGCTCTCAACCATTTGCGGGGTGCCTTTCAATAAGGCTTGCGGCAATCTTCGACGTCGGGGAGAGCACCAATCGCGCGGTGTGTGCGCTGCGTTTCGTTCAGTGACCACGCACTCCCGCACAGCACATGAATGCGCGGGCGACTGTTTCAACGGTGATTAAGCGAGGATCGACGACGTGGGCTTTTCCGTGGATGACCACCAGGGCATGGCTGCCACAGTGCTGTCAGCACATGATGAGTTCGGAACCGAACCCTCACTTGCGAATAACTGAGGAGAGCGCGAATGCCGTGAGCGTATCCCTCACGCCGGGCAGTTCCGATATCAATTGCCAAATCTGGCGAATGCGATCGGCTTGAGGGGATTCAACCCGCACAAGCAGATCAAAATCACCCGTCATCACGTCACAGGCGACGACCTCCGGAATTTTTCGCAAAGCTTGAATGACTTCGCCGCCCCTCATGCGATCCTGGCGGTAGACGAACATGAGTGCAGTGGTGATGTGACCGGGATCTCCGCCATCACCGGTGATGATCGTGTAGCCCTTGATGAAGCCTTCGCGTTCAAGCCGTTCGATCCGAACGCGAACAGCATTTCGCGATAGATTGACCTTACCTGATAGCTCAGCGTGAGAGGCCCGCGCGTTGGCTTGCAGGGCGCTAAGGATCTGTTCGTCGATCCGGTCAAGTAGATACTTCATGCCGGACCGCGTTCCGCTTGCCGCGCAGCCGCTCCAAATCTCGTCGATTCGAAGGCGCGAACTGTAGCCTGAAGCAGGCGGGTCTTGTCCTTCTCAGCGGCATACCGTCTGGCGGCAGATGCAAGGACGAACGCGGGAAGTGCAGCTGTTTCTGCCTCAGTTAGAAGCCTTACACTCTCATATCCGGCCAGAATGGCCTGGTGTCTCTGTTCGTCCAGCTCTCCAGTCGGCAGGGACGCCCAGCCGACGAGAACATCGGCAATCTCTGAAATCAGCACATCATCGTGCCGAAGCCGAAAGTTGATAACCCCACTGACGTCGTCTCCAAGGAAGAAGACGTTGGAAGGTATCAAGGCTCCATGCAGAGGACCGGCGGGCAGCTCATTTAGAGAACGCTTTTTGCCTCCTTGCAGGGTCATGTGGATCCGCGCCATGAGGCGGCCAAGGCTGTTACACTTTCCTGGCGTAGGATCGTTTGTCGACGAACCTGATACGAAACTCACGACGGCAACAAGTCGGCCGGCCGCCCGGAAGGTCGCATCGCCATCAATCGTACGTGTTGGTTTCGGGCAGGGAATGCCGCTGTTGTTCAGCGTCTCCATCGTTGCGAACGCCCGCTCGAGATCTAGCGGTTCGGCGCCATTTTCGAACAGCGTGACGATGAACTCACCCTCCGCCGCCCGGAAAAGATAGGTCGTTTCCCTGTCGCCGTCGGCAATACCGATCACCGATGACAGGGAGGTCATGCCATAGGCCGCCGCGATCGAGTTTCGGTCCTCGTCGGATATTTCCGTGAAAACGGCCATTCTTTCCTCCGTTCAACCGCGCACAATCTTCGAAACATTGGCAAATTCCGCGGCATCTCCAAAAATCTGATGAGCCTGACTTTCGGTCAGAACGCTTTCTTCTTCGACGACATCTCGCAAGTTTCTCTTCTCGACCAGCGCCTTCTTGGAGAGGTATGCAGCTTTGCTGTATCCGATCAGCGTCGCCAATGGCGTGGCAAGAACGAGAGATTGGTCGAGCAACGCCTTGCAACGATCGACGTCGACTTCGATGCCATCGATGCAGCGTTCCTTCAAGACCACCATGCCTCTGGTCAGCATGCGCATCGATTGCAGGATGTTCAAAATGATGACGGGTTCCATGGCATTCAGCTGTAGCTGGCCGGCACTTGCGGCGAGCGTCACCGTCAGATCATTGCCGATGACCTGAAAGCTGATCTGGTTCATCATCTCCGGGATGACGGGATTGACCTTGCCAGGCATGATGGACGAGCCGGCTTGAACAGGCGGCAAGCGGATCTCACCCAGACCGCCGCGGGGTCCACTGCTCAGGAGCCGGAGGTCATTGCAGATCTTGGTCAGTTTAACCGCAATTCGCTTGAGCACGCCCGAAAAGGAGACGAACCCGCCTGTGTCCGATGTCGCTTCGATGAAGTTGCGGGCAGGGATTAACGGATAGCCAGATATTCGGGACAGATGACTGCAGGCCAACTGCGCGAAGCCTGAGGGTACGTTGATTGCCGTGCCGATCGCCGAGCCGCCGAGGTTTATCTCTTTGAGAAGCTTAGAGGCGTACTGGACCTGGACGATATCCTCGTCAATGAGTTCAGCGAAGGCTTCAAATTCCTGCCCCGCGGTCATCGGCACGGCATCTTGCAACTGTGTCCGACCGACCTTTAGAGCGCTTGCATATTGCATGGCCTTGCCGCGAAAGGCGTCGCGAAGCGCGACCTCAGCTGCGATAAGCCCTTCGCATGCTCGCAAGATCGTCAGCCGGATAGCTGTTGGGTAGACGTCGTTCGTCGACTGGGACAGATTGACGTCGTCATTTGGGTGCAGCCTCGAATACTCACCGACGTCGGCGCCCATCTTCAAGAGAGCGAGGTTTGTCAGAACCTCGTTCACGTTCATGTTGGTCGAGGTGCCGGCCCCTCCCTGCATCATGTCGACGGGAAAGTTCTCATCGATATCATTGAGCGCGATGAGTTCGTCGGACGCCTGAGAGATCGCTTCGGCCTTTTCGGCAGAAAGAAGCCCGAGCTCCATGTTGGCGAGAGCAGAAGCCTTTTTCACCATCGCCATCGACTGGATGAGCTCAGGAAAATCCTTCAGGCGCAGGCCCGATACGTCGAAATTCTGCTCCGCGCGCCGTGTATGGACGCCGTAAAGGACGTGTCGGGGAATAGCGAGCGGCCCGATAAGATCTGACTCGATACGCTCAGCAAGCTGTGTCCTGTCCATCAAATCAGGATCCCCGCATGGCGCATGGCGCTATCGATCTCTTCTTGAACGGAAGGACTGATCGTAACGAGGGGCAGCCGCAGATCCCCACGTATGCGACCGAGACGCTGCAAGGCATATTTCGGCCCAGCAGGGTTGGTTTCGAGAAAAAGCGCCCGGTGCAGGGGCATCAGACGGTCCTGAAGCTTCAAGGCAGCGGCGAAGTCGCCGTTCAGGCAGGCCTGCTGGAAGTCAGCGCAGAGGCTGGGTGCGACATTCGCGGTCACCGAGATGCAACCATGTCCGCCATGCGCCATGTAGCCGAGCGCCGTGCCGTCTTCACCGGTCAGGAGATTGAACGAGTGCCCGCAGGCCATACGCTCGAGGGACGGGCGCAACAGGTTGCCGGTTGCATCCTTGACGCCCTTCACGTTTGGGCAGTCTTCAAATATGTGGGCCAACGTTTCGACCTGAATATCGATGACGCTGCGGCCGGGGATATTGTAGACGATGATCGGAACGGTGGCCGCAGCATCGATCGCCTTGAAATGCTGGTAGATCCCTTCCTGGGTCGGCTTGTTGTAATAGGGCGCGACAATCAGCACACCGTCGGCGCGGGCGTCCTGCGCATGGCGGACGAAGTCGATCGCTTCCGCCGTACTGTTTGAGCCGGCGCCCGCGATGACGGGTACACGGCCCTTGGCGGCCGCGATCGTGATCTCGACCACCTGCTTATGCTCGGAATGGCTGAGCGTTGGACTTTCCCCTGTTGTCCCGCACGGAACGAGACCGAAGGATCCTTCCTCGATCTGCCACTCGACGAGGTCGCGCAATGCAACCTCATCGACGCGACCATCAGCAAAAGGCGTGACAAGCGCGGTAATAGAACCCTTGAACATTTTTACTCCCTGAGTTGCCGATGGATTTGAGTAGGCCCGGTGTTACGTCTTCAGCCGGTTGATGCACACGACCTTCGGTTGGGTCATGTCCTCATAGGCAAACCGGACGCCCTCGCGGCCCATGCTGCCATATTTGAAGCCACCAAACGGCATTGCATCGAAGCGATAGTCGGAGGAGTCGTTGATCATGATGCCTCCAGCCTCGATCTTGCTTGCAGCCTCAAACGCCCCTTCCAGGTCGTTTGTAAAAATGCCGGCGTGAAGGCTGTATTCGGGGCTGTTTGCCAGATCGATCGCATCCGCCAGCCCATCGAAGGGTTGAAGAATGACGATTGGCGCGAACACTTCCTCGCCCCAGGCGTCACAGGAGGCTGGAACATTCTCCAGGACCGTCGGCGGATAGAGGTTGCCAGTCGGCTTATGGCCCCAAAGCAATGTCGCACCGGCAGCGAGCGCCCGTTCGACCATTGCGGCCGCTCTTTCGACCGCCCTTTGTGAGATCATCGGGCCGACATCCGTGTCGGCTTCCAAAGGATTGCCGGTCTTCAGCTTCCTGGTTTCTGCGACGAATTTCGCCTTGAATTGCTCATAGATCGGCCGCTGGATCAGAATTCGCTGCGTGCCAATGCAATTTTGGCCGGCTGCCCAGTAGGCTCCGGATACGCAAGCTTCGACGGCAGCATCGAAGTTGCAATTCTCCATGACAATGACAGGAGCATTGCCGCCAAGGTCCATGGCAAGCTTCTTGAGGCCTGCTGTTTTGGCAATCGCTTCACCAGTGGCAAAGCCACCGGTGAAGGAGATCATGCGAACGTCTCTCGCTGCAACAAGAGCCTTCCCAAGCTCAGGGCCGCCAATCGCAATCGTTATGATTTCCTCGGGTAGACCGCTCTCCAACAGGACCTCAACGAGCTTTATGGCAGACAGAGGGGTGAGCTCGGACGGCTTCAAAATCACTGCGTTGCCGCCGGCAATTGCCGGACCAAGTTTGTGGGCGACGAGATTGAGGGGATCGTTATAGGGCGTAATGGCGGCAATAATCCCCAGCGGTTCTCTCGTGTACCAGCCTTGGCGAGACTCCGAGCCTGCGTAGGCGTCGAACGGGATGACTTCGCCCGCATTGCGTTTGGCCTCGTCCGCAGACAGCTTGAGCGTATTGACGCACCGGGTTGTCTCTTTGCGGGCCTGCGTAATCGTCTTGCCCGCCTCCTTGACGATGATAAGCGCGAAGTCCTCGCGCGCGGCTTCGATGGCCGCAGCGGCCTTTTCAAGGATCATCGCTCGCTTGTGACGCGGCAGCGTTCGGGCAATCTGCGCCCCGCGCCTTGCCCGCTCCAGAAGCACGTTCACGCTTGTGGCACAGGTTTCCACGACCGTTCCGACCAGCGTACCGTCGAATGGGCTGGTAACGGCAATTTCTGCAGGAGCGTTCGTTTGGGTGAGTGCAAGGTTGTGCATCATGCAGCCTCCTTAACGATGGCTGAGGCGCCGGCGGAATGAATGGCGACGATATCGGAAAGAAGCGCATAGGCGGTTTCGATGCGGCCGGCGCCAGGTCCGGTGATCGTCACGGCGCCCAGCAGTTCGGTGTCGAGCGACACGGCATTGGTGGCACCATTGACGCCTGCGAGGGGATGATCGAGGCCAATCCGCCTCGGTGCAACACTGCCGGTCACGCTGCCATCGTCATTGCGGACAGCCGATCCAACCAGCTTCCAGCGGCTGTTTGCCTGTGCTGCATCCGCGATGTCGGAAGGTGAAAGACCGGAGATACCCTTGCAGCTTACATCCTCGGGCTTGAGATTTGCACCAAGCAGTTCGTTTGCCAGGATGACGACCTTCAGACGAACGTCGAAACCTTCGACATCGGCGGTGGGATCGGCCTCGGCATAGCCGAGCTCTTGGGCTTCCTTCACAGCGGATGCGAAATCCAAACCCGCTTCCATGCGACCGAGGACGAAGTTGGATGTGCCGTTCAAAATTCCTTCGAAGCCCTTCAATTCGGCGCCGGCAAGCGTCTTCTCAGCCATGCGAATGACCGGAGTACCGCTCATCACGGCGCCCTCGTACTCGAAGCGTACACCGTTGGCCTTTGCCAGCTCCTTGAGCGCCTGGGCCTCAATGGCGACCGGGCCCTTGTTGGTGGTAACCACGTGTTTGCCAGTCTCAAGCGCCCAGCGGCAATGCGAGACAGCAGGTTCGCCGTCCTTGGGATTGGTGAACGTTGCCTCGACGACAATGTCTGCGGGTGCGGTCTTGATAATGGTCTCGTTGTCGGCTTCGGCACTTCCCCCGGAAAGCTGTCCAAAGCCGCCCTTTTCGAACTTCGCCTCGACCAGGGTCCTCGCATCAAGACCGTTCGGCGAAATCACGGAGCCAAGATAGAGATCGCTCACGGCGACGATATTCAGGCGGAATCCAAGATCGCGCTCCCAGAGCTGGTTCTTGGCGGCAATGAGTTCGGCCAGGGCGCGATTGACGCCGCCAAATCCGATGAGAGCAATATTGTAAACTGTCATAACGATCCTCCAGTGAAGTCTATGAGGGTAAGCATGGGATGCGGATTGCTCTGCAGGAACCAGGCAAACGGACCAAAGAGCAGCGCACTTTGCTCAATCTGCTGCCGGACGTAGATCAGGTGCTGGCGAGCTTCATCATGAGAATCCCCGACACGATCAAGGCGCCCGCTGCCAGACGCATGGGTGACGCGGGCTCTCCAAGGATCGCCATTCCGAGCAGAAAGGAGCCAACTGCACCGATCCCTGTCCAAACCGTGTAGGCGGTACCGAGCGGCAGCACCTTCATCGAAAAGGACAGCAGCACGCCGCTGGCAATCATCGCAATGACGGTGATTGCCGACGGGATGAGCAGCGTGAAACCGTCGGATCTCTTCATGTAGAACGCCCAGACGACCTCAAGCAGGCCGGCGACGAACAGGATTATCCAGTACATAACATCCTTCCTGGCGGACCTCCGGGTCTGCCGCGCATCAGGCTTTGACAGCGACATGAATTGCCCGGCGAGCGGCAATTCATATCCAACTCGACTTCGTGTTCAGCTTCGCCCGAACGTCTCGTCGAGGGCGTTATTGATGTCGGCAATCAGATCCTCGGTGTCTTCCAGACCGATCGAAAGCCGCAGATGCCCGTATTTCTGGAAGTTCGGCGGATAACGATCGGAACCGCCTCGGCCACTGCCGCCGACATGGACGATCAGACTTTCGTCGTGACCAAGCGAGACGGCGGACGTGATGACCTTGAGATGTGCGACGAACCGGTTCTGCGTATCGGGATCGCCATCGACGGCAAAAGCCATGACCGCTCCATAGCCCTTGCCAGCAAACTGCGTTCTGGCAAGCGCGTGCTGGTCATGGCTGTCTAGACCGGGATAGGTGACATAGGCGACGCGCTTGTCGGCTGCGAGGGACCGGGCGACGATCTCTGCCGATGAAAACTGCTGCTTCAGGCGCAGCGGCAAAGTCACTGAGCCTCGCATGATCAGCCAGGCGTTGAACGGGGAAATCGTGCCGCCGAGATCGACGAGCGCGTCTGCCTTGATGTGATGGATAAGCGGCTTCGAGCCGATGACGACCCCGCCCATCGCGTCGCCATGACCGTTGATGTATTTCGTCAGCGAATGGATGACGAGATCTGCACCAAGTGCGAGCGGGCGGAAGAACGGGGGAGGGGTGAAGGTCGAGTCCACCGACAGGAGCGCGCCCGCTTGTTTTGCGATTGAGGCCAGCGTCGCGATATCGGCAACCTTGGTCGTTGGATTGGCGATTGTCTCTGTATGGATCAGCTTGGTGTTCGGGCGCACGGCGGCTCGGACGGCATCCATGTTGCCCATATCAACGAAGGTGGCTTCGATATTGTAACGCTGCGGCAAAAGCTCTGAAAACAGTCGCCACACGGCCTCATAGGTGACGTCACCGACAATCACGTGGTCGCCGCTCTTCAAGAACGTAAAGAACACGGCATGAAGCGCCGCAACGCCCGTTGCGAAGACGGCTGCATCCTCGCCGCCCTCTATGGCCGCGAGCTTGCGCTGCAGGCCGATCTGATTGTGGCCGGAATTGCGCGTATAGGAGGGGCTCTCGGTGTCCGACCAGTCCATTGTAGAAGGGTCGTAAGGAAGTTCGTACGAATTCGCCATCACGATCGGTGTGCGAATAGCGCCCGATGTCTTGTCGATTTCGTTGCCGCCGTGCACCGACAGCGTATTGAAGGAGAGCGTCGATAGATCGTGTTTGTCTGGTCTCGACATAATTAACCTCTTTGTTGAAGTGAGTGGTTGGGGAGTGCCTCAGCACCTGACCGGGATGGCGTTCTCCAGTTTCTGGAACCCTTGCGTGATCAGGAAAGTCAGGCTGACGTAAAAGACAGTGACGAGGAGGAGTGGCTCGTAGACGAGGAGCGTATCCTGGCGGATTTTGTAGGCAGCACCGTAAAGATCCATCACAGTTACAGAGAATACGATCGGCGTTGCCTTGAGTTGCAGGACGACCTCGCCAGCAAATGTTGGCAGTCCAATCCGGATCGCTCTCGGCAACCAGATCCGGCGCAGCATCATCCAGGGTGACATGCCAACGGCGCGTGCAGCTTCAAGTTCGCCTTTCGGGACCGCCAGCATGGCTCCCCGAAGAATCTCCCCCTGGTAAGCAGCGAAGTTGAGCGTCAGGGCCAGCGCCGCAAAAAATAACCCCTCTCGCAAGACCGGCCAAAGAAAGCTGCTCCGCAATCCAGGGATATGCGGCAGATACGAGCCCAGACCGTAGTAGATAAGCCAAAGCTGGATGAGCAAAGGCGTTCCGCGAAAGAATGTGCAGTACGACTTGGAGAGCCAACGGGCGATGGAACCACAGCCGACCTGGGCAATCGCCAGGAGAATGGCGAGCGCAAATCCCAGCGTGACCGAAATCGCCAGCAGCAGGCATGTCAGGAAGGCGCCATAGAGCAGCAAGTCCTGGTACTCGAATATCCAACCGAAATCCATGTCCGCCTCCTACGCTACTGGTCGTTGGCCGCGACGAAAGTAGGCTTCGAGCGCAGAGAACAGCAGGTTCGATAGAATCGTGATGACGAGATAAAGTGCCGCCGCAGCCAGGAAGAAGACCATGTACTGCTTGGTGTTGCTCGCGGCGACGCGTGCCGCAAGAGCCAGTTCCTGATAGCCAACGACGGCAATCAGGGCGCTGTCCTTGATCACGGACATCCACAGATTGGCAAAGCCGGGCAGTGCATTGGGGATGAGAGCCGGTAAGACGATGCGTCGGAAGCGTAAGCCTGGCCGCATCCCAAAGGCCTTGGCGGCTTCAAGCTGTCCAACAGGAATGGCGAGGATCGCGCCCCGCAAAACCTCGGTCATGTAGGCTCCCTGAACAAAGCCCAGCACCGCGATTGCCGCGACCAGGCCATTGACCTCGACTGGGCCAAGGTCCGCCATGGCAAGAATCCGATTCAGCCCATCCGTTCCCGCATAGTAGAGCGAGACGATCAGGATGAGCTCCGGCACGGCACGGACGATCGTCGTATAGACATTGAGAGCATATTGCAGTGGGGCAAACCCACTCAACTTGCCGAGTGCGCCGAACAAGCCCAGCACCATTCCAAACAGATAGGCACCAAACGAGATAAACAGGGTCGCGAACGCGCCGGTGATCAATACGCCGCCCCAGCCGGGAGGGGAAATCGACAGCATGTCCAGAATGGAACTTGAGGAACTCATGGGAAGCCTTCCAGAACAGGAGCGGCAGATTTGCCACCAACGGCTGGTGGCAAATCCGCCTCGCCCGTGGACTCAATAGGGGTCGTAGTCGAAGTACTTCTTGCTGAACTCGGCATAGGTGCCGTTCGCCCTGACAGCTTTGAACGCGCCATTCAGCTTTTCGCGAAGCTCGTCGTCGCCTTTGCGGACACCACCGCCGACGCCAGCGCCAAGAACTGCATCATCTGCCTCGACACTGCCTTTATATTCGCAGCACTCCTTGCCGAGATCGGTTTTCAGGAGTTCCTTCAGCGGTCCCGTATCGGCAAAGATGTAGTCGACGCGGCCCGACGCGAGGTCCTGGAACGATTCATCGACGGTCGCATAACTTTTCTCGATCGCAATTTCGCCGAAATGCTTCTTGAAGTAAGCCGACTGGGTCGTCGACACGGCGATGCCGACGGTCTTTCCTTTCAACTGCTCGGCGGTCGCGCCCATGACGCCATCCTTGGCGCCAATCATGCCGGCGAGAGCCGAGTAATATTTGTCCGTGAAATCGATGCGCTTCTTGCGCTCGTCGGTGATCGACATCGAAGACCAGATCACGTCGATCTTCTTGCTCTCCAGAGCCGGAATGAGGCCGTCCCAGGAGACGTCGACGATCGTGCATTGTTCCTTCAGCTCTTTGCAGATCGCATCCATCAGATCGATCTCCCAGCCAACCGCTTTTCCCGAAGCGTCCTTCGTCGTGTAGGGCGCATAGGCCTCATTGACGACGCCGAAGCGGATTTCCGCTTGGGCGCTCGTCGCCAGCATGAATGCTGCGACAGCTAGAGCTTTTCCCAAATGCTTCATCTTAGGGTTCCCCTTTTTCTGTTGGGATGGTGGTCGTGGTTAGTGCGAACCGGCTGCAACAAACTCCTTGCAGCGTGCGCTGGTGGGTGCACCAAAGACCTGGGCCGGAGGGCCGAGTTCCTCGACCTGGCCCTGGTGCAAAAACATGACGCGGGTGGAAACGTCGCGTGCGAACTTCATCTCGTGGGTGACCATCACCATGGTGCGGCCTTCCTCGGCCAGCCCACGAATGACCTTGAGCACTTCGCCGACGAGTTCCGGATCGAGTGCCGAGGTCGGTTCATCAAACAGCATCACTGCCGGATCGACGCAGAGTGCGCGGGCAATCGACGCACGTTGCTGCTGGCCGCCGGAAAGGAAGGCGGGGTAGGTGTCCTTCTTGTCGTAAAGACCGACTTTGGCCAGTAGCGACTCGGCCTTTTCGATCGCCGCTTTACGCTCGATACGCAGGATGTGGATCGGGGCCTCGATGACGTTCTGGAGAATGGTCATGTGCGGCCAGAGATTGAAGCTCTGGAAGACCATGCCGAGGCCACTCCTCAGCCTCTCGATCTGCCGCCAGTTGGCGGGGTGGCATTTGCCGTCACGGCCCTTGCGGAAGATCACGTCTTCGCCGTTGATCTGGAAGGTTCCTTGGTCCGGAATTTCGAGGAAGTTGATGCAGCGCAGGAACGTGCTCTTTCCTGAGCCCGAAGATCCGATGATCGAGACCACGTCGCCCTTCTCCGCTGAAAGGGAGATCCCCTTCAGCACCTTGTGTGCGCCGTAGCTCTTGTGAACGTTGCTCACTAGCAAAGCTGGCTTGACTGTTTCGATGTACATTTCACCTCCATTGACTTGCGAGCGTTGGCCCACTCCTCCGCGGGCAAAGCTTCGCCATCGCCGTATCTGACAGCGCCATCATTCGTGGTTGCGAGTGTAAAAAATGGACGCGAACGTCCGCACGCGCCGCCTAAACGGCGCACGTTCCTCACCTGCCATTGTCTCGGATTTACCGCCGGCGCGTTAGCCGGCTATAATCTTGTGTCTGTAGACCTCACAGCCTGGTGCCAGCTGCCTTAAACCGTTCACCAGCATGTTGGCCGCCTCCTCTAGCGCCTCCTCAGGCATTGGCGCCAAACTTTCCAAAATGAACCACATCCGGCCACCCAGCGTCTCCAGTCGGGTCCGGGTACCTTGCCGCCAGTTCCAGCGCCGGCACGTGACACCGATATCGTCGCGCCAGATGACTTCACCCTTGGTAGGGTTTTCGATGACCGCCTCTCCGTTCATAACCGTGTCGAACACTTCGGTTCCGTCTGCAACAGACAGCCGTGGCTTGCCGACATAGGCGTCGAAGTTTTCTCCACCGACCGGTATGGCAAAACGCAAGCTGACTGCGTTGTAGAGATCGACGATCGGGTTGATCGAAGGGATACGGCCGTCTTTCTCCACCCGCTTCTTCAGCGCCTGTGCAGAACAGGGTGTGCGATTTGGTTTTGCTCCAAACCGGCTATATGCCTCGGCCCAACTTGCCAGATGTGCTTCACTCCAGGCTGGCCCTCCAGCTCGGACAAAATCACAAGCCTCTTCCAGCACATTTCTGGCTATGGTGCCGCGCGTGTCATCCTTGATAGCGACGAAGACGCTGATCGCGCGAAAGTCTGGTGCGATGTTTGCAATTTCTTTGTCGATGACCGGAAATTCCAACATGCCCTCTAGCTCCCATTGACCAATTTAGTCTATAATACCGACCATGGAAAAGAAAGTCAATATATCGACCGAAGCAGTCACCGACGTCGAGCGCGTCAGTGCAACCGTGTCCCAGAACCTCAAATTGTTCAGGAAACAGAATGGCCTGACACTCGATGAATTGTCGCGCAAATCCGGTGTCAGCAAAGGCATGCTGGTCGAAATCGAAAAGGGCAGCGCAAACCCGAGCATTGCGACGCTCTGCCGGGCAGCGACCGCATTGGGCGTTTCTGTCGCCGATTTCGTCGGGGTCGCAGTTAACGTGCCTGTGCGCATCGTTCCACCCGAGGATGCCTCGATCCTCTGGCGTGGTCCGAAGGGCGGGAGTGCCACTCTTCTGGTTGGAACCCACGGGCCGGATGAAATCGAGCTTTGGCGCTGGACGCTGTTTCCCGGTGAGGTTTTCGAATCGCCCGGCCATTCGGCCGGAACACTCGAACTGCTGAATGTGGAAACCGGCGCGCTTACCTTGAAACTGGCTGATAGCGAGCACCTCGTTAAAGCGGGCTCTTCGGTTTTGGCACGGACGGAGGACAAACATGCTTACATGAATTGTGGCAAGGAGGAGCTCCGCTTTGTAATGACTGTCGCGGAGCTGCAGCGTCCGCGCGTGAGAACGGGCCTGTAAAGACAACTGCTGCTGCTTGAGGTCGGACCGAAGCACTTTTGGGTTGGCGGAGCAAAAACGTTGCCGCATGCACCGGCCGTCTCCTGAAGTCGAACACCGTGAGCCTAACACCACATGGATGGTCACGCTCATCTCCACTGGCGCACCTCAATGAGCGCCGACTCGATGGCCGCAGCAGCTGATATTCGAATACTGTTTGGAACAGAGATCGATTGGTCTAGTCCACCGATGAGGTACAAGTTCATGCGAGATCGCGATGAGTTAGATGCGGCCGATCCGGAGTTCGACGAACTCGGATTCTCGACGCGTGCTATCCACCAACCAGTCGACCTGTCATTGAACCATCCCGCTCAATCGGTCAGAAAAATCAGCGGTGCGGACAACAACGCCCACTCAGCGACGGACATGCTCGAGAAGACGTTGGCTCGCCTCGAAGGAGCCGAGGCCGGCTTGGTGCTTTCATCAGGGTTGGCCGCCTTCAATATGCTCGCACTGGCGCTTCTCTCCGAAGGCGACGAGATGATCGTCCACAGGCAAGTTTGTACCGATACGGCCGCTCTGATGGAGAAGACGCTAACGCGGGCCGGCATCACAATGGTCCCGGTTGACCTGTCGCTTCCTGCAAACATCTGCCATGCGGTGACGCCTCGAACGCGTCTCATTTATTTTGATACGCCGACAAATCCTCTTGGCGACATTCTCGACATTGCTGCAATCGCAGAATGCGGTCGTTCCTGCGGCCTCAAGATCGTCGTTGACAGCACATTCGCTTCGCCAGCCTTGCAGCGCCCGATTGAGCACGGCGCCGATATTGTCCTGCAATCGCTTACCAAATACATCAACGGTCATGGCGACACACTCGGCGGTGCCCTGCTGGGAGACACCGCAATCATTCACAAACTGCGGGAAACCAACCTTCGTTTTCCTGAGGCGACCGTGATCTCACCGCAGGCTTCGTTCCTCATCCTTCGTGGCGTGAAAACACTTGCTCTCAGGATGGACCGGCACAGTTCCGCCGCCCATGCGATCGCGCTGACATTGGAAACCCATCCGGCGGTGGCGTGGGTGAGATATCCCTTTCTTCCATCTCATCCGAACCATTCCATCGCTCGCAGGCAGATGTCAGGTGGCTCGGGAATGTTGGCTTTCGGCCTTCGTGCAGGCAGGGATGGTGCCACTGCGATGATCAGCAGACTGCGGCTTATACAGTCGGGCGTCAATCTGGCAGAGGTCGGCAGCCTCATATGCCATTCGGCCCGCCTCACCAGCACCCGCCACCTGTCCCTTTCAGGAGGCGGCCTTTGCGACGCGCTTGGAGATGACGTCATCCGCTGCTCCGTCGGCCTGGAGGATGCCGAGGATCTTATCGAAGACATCCTGGAGGCTCTGGATTTCGGCTGAGCGTTTGTCTTGCCCGACCACGCGAGCCAAAGCGGGGGGAATTGTTTGCAGCTGAAAACGGGGCGACTTCCTTGAAGGCAAGCTATTTTACGTCCGGCTCCTTGAGAAGGCGATAGAGGTGGGCGCGGCTGATACCGAGCAATTCAGCCGCACGGCTCCTGTTACCGCGCGTTTGTTTGAGAGCGGCACGGATCTCCGCGTCCGTTTGGGATCGTATCCTGTCTTTGAGTGGCTGCGTCGCGTCTGGCTCAGCCGGGGTTGAGGAAACCTCCTGGACAGAAATGGCGAGTGTCCCGGTAATGATCATTCGCGTCAGCGCGTTTTCGAGCTCGCGCACGTTTCCCGGCCACGCGTATCCGATCAACAGATTGCGATCGTGATCGGTCAGGTTTGGTGTGGACTTACCCAGCCGCCCTGCGATGCGCGCAAGCAAGCACTCGGCAAGGTGTGGGATATCGCCCCTATGCCGCAGGGGAGGGACGTTGATCGGCAAAACATTCAGCCGGTGATACAGGTCCTCGCGAAAGCGGCCCACCTTCACCAAGTCAAGAAGAGCTTTATTGGTCGCACAGATGATGCCCAAGTTGATACTGACCGGATTGGTACCGCCGACACGTACGATTTCGTTCATCTGCAGAACGCGCAGCAAACTGCCCTGAAGGGCAAGCGGCATGTCGCCGATCTCGTCCAGGAAAAGCACGCCGCCTGTGGCAAGTTCAAACTTGCCCGGTTTGCCCTGGCTGCGAGCGCCCGTGAAAGCACCGCCTTCGTATCCAAAGAGCTCGGCTTCAATCAGCTCGCTGGGAATGGACGCGCAGTTGACCCACACAAAGGGTCCACTACGCCTGTCCGACAGTGCATGAAGGGCATGCGCGGCCAGTTCCTTGCCCGCGCCGGTCTCGCCACAAATCATCACAGGCAAATCATACGCAGCGGCCACCTTGATGGCGTCACGATAGGAATCCATCAACTCGCCCATGCCGATGATGTCATTCAGCCTGAACTTCGATTGCCACGCTCTGGGACGTTGCGGAATGGCGAGTTCTGCTTTCGATATGCGGCTGTAGGTCTTCTTCAAGGCATCATAGTCAGAGAAGAGGGCAAGCCCGACCGCGCCGATGATCTTGCCGTCCCGGTGCACGGGAACTTGCTTCGTTACCAGTTTATGGCCACGAACCTCGAGCGGATAACCGACATGGGTGCCGATCCCGCGTGCAACGAAATGAAGCTTGGTCTGTGGCCCAACCACATCGGTTATGTGGCGCCCGAGGAAGTCATCGGCCTCACCCCCGAGCAGCTTGCAGTAGGGCTCATTGATCAGGACGATTGTCCCGGCTGTATCGACGGCGACGAGGCAGTCTGAGACATGATCGAGCACGAGACGGAGAAACCCGGCTTCTTCCGATGAACCTGTGAACCACTCCGGAAGCGTCATCTCAGCCTGACCTGGTTGGAACCCCGATGAAATTACGTCACGATCACTCTACCGACTAATCGTCTCTAAAGCGAGACAATATGTGTCTCTATTAGGTGACGGTATATGCGAGAGACTGACGGGCAAGTGTTTGTCGAGCGGCGAGGAACCTTCGAAATTTGCTCATGTTTCCAGCTCGTTGAGCAATGGCGACCCTCCAACACCGCCAACTGGCCCGCCCCTTGCGATGCTTACGGTGTAAAAACCTAAAGGGGAGCAGAAATAATGCATATCGAAACCATGACAATCGGCGATACGGTTGTGCACGTGTCGGGCGCCGGTTTGCCGCTTGTGTTCGTGCACGGGTTCACGACCACAGCCCAATTCTGGCGGGAGCAAATTGAGGCGTTCTCGTCCCGTTACAGGGTCATCCGCATCGATCTTCCAGGACACGGTGTATCGCCACGACCGGAGGGACGCAGCTACACAATCGCGGCCTTCGCAAATGATATCCTGGCGGTCTATCGTGCACTCGAAATCGACGAAGCCATTCTCGTCGGCCTCTCAATGGGAGGAACGGTGGCGCAGACCTTTACCCTGTCCCACCCCGAGCGTGTCCTCGCGCTTGTGCTTGTCGGGGCAACGCCCCACGGACTTGGCGCGGATGTCAATGTCGACAATGTTCTCAAGGCCATCGATGACCTCGGCGTTGTCCAGGCGAGCCAGAATGTCATCGAGCGCTCGTTCGGCCGTACAGCCGGCAGAGACCTTGTCGAATTTGCCAGACAAGAGGTTGCCCAAACGCCGGCTTTTGTTGCACGGGAGGCGATCGCCTCACTCAATGCGTCGGACAGCCGGGCCAATCTTCACGATATCGCCGTCCCCACGCTGGTCGTGGTCGGCACTGAGGACATCATCACGCCACCCGGAGAATCCGTTGTTCTCGCAGAGGGTATTCCGGAAAGCCGGCTTGAGGTTATAGCGGACGCGGGTCATTTCCCGATGCTCGAGCAGCCGCAGGTCTTCAACCATGTCCTCGAGAGCTTTCTCAAGGACTGCGATAGTCGTTTTTCTCGGTCGAGCGGCACAGGCCTCTCGCGTCAAACCGTTTGAGTGGGAGGCTCACATGTCTGTTCAAGAGATGACTTCACAGATCAAGCCAAAAGCGCACGATCTGGACCGCAACACGAAACGGACCGTTTTTGCGGCCGCGCTCGGAACCGTTTTCGAATGGTACGACTTCTTTATCTACGGCTCCCTTGCCGCCTTCTTCAGTACGCTGTTCTTCCCGAAGGGCAACGAGACGGCCGCCTTGCTCGCAGCGCTGGCGACCTTCGGCGCGGGCTTCGTCCTTCGGCCTTTTGGTGCAATCGTCTTTGGCAGGCTCGGTGACCTTGTTGGCCGGAAGAAAACCTTCCTTGTAACCATGCTGGTCATGGGTCTTGCCACGGCGGCCATCGGTCTGCTGCCGACATACGATTCCATCGGCTGGGCGGCGCCGGCTTTGCTGGTCGGGCTGCGCCTGCTGCAGGGGTTGGCGGTTGGCGGCGAGTTTGGGGGCGCGGTGACCTACGTTGCGGAGCATTCCGACCGCGATCGGCGGGGGCTCACGACAAGCTGGATACAGATCACCGCAACGCTTGGTTTATTCTTGTCGCTGATCGTGATCGTTCTTTGCCGGTCCTCGTTGTCGGCGGAGGATTTTGCGAGCTGGGGATGGCGCATACCCTTCATTGGTTCAATCCTGCTTTTGATCCTGTCGCTCTATATCCGCCTGAAGCTGCACGAGTCGCCGGTCTTCCAGGAAATGAAGGCGCAGGGGAAAGGCTCGAAGAACCCGATCGCCGAGACCTTGGGTGACCGCAAGAACCTGCGCCTTGTGCTGGTGGCAATCTTCGGCGTCGTCGCCGGGCAGGCGGTCATCTGGTACACGGGCCATTTCTACAGCCTGTATTTCATGACGACCATACTAAAGCTGACCCAGGATCAGGCAAACTTCTACATGCTCGTTGCCCTTACGCTCGGCACCCCGTTCTTCCTGTTCTTCGGTTGGCTTTCCGACAGGATCGGACGCAAGTGGATCGTCGTGACGGGATGCGCTTTGTCGGCGCTGCTGATCATGCCGCTTTTCCAAGCACTGGCGACCTATGGCAATCCTGTGCTGACAGAGTTCCGCGCCAAAACGTCAGTGGTACTGGTGGGCAATGACTGCAACCACGACCAATCCTTTATCGGACAATTGTTCCGGCCGCAGGCAACGACGGAATGCCAGAAGGTGAAGGCGCTGCTGACTGGGCGTGCCGTTCCTTACACCGTGAAGGTCGACCCAGAACCTCTCCGAATCCAGATCAACGGTGGCGAGGCTAAAACCCTGAATGAGGGCGAACTCGTTGCCGCCCTGACGGGAGTGGGGATGCCGGCGGCAAATGCCCCGGTCCAGCCGAATGGTCCCATGGTCGTCCTCGTGCTCTTTGCCTTGGTCTTCCTGGCGACAATGGTCTACGGACCGCTCGGGGCGCTTCTGGTCGAACTCTTTCCCGTTCGGATACGGTACAGCGGTGTTTCGGTTGCCCTGCAACTCGGCAATGGATGGATTGGTGGATTTGCGCCTTTCGTGGCAACGGCAGTTGTGCTCACGACAGGAAACATCTTCGGCGGTCTCTGGTACACGGTAGCCTTTGCCGGTTTGACGGCAGTGATTGGTGCACTTCTCCTTCCGGAAACGCGGGGGCGCGATCTGAACACATAATCTTCACAACGAGGGTCGCCCCGCGCAGGGGACTTCGGTGAATATGGCTTCCGCCCCACTGCCTTGAAAACCGCATCGAAAGTCCGGGCACTTGTCCGGACTTTTCTGTCACTGGACGGGCATGACAGCCCGAAGAAATCGTAGCTTGCAGATTATCATCATCAGGACAAGCTGAACCGCTGAGATCGCCCCCGTGCATCGCAAGTGCGCCCGAGATCTACGGGCAGATGATCGGGCGACACGTTTAGGCTTGGCCACACGCGCCACACCAGGACCCGCCTGTTGCGCCAACGGTCTGCTAAAGCGGGTAAATGGAATTTTGCAAATCTGGGGACCATTCCTGGATAAAAACGGGAGCTCATTGAAATTGACTACAATAAAATCATACACTGCCTACGTTTTAAGCATGCGGTTTATTTAAGCAGCAGCCGCGGTAAAGTGCGAAATTTTGGCGGTTTCTGCTGCTATTTTGGCCGGAAATGCATGCCTTGGCCCTATTGCGCAATTGGCGGGTTTTACCTGTAATGCGGCTTAAGCAAGCCTAGCGGCTCGCAAGTAATAGTACCTCAAAATTGAGAATTGGCTGAGATCGAACTCGCGTTAAGCGAGACGGCGAAGCTATGCAAACACGGAGCAAGCGGCAATGTCGAAGTTGAAAACGACAATCCTGACGGGGTTTCTGGGCGCGGGGAAGACAACCCTGCTGAACCGGATCTTGAGCTTGGGAAGCGCCGAGCGTGTCGCCGTCATCGTCAACGAGTATGGGGAGGTCGGGATAGATGGACAGCTCGTCGTTCAGACCAAGGATGAAATCGTCGAACTCAACAATGGTTGCATTTGCTGCACGGTCCGTGACGATCTTATCGCCGCCATCCGCAGCCTGCTCGCATCTGGACGACCAATCGACCGTTTCATAATCGAGACGTCGGGGCTCGCCGACCCCGCCCCGGTCATACAGTCGTTCATTCTCGACGAGGTTCTATCGGCAAGGCTTGAGCTCGATGCGATCGTGACAGTCGTCGACGCGCGTTACATATCGCGCCAGCTCTCGCAGGAGGAGGCGGTCGAGCAGATCAGTTTCGCCGACGTCCTCTTGCTCAACAAGATCGATCTTGAAGACGAATATCGTTTGATCGAAATCGAACGGGACCTGACGAGGCGCAACCCGATGGCCCGGATCATCCGCACAAGTTCCTGCGACGTGGAACTGGCGGACGTCCTGGGAATCGGTGCCTTCGACCTCAAGAACATTCTGGCGATCGATCCGAACATTCTGGACGAACATGCCCACGAGCACGACCAAAGGATCGGCTGCGTCGCTATCCGCGACTACGAGGCTCTCGACCCGGTCGCCCTCAACGGTTGGCTAACGCGGCTTGTCCAGGAGATCGGCACCGATCTTTTCCGCATGAAGGGCGTATTGAACTTCGCAGGCGAGGCGCGGCGATACGTCTTCCATGGCGTCCATATGACCCTGGAAGGACGCCCCGGCAAGATCTGGCATCCCTCGGAGGCTCGCGTTAGCGACATGGTCTTTATCGGTCGCAATCTGGACGAAGGTGGCTTGCGCGAGGGCTTCAGAAGCTGCCTTGCCAAGCCTCATGCGCTCGCTTCCTGACCCCTTCATTCCGGAAATGCCACTTGTCCCTCAAGGAGACCAACCATGCCCCCTCTCGTTGCCTCAATGATCAGCCTTGGCGTCCTGGGCGCGATCGATACCTACATTACTGCAACCGTATTTCCCGTTCCCGTCTGGGTGACTTTCATCGCCTGGGCTTCCTTCTTCGCTTGCGGCGGTGGCCAGCGCGGACTGATCAAAAGCATTGTTTCGAACGGGACGGGCATCATCATCGCCACGATCACGCTCCTGATCATCCAGTTCGGACCAGCCTATCCAATCTGCGCTGCCGTCCTGGTCGGTCTCGGCACGTCGGCAATGGTCCTGGCTTCCTCCATTCCGATACTGAGCTTCACACCAGCAATCGTCTTTGGCTTCGCCTCCTTTGTTGGCACGACGGCCGCCACCAACACCACCGTTGTGACCTCCGGCATCAATCATCCAACACTCGTTGCGATGGCCGCCATGCTGCTTGGGGGCGTGTTCGGGTTGCTCTCCGAAACGGGCACCAATCTCCTGGCGGCCAAGAAGCCGGTCACCGCCTAATCCGTAACGCAGAAAGGACAACGTCATGAAACTGCAACACTATCTGGGCGGGCTTGAGGGTCTAGGCCCTGTGAGCACCGAGACTCGCGTTTTCGTCGAGACCTGGGAAACCCGCATCTTCGGCATCCATACGGCGATGATGGCGCTTTCCTCGCAACTGCCACTTCCCCCGACACCGTCCAAATTCACGACTGTTTGGACATGGGCGGACCTTCGAAAGGGTGCCGAATCCCTGAACCCGTTCGATTATTTCAAATTCCGCTATTACGAAAAATGGCTCGGCGGCATCTCCGGCTACTTCATCGACAACGAATATATCACCGCGGACGAACTCGACGCGTTGACGGAAGAATATTATAGCGATCCGTCGAAGTCGGTTCCGGTCGCCGGCGACGCGGCCATCGACAACCGGGTGGTGCAATATCTCGTCGAAGGCGACAGCCCGAAGCGCGACACCAATGTGTCTTTTGATTTCGCGGTCGGCGACTTGGTTTCAATCAAGAACGTTCCCTCCATCGAGCACACCAGGCTTCCAGGCTTTCTTCGCAACAAGAGCGGTACCGTCGAGACGGTTTATGACGGAGCCTACGTCTACCTTTGCGATACGGGGACAGACGGAATCGGCGCTGCAATGCCCGTCTACTGCATTCGGTTTGAACCGGAAGACCTCTGGCCCGGCAACACTGAGAAAAACTTCAGTCTCTACGCCGATCTGTATTCGCACTACGTCGAAGCGCCTGCGGCAGCATCTGCCAAACAGGCTGCTTGACCCGCCATCCAATAGGAGCACACATCACATGATCGACCGCTTTCAATATCGCGAGGATCGCGAAGCCTACAGCGCCGCGCGGGTCAAGGCTCTCGAAGCCCTGCTGATCAAAAAGGGTATTATAACGGACAAGACCGTCGACACGGTCCTCGACTTCTTCGAAACGAAGATGGGACCTTTCAACGGTGCAAAGATCGTCGCCCGAGCCTGGGTTGACCCGTCCTTCAAAGATCGGCTCGTGACAGACACACCTGCGGCGATCGCCGAACTCAATCTGCCCGAGGGCATGGCAGGCGCCGAGGGTGAGCATATGCGTGCCGTCGCGAACTCGCCGGATGTGCACAACCTTATCATATGCACACTTTGCTCCTGCTATCCCTGGCCGGTCCTGGGGCTGCCTCCCTACTGGTACAAGGATCCCACCTTTCGCAGCCGCGCCGCCCGCGAACCACGCGCTGTTCTGGGCGAGTTCGGACTCCCGGTCCCCGAGGCCATCGAAATCAAGGTGTGGGATTCCAGTGCGCAGATCCGCTGGTTCGTCGTTCCTGAACGTCCCGTTGGCACAGAAGGAATGACGGAAGCGGAGCTTGAGGCGCTCGTTACTCCCGAGGCTATGATGGGCGTCGCCATCGCCAAGGCCGCGTGAGGCCGTCGACGATGCTGACTCAGTTCGAGCACTTCGCAATCACCGAGATGATGGGGAAGACCGACAATCCGCCTCGCGCCAACGGGTCTCTCTGCTTCGGTTCGCAATGGGAGCGGTCCTCGTTCGGAATGGCCCTGGCGCTCGCCAAGAACGGCATTTTTGAATGGGATGATTTTCGCGACGAACTCATCTCGACGATCAAGGCCTGGGAGGATGCCCATCCTGTCGATCGCTCGACATGGAACTACTACGACCAGTTCCTGGCGGCGCTTGAGAAGGCAGTCGTCAAGGCTGGCATCATCGACCCCGAAGAGATCCGGGCCGTGCTCGCGGCCTGATCAAAAACATCAACAGATACGTCGCAAAGGGCACGCCGCCCGTCTCGAAAGGTACGAAAAATGTCAGTATCCGCAACATCAACCATCTCGACGCCCATCATAGCGAACTCCGCAGCCAGAATTCTTCAGGCGGCTATGGCCTTGTGCTTTGGCGCGATCATCGTCGGCTTTGTAGGGTTTTCCCATATCGAGATCGTTCACAACGCAGCGCATGACACCCGTCATGCCAATGCGTTTCCTTGCCACTGAGGGCCTCTAAAATGTCTTTGTTTCGCTCCATCGTTTTTACCGCTGCCCTTACCGGCGTCATCGTTGGTGTGTCCGTAAGCGCGGTTCAGTTTGCCGGCACAAGCCAGTTGATCGCCAAGGCGGAGGTCTACGAAAAAGCGGGCGAAGTGGAGCCCCAGGCGATCACCACGTCCCCCATGGTGGATGCCCACGTCCATGACGCTGGTCACGATCACGAAGAAGGCGCCTGGGAACCCGCAGACGGGTTTGAACGAATGGCGTTCACGGTGGCCGCCAACATGCTGACCGCGATTGGATATGCGCTGGCGCTTTGTGGCCTTATCGCGATGCGCGGAAAACCGGTGACGTGGCGCGAAGGCCTGCTTTGGGGATTGGCAGGGTTCGCATGTGTCATGATCGCTCCCATGCTGGGTCTGCCGCCGGAGCTGCCAGGGACACCTTCCGCTCCGCTTGGTGACCGGCAACTCTGGTGGATCGGAACCGCCCTTGCAACTGCTGCAGGTATCGGACTGATTTCATTCAAGCGTAAGCCATGGGCGGCCCTGGTTGCCATCGCGCTGATCGCCGCGCCTCATCTGATCGGCGCGCCTGCGGCCCCGCAAGGAATGCACGCGCTGGCACCGGAAGCTCTCGAGCATCAATTCGTTGCCGCGGCGGTCATGACCAGCCTCTTGTTCTGGGCGCTCCTGGGCTCGTTGAGCGGGACACTCTTCAACCGCTTCGAACGCACGACGTGAGCAACGAAACGATATGAT
>NZ_LWBS01000403.1 GCF_001652265.1 Rhizobium leguminosarum
AAACGTGGATGGTCGGCTGCGGAATTGGCACTGGCGCTCGCAGATGCCTCCGAAGATCTCGTCATGCTGATTGCGACCAAAACGCTTCGACCGAATTAGGTCGTGGTGAGCCAGTGCGACAGCCGCCGGCGATGTCACGTTGTCTGCGGCTTAACGATTGTGGGATAACGGGTTGGGATGAACAGTCCGACCGTAAGCTACAAGAACCACCGCTTTCCACCGCAGATCATCACCCGTGCGGTGTGGCTGTATTT
>NZ_LWBS01000404.1 GCF_001652265.1 Rhizobium leguminosarum
GGCGGAGCCATGCCTTCTGCCGCTATGCCGACGACTGCAACGTCTATGTGCGGTCGCGGCGGGCGGGCGAGCGGGTGATGGCCCTGCTGCGGCGCCTCTATGGCCGACTTCACCTGACGGTGAACGATGCGCGGCGACAAACAAGGTGAGACTCAGCGTCAATCAGGATGAGACTCGGCGGCGGGGGTGTGACGAAGGGAGGGCGTAGCCCGACCGGAGTTACACCCCCGCCGCGGCGCAATTTTTCGGCGTCT
>NZ_LWBS01000405.1 GCF_001652265.1 Rhizobium leguminosarum
GCGATCCTTGAACGCCTTGATTGCCTTGTCGGCAACCCGTCTCTTGACCATCCCCCCGGCTCGCCAGAAGGCGTAGCCGAGGAATTTGCGGCCGAAGACGCTGGCAACGGCGCTCTTGGCCTCGTTCTATAGCGCGACGATCAGGATGAGACGCGAGCGACAATCTGGATGAGATTCTTATGTCGCGGTTGGAGCGAAGTTATCATGTTGATTGTCGCTGGCAAGAGTTTCATCGTCTTCTGATTGCCGCTCC
>NZ_LWBS01000406.1 GCF_001652265.1 Rhizobium leguminosarum
CAATCATATGGAAGTTTCTAGTTCCAGAGCTAGGCGCAGACATAGAAGCTCACAGTTTGTGAATCGTCTGTCCGCAATACAGCCGCCAACCCTACCAACGCCAGATGGGGTCAGCTTGTCGCTTACGCTGGATGTCGTGGCAGCGAAGTTCCGTGTCATCGTCACCCGCCGGCCGAAGTATGCCTTTAGGAACGAGGATGGTGTCGTCCAGGCGGCGGCTCCGGCACACATCATCGAAGGTGGCATTCCCACG
>NZ_LWBS01000407.1 GCF_001652265.1 Rhizobium leguminosarum
CAGGTAGGATCTTCCTATGTTTTGCGCGCAGTCTCAATGAACTGCAGCCGCTGTAGCGGAATGATCCGACCCACGCCCGCAGCTGGGACGCTCAGTGCCTCACATCAGGTTTGACGCGCTGAGGGAAAGAAGGTTGACACTTCGCTTATGCGGGAGCGCCGGCCGATCTGTTGAAGACGTCTCCTGTCTTGAGCATGCTGTGCATGATGACCGCAAGCTTTCGGGCGACCGCCACCGCAGCGCGCTTGAAGCC
>NZ_LWBS01000408.1 GCF_001652265.1 Rhizobium leguminosarum
GGTGGTCAGCCGAAATACTCGGATCTGGCGATTACGTTGTGCTTGACCCTGCGCGTCGTCTACGGGCTGGCGCTACGCCAGACCCCAAGGCTTGATGCGCAGTGTCGCGGCGCTGATGGGGTTCGATATTGCCGTGCCTGACGTCTCAACCCTGTCTCGCCGGAGCAAAGGGCTGGCGTTGCCGTCGACAAAGTCCCGAGCCACAACATCAGGTCCGGTCCATCTGGTTGTCGACAGCACCGGTTTGAAGGTC
>NZ_LWBS01000409.1 GCF_001652265.1 Rhizobium leguminosarum
ACGCCGAAAAATTGCGCCGCGGCGGGGGTGTAACTCCGGTCGGGCTACGCCCTCCCTTCGTCACACCCCCGCCGCCGAGTCTCATCCTGATTGACGCTGAGTCTCACCTTGTTTGTCGCCGCGCACTTGGGGTCTGATTGCTCGCTCGACTATGTTGGAGTCGAGTTCGATGCGGCCGTCGGTCAGGAAGCGCTCGAAGATGTCTCGACGCGAGATGGCATACCGCAGAGCCTCGGCGAGTTTGGATTTTCC
>NZ_LWBS01000410.1 GCF_001652265.1 Rhizobium leguminosarum
GATCGTTGATTGGATTGCTGCCTGCTCATGTCTGAACCTCCGTTTCGAGGTCGCGGCCATCGCGACCTGCTACGGCGGTCCGAAAGCCGGGCTGCAAGTGCTGCCTGCACCCGCAGGGCCGCAACGCTATAGCGCGACGATCAGGATGAGACGCGAGCGACAATCTGGATGAGATTCTTATGTCGCGGTTGGAGCGAAGTTATCATGTTGATTGTCGCTGGCAAGAGTTTCATCGTCTTCTGATTGCCGCTC
>NZ_LWBS01000411.1 GCF_001652265.1 Rhizobium leguminosarum
CAAAGGTCGCGGCGAGATGGAGTTCCATCGAAATGCCCGCTTGGCGGACGACCGAGGAGACAAGCGCCGTGACGAAGAAGCCGAGGCTCCAGAAACCATGCGCCCTGTTCATCACGCCGCGTCCTAGAGCGCGTCCGTTGAACGCGGAATCGGAATTGAGATGACAGTCGCTGTTTGCCGTGATTCGCTGCCTTCGAATCAGGGAGATAGGGATGTCACGTGCATTAAGCGATGATCTTCGCAGCCGTG
>NZ_LWBS01000412.1 GCF_001652265.1 Rhizobium leguminosarum
GGCGGGGGCGCGGCTTCGTCGAGATCGCAGTTCAAACGGGCTTCACCCGCTTGCCTCTCTGATCTCCCGGACACTTCCGGCATCTGACGCATGGCCTTGCTCATCCTCGGGGAAACTTCACTCTCTCTCGTTCGGCCCTTCGTTCGCGCCAGGGCGCTCCCTACTACGGCCTCTGCTGACTTCTCGCGCCGGCTCGACACCGTCGCCCTTTCAGGCGCAAAGCGAGATCTCCCCAGGTAAGAACGCACT